>JAISZI010000104.1 GCA_031269335.1 Puniceicoccales bacterium
GCTTTTTTCTTCTGCTTATCGCTCTGAGTAATTTTATTGGGATAAAATATCATGTCCATTGTCTCAAAGGAGAGTGTGATGTCGTCGCTGTGTCCGCCGTCGCCTCCAACTGAGGAGGACATGCTGAGGATGAAGCAGTTTGTCAGTTCATACCGCAAACTCCGTTCTTTTACGTTAGCTTTGGACTCATCTGTAATAATAAATTGACCTCGGAAGACGCTTATGACGACTTTTGGCACCGGAACGACTTCTTTTATCTGCTTTCCTTCTTCATTTCTTGCAAAATTTTGGTCGAAATATGTTTTGTAAAGCCGCTGTGTGGCGGCGTCCATGCGTTTTTTCAATGTAAATTCTCCGTAAGCACAGAGATTGTTTTCACTCTTCTTTCGGGTCAAATCGTAACCAAATGAAAACAGGCGGGAACACTTGACGAGATCGTCCTTTTCGGGGAAATCCTTTTCGGTGTAACTTCCGTCTATGCCACTAAACTTCACGAAGGCTTCAAGTTCTGCCATGGTTAAAAAAGGAAGATTGTTTTTAATACGAGTTGATAGGGAGTGCGCGGGCATGTTTTCGCCGCCATTGTTGTTGCGGCGGCGAAAACATTACTTCGTGTCTATTTCTTGCCGGAGGGGAGTTTCGAGACCAAGCGTAGCGAAACGGTAAGCCCTTCGAGCTGGTAGTGAGGTTTGAGGTAGAATTTTGAGGAATAGTAGCCCGGATTGCCGGGGATTTCTTCGACAACGACCTCGGCTGCGGAGAGGGGAAAGCGCGCCTTTGTCTCCTCGGAAGCTGTGGGGTCTGAGGTGACGTATTGGCCAATCCACTGGTTGAGCCATTCGGCGAGTTCGACCTGTCCCTTGTAGGAGCCAATTTTATCGCGGACGATACACTTCAAGTAGTGTGCGAAGCGGCAAGTGGCGAACAAGTAGGGGAGGCGGGCGCCGAGGTTGGCGTTGGCGGTGGCGTCGGGGTCGTTGTATTCGGCGGGTTTGTGCAGGGATTGGGCACCGATGAAGACGGCGTAATCGGTGTTTTTCCAGTGCGAGAGCGGCATGAAGCCGCAGGCACCGAGTTCGGCTTCGCGGCGGTCGGTGATGGCGGTTTCGGTGGGGCACTTCATATCCACGCCGCCGTCATCTGACGAGAAGGTGTGAACGGGGAGGCCTTCAACCATGCCACCGGACTCGGCGCCGCGGATGCGCGAGCACCAGCCGTAAGTCTTGAAGGAGCGGGTGATGTTGGTGCCCATTGCGTAGGCGGCGTTTGCCCAGACGTATTTGTCGTGTTCGCTGCCGGCGATATCTTCCTCGAAGGCGAAATCTTCGACGGGATTGGTTTTCGGACCGTAGGGAATGCGGGCGAGGAAGCGGGGCATGGTGAGCGAGAGGTATCTGGAATCCTCGGACTCACGGAGCGAGCGCCACGCGGCGTATTCGGGTGTGAGGAAAAGTTTGTTGAGGTCACGCGGGTTGGCGAGTTCGCGCCAGGACTCCATGTTGAGCACGGTGGGCGAGACGGCGCTGATGAACGGCGCGTGAGCGGCGGCAGCGATTTGGGAAATGCCTGAAAGCCATTCGATATCGGGAGCCGAGTGGTCGAAGTAGTAGTCGCCGATAAGACAGCCGTAGGGCTGACCGCCGGGCATGCCGAACTCTTCTTCGTAAATTTTCTTGAAGAGGGGGCTTTGGTCCCATGCCGCGCCCTTGAATTTGCGGAGCGTCTTGCTTACTTCCTTCTTGGAAATGTTGAGGACGCGGATTTTGAGGTATTCGTCGGTCTCGGTGTTGGAGACGAGGTGGTGAAGCCCGCGCCATGAGCCTTCGAGTTTGGTGAACTCTTCGGCGTGAAGGATGAGGTTCACCTGCTCGGTGAGTTTTTTATCAATCTCGGCGATGATGGCGTTGATGGTTGCGAGGGCGTTGTCGGAGATAAGACCTGTGGAGACGAGCGCCTGTCGTGCAAGAGTCTGCACGGCGGTCTCGATGGCGGACTTGGCGTCTTCGGTCTTTGGTTTGAAGTTTTTCGCGAGGAGGGCGTGGAAATCGCTGTATTCCTGTGTGGTCGCCGCCGAGGCGGCGGATGTTCCTGTGGCTGTGTCTGGCATGGGTGGTTTTCTTTGGTTGAAATTTAGTTGTTGCGGGTGATCAACTGGCTATCGGGCGAGGGTGTTTGGTGTGTGCGCGGGTTAGGCGGCGGGTGGTTCGTCGGCGGGCTTGGCGTTCGCCGAGATGGAGTTGAGCAAGGCGGGGTCGTTGAGCACCTTTGCGATGAGGTCTTCGGCGCCTGTTTTGCCGTCCATGTAGGTCAGCAGGTTGCTGAGCTGGGTGCGGGTGGTGAGGAGCTGGTTGAGGGCGTCCACTTTGCGGGCGACAGCGGCGGGCGAAAAGTCGTCCATGCTCTCGAAGTTAAGCTCGACGTTGAGGTTGCCCTCGCCGGTGAGCGTGTTGGGGACTTGGAAGGTGACGCGAGGTTTGGAGGCCTTCATGCGGTCATCAAAATTGTCTATGTCAATTTCGAGGAATTTCCTGTCGGCGACGGGGTCGAGCGGTTCGGCGGGATTGCCGGAGAGGTCAGCCATAACGCCCACAACGAAGGGGAGTTGGACTTTTTTTTCGGCGCCGTAGAGTTCCACATCGTATTCGATTTGGACGCGCGGGGCGCGGTTGCGGGCGATGAACTTTTGACTACTTGGTTTTGCCATGGTGGGCGTATGCTGGTTTTAGTTGGTGGTTTTGGTTGGTTAGTTCGTGAGATGCGCTTGAGCGAGATTTGGAAGAAGTGGATATGTGCAAGAAAAAATTGAGAAAGGTGAAAGAAAAATCACCAGCCGCTGCTGTTTTCTTCTTTGGGCGGCTTGTAACCGGTGAGGAGCGTGACGCGATCCATCGCGTCGGGGGTGAGTTCCTTGACGATTTCGCCGAAGGACATGGGGACGATTTTTTTGACGCGCTCGATGAAGAGCGGCACCGGGCTGGACGGTTCGTTGCGGTTGTAGAACGCGGTGATGAGGTCGAGCGCTTTGATGACTTCCTCGCGGCTGTTGATTTCACCGGAGAGACCGCGATCTCGGGCACGAGCGGGCGACGCGGCAGCGGAACCGGAACCTGCCGCTGCGTCGAAAGCATCACCGGTGCCGCCGGAATCAGCCGCTTCCGATGCGGCACCGTCTTGGCGCGAGGCGATGGCTTCGAGCACGCGGCCGAGGTCTTTTAACAGCGGGTTCAACCCTGGGTTGCCGACGCCGACGGTGTCCGTAAAATAGGTGACAATCGCTTTGACACTTTCGATGGCGGACTCGACGGCGGTTTTCGTCGCGGCGAGCAATTCGGGATCGGTGTCTGCGAACGCTCCGTCCACCAATGCCATTGAAGGTGCGTCGGAGCCGTCGAGCATTTTGCGGCTTTCGAGATTGGCGAGAATGGCGTCGAGGCCGAATTTGCCAACTTGGCGCGAAACGGCGATCGGCGTTTTATGGAGCGTGGCGAGCACGTCGGCGTAGTCGCCGGAACCGATGGGCGTGGCGAGAGCGGCGAGGGCGTTGGAGCGCTCTTGCGGGTCGTTATCGTCGTCGGGGTCGAGGCGCGGATGGACGTCCGCCCAGAAATTTTCAACAAAGGCGCGCAAAATAGCGAGGGCGTCGGCGAAGCCAGGGAAAGCGCGGTTGCGCAAAAGCGCGGCGGCGTAGGTGACGCCCACGCGGAGGTCGTGGCTTTGCGCAAGAAGGTCCTCGCACTTGGCTTGAACAGCACGCCAATCGGCTTCCTCGGCTGCGGAAAACTGCGTCTCGGGCTTGCCCTTCGTGAGGCTCTCCAACTCGTAGAGCGCACCAGTTTCAAGCAAATCCACGCCGGACGGCGCGTCAGCGGAGACGGGAGAGACGTATTTGGAGATATTTGCCATTTGGTAGGCGCAGTGTTTAGGAGAAAATCGCACCATTGCACGTTTTTTTTAATACGCCATCAAAAAATTTAACACCCGACCCTGCCCGTTTCCTGCTTTCCTTTTGAAAATAATTCCATTCAAGACGCAGGGACAATGACACCCGCCGAACTCATCGGGCAAAACGACCTCGTCGGTGCCCTCGCCTCCGCAACCAATGCCGTGCGGGCCAATCCTGCCGATCCCAAGCAGCGCCTCTTGCTCGCGCAGCTCAACTGCGTGCTTTCGCGTTGGGAGAAGGCACTCGACCAATTCGCCCTCTACGCGAGCCTCTCGTCCGACGCCGATTCGCGTATCAGGGCGCGACTTGCGCAAGTCGCCGTGCAATGCGAAGTCTTCCGCGAGGAGGTTTTCGCCGGGCGGCGCACGCCGCTGCTTTTCGGCGAACCCGAACCGTGGCTCGGCTGGCTCGTCGAGTCTGTCCACCTGTTGTCGAAGAACAAAAATGACGCCGCCGCTGCGTTGCGCGACAAGGCATTTGAGGAGGCTCCGACGGCAAAAGGCAAAATCGACGGACGCCCCTTTGAATGGCTCGCCGACGCCGACACGCGGCTCGGTCCGGTGCTCGAACTTTTTATGGAGGGCAAATACTATTGGGTGCCGTTTAACCGCATCCGCCGCGTCGCGATCGACCCGCCCGTTGACTTGTGCGACCTCGTGTTTTTGCCCGCGCAATTCAAGTGGGTAAATGGCGGCGAGGGCGCGGGTTACATCCCCGTCCGCTACTCCGCCCCTCAGCGCGAAACGAACAGCGACCCGCGGTTTGCCCTGTCGCGCATGACGGATTGGACGGAGTTGCCCGGTACCTTTGTCGTTGGCACCGGTCAGCGCATGTTAGCCACCGATGCCGAGGAAGTTTCCTTGCTCGAAACCCGCATAATTGACTTCGAGGAATAAAAAAAGCGCACACTTTACACGCTAATCGTTTTCCTCTTTCTCTCCGATCCATGTCCGATTCCGACGCGCTTTTCAAACGGCTCCAGCCTTGTCTGTTGGACAGGCTAACCGATGACGACCCGAAAAACAAAAACGAGAGCCGGTCCGAACGCGTCATCTCCAACCAGAAATATCGTGCCGGCGTCTTGCGCGACATCACGTGGCTGTTCAGCGCCAGTGCGCACTTGCCCGTCGAAGGAAGCCCGGGGAAAGAGTTCAAAATCAGTGCCTACGCCGAGGTCGCCAAGTCCGTGCTCAACTACGGCACGCGCCACATCTTCGGTCTCACCGCGCCCGACATGAAAGCCCTTGAAGCGGAGTTGTTTCGTGCGCTCGCCGTGTTCGAGCCGCGCATCATTCCAGACACGCTCCACGTCCGAGCCTCGATGGAGCGGCAGATCGTTTCTTTTGCGGTGGACGGCGACTTGTGGGCAAACCCCATTCCTGAAAAACTTTTTATCCGAACAAAGATTGACGTCGAATCCGGAGCGGGCGCACCCATTTCCGCCACGCGATCCGGTTGATGGTCCGCCCCGTTGACATTTCACACGCTCCGCCATGAACCACCAATTTCTTACTTACTACAACGACGAGCTTCGGCACCTGCGCAAATCCACGGCAGAGTTCGCCCGCGAATATCCCAAAATCGCCGGAAGACTTGTGCTGGACGAGAGCGGCACGGACGTCTGCCCCGACCCCTACGTGGAACGGCTCCTCGAAGGCGTCGCCTACCTCGCCGCACGCGTTCACATGAAGCTCGACGCCGAGTTTCCGCGCTTCACGCAATCGTTAATAGAGACCGTTTACCCTCACCTGCTCGCGCCGGTGCCTTCGATGGCGATTGTTAAATTCGATGTTCCCGAAAAAGACGCTGCACTCGCCAAGGGTCCTGTCGTGCCCGCCGGCTCGATGCTGCGGAGCATTCTCGGGCGAGACGACCGCACCCCCTGCACATTCCGCACCGCGCACAATGTCCGCCTGTTGCCAGTGCGCATTGATGAGGTGCACTACTTCACCCGCGACGTGCAGGCACTCAACCTTCCGCGCCAACTTAACGCCAAAGCCGCTCTGCGCGTGCGGCTCCGCACCACCGGCGGGTTGACGTTTGACAAAATCGCGCTCGATCCGTTGACGCTGTTTTTCGCCGGCGCGGGCAATCTCCCCGGTGCTCTCTACGAACACATCTTCGCGCACCAACTCGGCGTCGTCGTCCAGACCACAGCGCATCAAAGAAAAACCCTTGTCTGTGCGCCGCCGGAAGCGTTGCGCCGCGTGGGATTTGCCGAAAACGAGGCGTTGCTGCCAGCCGACGCCCGCGTGTTTTCCGGCTACCGGCTGCTGCGCGAATACTTCGCTTTTCCCCAGCGTTTTTTGTTCTGCGAACTCTCCGGTTTCGCCGACGCCCTTGCCGGGTGCAACACCGAGAGTGTTCTCGACTTTGTCATCCCGCTCGAAAAACAAGAACCGCGCCTTGAAGGCATCATTGACCGCACGTGCTTCGACCTCCATTGCACCCCCGTCATCAACCTTTTTCCAAAGACGCTCGACCACATTTTACTCAACGAACAATTGAGCGAATTTCACGTCGTCCCCGACCGCAACCGCCCGCTTGATTTCGAGGTTTTCCAACTCACAAGTGTCACCGGCGCAAGCGGAAACGTTGGCGAACACCAGCCCTTTCACCCGTTCTACACGGCGAAGGACACCGACATGACTTCCGGGGCGTATTACACCACGCAACGCGTTCAAAGAATGCTCACCGCCCGAGAAAAACAGTTCGGTAAAAAATCCGACTACACTGGCACCGAGGTCTATCTCTCGCTCGTTGACGTCAACGCCGCCCCCTACCGCCCCGAACTGAAACAACTCTCGCTCACCGCCCTTTGCACAAACCGCCATTTGCCGATTCAGATGGCAATCGGTGTCACGGGTGCCGATTTCACAATGGAGAGCAATATGCCGGTGACGGGCATTCGCTGCGTCGTCGCGCCCACCGAGCCGCGCCCGTCCTTTGCAGAAGGACGTTTCTCGTGGCGCCTCATCAACCACCTCTCACTCAATTATCGCTCTCTCTTCGGCAGTGGAGATGGCGCCGATACCTCCGGCTCATTGCGAGAAATTCTCCGACTCTACATCAACGAAGACCACGTATTGCAGCGGCAAGTCGAAGGGCTGACCAAAGTGCAAACGCGCCCCGTTATCCGCCGTTCGTCCACGCCCGGTCCCGTTTCCTTCGTGCGCGGTGCCGAGGTCACGCTTGAGTTCGATGAAGACGCCTACGAAGGAACCGGCGCGTTTCTACTCGCCTCTGTGCTCGCGTGTTTTGTCTCCAAATACGCCTCTATTAACTCGTTCACAGAAACCGTCGTCGCAACGCGCCAACGCGGCAAAATTTGCCGTCTCCGCCCGCACGCCGGAAAACGAAGCGCCTTGTAAAAGAACGTTGATTTTAACGCGCCATGTCTGCCCTGAAAGATTCTATCACCGCACTGGATTTTTTCCGCGCCGTTCGCCTCATAGACGCCGAGCACCCCGATTTGCCCCGCACCGGCACCGCGAGCTTGCCCGAGCAGGAAAGCATCCGTTTCGGACAAATCCCCGACCTTGCTTTTCCCCTCTCCGCCCTGCACTCGCTCGAACCCGAGACCGAAACATCGCCCCCGCGCCTCAACCTCAATTTCTTCGGCTTGCTCGGTCCCAACGGACCACTCCCGCTGCACCTTACAGAATACATTCACGACCGCCTCCATAACAAACGAGACTCCACCATTGTCGCCTTTCTCAACATTTTTCACCACCGCTTCGCCTCGTTTTTTTACCGAGCGTGGATGATAAATCAGCTCACCCTCGACCTCGACCGCCCCAGCGAGCAAGTCTATTCCTTTTTCATCGGCTCGCTACTCGGCACCGCCGCCGACGGGGTCACCCCTTTTGGCGCCGCTGACAACAACGACCTTTTGCCCCTCAACGCAAAGCTGTTTTTCAGCGGACGTTTGTCGGCGCAAACACGCAGCGTTGAAGGACTTGAAACGATTTTGAACGAATTTTTTGAAATGCCCGCCCGCCTCGAAACAAACGTCGGGCGTTGGCTGCCGTTGCCGCCGGAAAACCGTTTGCGTTTGCGGGGAACACGCGACGGCGCCGCCCGTCTCGGCAACACGGCTCTCATCGGTTCAAAAACGTGGGACACACAAATTTCATTTCGCATTCACTTGGGTCCTCTTGATTTTTCGGACTACATGAGAATGCTCCCCGACGGCGATTCCTTTCGCCGCTTGCGCGAATGGATTCATTGCTACGCAGGAGTCGAATACCTTTGGGACGTGCGCCTTATTTTGAAGAAGACACAAGTTCCTCGCACACAGCTGGGCGCCGGTTGCGGCTCCCGCCTCGGCTGGACAACATGGCTGTATTCCATGGAACCAGCAAACGACGTGTCAGACTTGGTAATCGAACCACCCGACCAACTATTTGATAATGATGAGGTTGGGTAAGTGGCGGCGGCGACTGTATCGACGACTCGCTACTGCGCCCACTGCGTCCACTGCGACAACGGGTTACAGTCTGAACGACACCGCCGGCTCGACACCGGTGAGGACTTGTTTGGGGGGAGATTTCGGAGAGTTTTATAGCGAGGAGAGGAGAAAATTACGAATGTTTAGGTGCGTAATACCGTCGCGGCTCAGGTCAAAATCGTCCATGCTGATCAGGTATTTTGGATAGTCGGAAACGAGTTTTTTTAATGGAGCAAGTTCGCGTTCAAGAGTGTCTTTGCCGCCGCAATAGTAGGACACTTGTATATAAACAGGCGCGTTTTGCCTTGTGGCTACAAAATCAATTTCCAAGTCACCGACTTTGCCAACGGTCACTTCGTAGCCACGCCGCCGAAGTTCTGTGAAAACAATGTTTTCAAAAATCAGTTCGGGAGCGTTTTGACTGCCTTGAAAAAGTGCTTCACGAAAACCGTGGTCGGCGATGTAATACTTTTCGTTTACTGTGAGTAATCTCTTACCCTGCAAATCATTGCGCTTTGCTCGATAAAACAAAAATGCGTCTTCACACACCTTTATATAATTAAGCACTGTATCTGTGGAGACTGTTCTCTTCTCACTCCTGAAGTATTTGGAGATGGAAGTCGCGGAGAAGGTTTTCCCAATGTTTGCGAGGACAAAAGTGACAATTCTTTCCAATAAATCAACATCGCGAATGTTGTGTCGTCGCACAATGTCTTTGAGCATTATGGAGTGGTAGATTCCGCGCAGATACTCCATTGATGGCGCGTATTCAAAACGCATATTGTGTAAAAAAGGCATTCCGCCAAAACGCATATAATCGTTGAAAACATCGGCAGGTGTTTTTTCGCCAAGAAACTCTCGGTGCATTGTTGTAAATTCAGCAAATGAAAACGGATGAATTTCAAAAGAAATGTGGCGCCCGACAAGGTAGGTGGCGAGTTCTCCTGAAAACAACTTGGCATTTGAACCAGTGACGTAGATGTCCGTATTGGGCAGCATACGCAACCCGTTGACGTATTGCTCCCAGTTACTCACCTCTTGAATTTCGTCAAAGAAGAGGTGAATGCGCTCGCCGGATTGCACCGCTCCTTGCTGCTCAACAAGCATTTTGAAGTGCTCGTAAAAACGGGCGCCGTCGCGAAACGGATAATTCGACGGCGAATCAAAATCCATTGCAAGAATGCGCGATTGGGGAACGCCGTTCGCCAACAATTCCTCCTGCACCAATTTGAGCATAACAGACTTCCCGCAACGACGGATGCCGGTGAGGACTTTAACGAGGTCGGTGCCCACAAACGGACGAATTTTTCCGAGGTAGGCGTCTCGCTTGATGAGTGTGGTGTCATGTGAGTTGGACATAGCGGCAGTTTTGATTTGAAACGGTGGCAGATTGAAACGTGTGAACGTCTGCCGTTTTGTCGAATATAATCGATAAAGCAAGTGTTTTCTTTGTTTTGACGACTATGTTCGACAAAAAGAAGACACGCCGTCATCACGCGCCCTCCTCCCGTTCGGCGTTTTGGAAGTCCGGCAATGTGAGCAGTCCGATTACACAATGTCGCTGATTTTGTAATTCACGCTGGTGACGCCGGCGTCGGGTTCGCGGGTGAAGGGGGCTTTTTTGTAGCGCGGCGCGGCGGCGGTGCCGTCCTCGTTCACAAAGACGATGGCAAGGTGAAATTTCTCGTGCTGGTTGAGCGCGTAAAGGATTTCGTTGCGGGTGACGGTAATCGTTTCGGCACCGGCGGCGCGACCCTTGACTTCAATGTGGAGCGTCTCGTTCGCTGGCGTGATGGCGGTCACGTCCCACCCGCATTTGCGTGCGCTCACGTCCTCCACTTTACAACCGCGTTCGCACTCGTGACGCATTACCGCTTCCATCGCTGCCGCCTCGATGCGTTTTCTCGCCTCCGCGCTTTGCGCCCACAGCGGTTCGCTTTCGTCGGAGCAAGTGCTGCGCAGCCCGTTCGCAGGCAAGATTAAGCACCCTCCCAGCACCACCGGCGGCGTTTGCGTGACGTGTTTTTCCGCTCTCAAATTCGCCGTCCTCACATCGAGCCGCGCTTGCAGATCGTTCACGCGTTTCTCCACTTCGGAGAGTTGCAGTCGCACGTCTTTTCCCGCCGCTTTGTCTTCCTCGATCCGTCCGTGCCGGTCTGTCCAGAATGCGATTTCGTTGCTCAACCGTTCGTGAACGGCATTAAGCGTTTTGTCCATGTGCGCAATGTGACGCTCGGAAACTTCTGCGAAATGAAGCGGGGCGAGTTCGGTGGCGGCTTTTGCAAGCGCGGCGGTTTCGAGAGAGGGAATATCAGTTTGAAAACCGAAATTTAGACTCCCCGCACGCTTCGCGCTGTTTCCTATCTCCTGTTCCCTGATTCCCAAATCCAGATGCGGTGCCTCGCCGGCATTTTCAATTCTGCCGTCCCGCCAGCAGCGCACGAATTGCAGCCGTTTGGAGAGGGTGCGGTTGTCGCGCCCGCAACGGATTTCGTGTTGCAACACAAACAACACCGACGGCTCGGTCATCGCGGGATTGTTGTCCACCAGCGTCGTGCCTTTGCGCAACAAGTTGCCGTGCCTTTCAAGCAGCGCGTCCGTCGCCGCCAGCATCAACGGTTGCCCGGGATGCAACAGCACCGCTGACGCGCCGCCGGACCTCACCGCCGCCACGCGCTCTTTCTCAAAACACACACGTTCGTATTTCATCAGCACCGGTGCGTTTTCGCGGCGATTGCGTCCGCTCAACAACCGGTCGCGTTCTCTTAACAACGCCGGAACGTGCGTGATT
This sequence comes from Puniceicoccales bacterium, assembly GCA_031269335.1. Taxonomy (GTDB): domain Bacteria; phylum Verrucomicrobiota; class Verrucomicrobiia; order Opitutales; family UBA953; genus CALNBE01. The sequence continues at coordinate 11,185 of JAISZI010000104.1, forward strand.
TCCCAGCGTCCGGTTTCGCGCTCGTGAAGTGTCCCGCCGAGTTTTTTGAACGCCTCCATAAAATACGCCTTCACAAACCACGGCTGCAATTTCCGCGCCTCCGCCTCTTCCAGCATCTGCTTCACGGCGAACAAGTGCTCGTTGTTTATTGCCTCGTTGGAAAGCGCGTTCCGGTCGAGCAATCCGCGCACTTTTTCAACATTAAAAGCGTCTTCAATTTTTCGCTCCATTTTCGCTTTTGTCTCCGGCTCATCGCCATAGCGAATGGCCTCCAACAACAAATCCCGCAGCGGCCTATCTTCAAAAACCTCGCCGAGAATATCAAACACGCGCCCTTGAAACGCATTGCTGATTTCCTCCAATTTATGCAGCAGCGTGAAATACACATCGCCCTCGCGAGTCTCTTTCGCAACAAGATTCCACAGATGGCAAACCTCGGTTTGCCCGATGCGGTGAATGCGCCCGAAACGCTGTTCAAGCCGGTTCGGATTCCACGGTAAATCGTAGTTCACCATCAGGTTCGCGCACTGTAAATTAACGCCCTCGCCGGCGGCGTCCGTGGCGACCAGCACACGCACGTCTTTGTCGGAGCGGAACTCCGCCTGAATGCGCCGCCGCTCGTCGCGCACCGTCCCTCCGTAAATCGTTTCCACGCGCCCATCGCCGCCGAGCACACTGCTTATGCGGCGTTGTAAATAATCCAGCGTGGCGCGGTGTTCGGTGAAGATAATCAACTTCCGCAACCGCCCGTTGACATCACGCAGTTTCGCGTCCCGCGATTGCAGCAACTTGGAAAGTTCGTCCCATTTTTTATCAACGCCGCTTTCCTTTAATTTTCGCGCCTGCTCCTCCAAGCGTTTCAAAATTTCAATTTCCGCTTGCAGTTCCGGCAATGAACGCGCCGCCGTTGCACGATCCACGAGTTTTTCTTCCAACTCCTCGCGTTCTTTTGCGGTGAGTTCGTCGTCATCGTCCGTCTCTTCCTCTTCGCAATTTCCGCGTGCGGCGATTTCGCCTTCTCGCAAGCGTTGTTCCAATTTTTCGCGCCGGTTGCGCAGCGATTGCCAAATCGCCTCCGGCGACGACGCCACACGCCGTTGTAAGGTCGTCAGTGCCAACCCGATGCTGCCCTTGCGTTTACCGTCGAGTTGGTCGGCTTTGCCCATCTCCTCCACGACATAATCAGTAACCGCATTGTATAAATCCACCTCTTCTTTTGAGAGCGTGTAATTGAGCGTGGTGGCGCGGCGCTCGGGAAAAAGCGGAGTGCCGTCAAAGCGCACGAGTTTCTCTTTAGTCATGCGCCGCATCAAATCGCTGGCGTCAACCTGATGAACACCGTCGCGAAATTTTCCGTAGAAACGGTCGCTGTCGAGAAGTGACAGAAACAACTGAAAATCGCCCTCCTTGCCATTGTGTGGCGTCGCCGTCATCAACAAAAAATGCCGTGCCTTCGCGCCAAGCCGCTCCGCGAAACGAAACCGTCCCGTGCGCGACATTTTGCTGCCGTCCCAATGCGCAGAAAGTTTGTGCGCCTCGTCGAACACCACCAAATCCCAAGTGGCTTCGAGGACTTTTGTTTGGAGATGACCGGGCGTGCGCGTGTCGCCTTCGCCGTCCTCATCTCTCGCCAGTTGATCGAGCCGCGCAATCAAAAGATGGTGCGTTTCAAAATAATTTTCATCGCTGTGCTCGCGGTTATACACATCGAATTTCAAACCAAATTTCTCCCACAATTCCTCGCGCCACTGCTCCACTAACGATCCCGGTGCGACAACCAAAATCCGCCGTGCGTCCGCCCTTAACAACAACTCGCTCATATACAAACCCGCCATAATTGTTTTCCCCGCGCCCGGGTCATCGGCGAGCACAAAACGCAACGGCGTTCGCGGCAGCATACGTTCATAGACGGCAGTGATTTGGTGCGGCAGCGGGTCCACGTTCGACGTGTGCACGGCAAGCAGCGGATCGAACAAAAACGCCAAGTCCATCCGCTTCGCTTCGAGCGCGAGTTTGAAGTCCGCGCCGGCGGCATCAAACGTCCACTCGCCGCTCGCGCCAACGGCTGGCGCGAACGCCTCCGCTTCCGCCGCCGTCACAAGCCGCTGGCACAAATTGCCGTCGGCGCGTTTGTAAGTGAGCGTGGCGGCAGTGCCGAGCATATCCACAGCGATGACGCTGACGTTCCCCGCCGGTTCGACACCGGAGAGCACTTGTTTGGCGGAGATTTCTGAGAGTTTCATAGCGAGGAGGAAAGGAGAAAAAAGGGCGTTTGTTAAAAATCATCCGAGAGCAGAAAATCGCGGACGTTGTGGTGTTTGATGCCGTTGTATTGCGAGTTGAAGTCATTCATGCTGACCACGTATTTCGGGTAATTATCATTAATTTTTTCGAGCGCGCCGAACTCGCGCTCTTTTGTGCTTTCTTCGACGATATAATAAGCGACCTGGACGTAGATTGGGACGGATTGTTTTTTTGCCACAAAATCAATTTCCTGCCCGCCGATTTTGCCAACATAAACTTCCCAGTAGCGGCGTTGTAATTCGGCGCAAACGATGTTCTCCAACACTATTTCCATATTTTCCGAATTGTTATGAAACATCATTTCACGCAGTCCGTGGTCGCAAACATAATACTTCTCGTTAATTGACAACAAGCGCTTCCCGTTCAAATCATTGCGCCGGACTTTGCGAAACAGAAACGCCTCTTCACAGAAGAGTAAATAATTCAGAATAGTGTCAGGCGTCGCCTTGATTTTTTCATTTTTGAGGTATTTTGAGACGGAGAGCGCGGAGAATGTTTTTCCAATGTTTGCCAACACGTATTGGATAACCCTGTTGAGCAGGTCAACATCGCGGAGCGCGTGTCTTTCCACAACGTCTTTTAGAAGAATCGTGTTGTAGATGTCGCGCAAGTATTTCATCGCCTCACTGTAATCGAGATTGCGTTGCGCGACAAAAGGCATTCCGCCCAGAATGATGTATTCGGAAAAAACTTCCGCCTCCGTCTTTTCACTCCCCTGCGAGCGACGAAGCGCCAGAAACTCGCGAAATGAGAACGGGTGGATTTCAAACGACACAAAACGTCCGGTGAGGAGGGTGGCGAGTTCCCCGGAGAGAAGTTTGGAGTTGGAGCCGGTGACGTAGATGTCTATGTTTTTGTGGAGGCGCAGCGAGTTGATATAGAGTTCCCATTTGGGTAAAATCTGCACCTCGTCGAGGAGCAGCACGAAGCGTTTTTCGGGGGCGACAATCTGTTCGGTGCCACTGACGGTTTCCGGCTCGCCGGCGAGTTGAAGGACGTGCGCGTGCAGCGCGTCGCCGTCGAGCCACTTTTGACCGCTGATTTCCTCAAAGTTGAGGTAGAGGAAGCGTTCGGGAGCGATGCCGCGTTCGAGTAACTCCGCCTTGATGAGTTCGAGCATCACGGACTTGCCGCAACGGCGGACACCAGTGAGCACCTTGATGAGGTCAGTCCCCATAAAAGGGCGGATTTGTTTGAGGTAAAATTCGCGTTTGAGCATTTTCGTGTGGTTTGCCTGGTTGAAAGCGAGTGTTGTATTTCGGATATAATCGAAAGTCAATGACATTTTGTTAAAACTTTCGACTACGGTCGGAGTCTCGGCGTTTCGTCTCGTTTATTTCGATTATGATCGAAACAATTAGAACGACGATCGTTTGTTGCGGTTATAGTCACAATCCTTATAGTGCCTACTCCCATCCGGCGTTCTGGAAGCCCAGCGCGCCGGTGTTGGTCTCGACGGTGCGCTTGGTGTCCTTGCCCGCGCCACCGGCGATGTCGCTGAAATCGGCGGCAATTTCGAGCGTCACACGCACGTCGGCGTTCGGATTTTTTGCCAAATGCGCGATGACCGCCTCGTAAATCTCGCCGAACTTCATTTTCCCCGCCGCCGTCGTCGGCAGTGCCACCGAGCCGTGGAAACGGCGGTATTTCGGTTCGGTGGGAACAGGCAAAACACCGCCACCAGGGGTGCCGCCGGTGACCGCAGGGACCTGAACGCCGGGCGCGGGCTTTTCGCTGGGGTCGTCGTTCACGACGTTATTTGCCGCTGCCGCGTCCGCCGCGATTTGCGCAACCGCCACGCTTCCTTTCACGATCAGCCCGCTTCCGCCGTCGGGTGGCAGGGTAATGCGTTTCCCGTGAACCAGCCCCAGATATCGGTGCTTGTCCGCGTCGTATCCGTCGGCGTAGGCGAAACCGCTTTCGCCCCAGAGCAAGTCGCTATCGTCAACACCAGCGACGATTGCCGCCCTCAGCGTCTCCGGTCCTTTCAGCCGCGCCAGGTAAAGGTAACTGGCGAAATCCTTGGCGAGTTGCCTCAACGCGACATGCGCCTTGCCGCCCGCACCATCGTCGCCATCGCGCCAGAGCGGCACCTTGTCCGCCTCGCGCCGGAGCACGGACGCGCCGAGTTTCTCGCACAACGCGTCCTCGGAGCGCAGTTTTTTGGCGACACGCCCCACGATGCCGCCGCCGGAGAGTTTCCACTCGTCCCACGCGACTGCCGATGACGGCGTGTCCTGCCTCGGCACGAGCAGCCAGCAAAACGCCTCCTCCAACTTCGGCGCGATGGACTCCGCCACCTTGTCGCGGGCGCGCCCCGCCTCCTCCTTGTTGCGCGTGGTGAGATTGAGTATCTTCTCGTCCTCGACGATGCTGCGCCACGCGAGGAAAAGCCTTACCGCGTCCGCCACTTCGCCGAGTTTCTGCGTGTCAGCCGCGAGAAAAATCAGCGTGTTGCGATAAATGCGCGGCGCGTTCCCGCGTTGCTCCAAAATCTCCGCCGCTTTCCTCAAACCAGCGGTGCGCTCGCCGTTTCCGCCGGTGCTCTTGCTGTGCGTCTCCGCCAGCACTACCAGCCGCGTCTCCATCTCGTCCGGCACATCGCCGCTGCTTGCCGGAAAATTGTGGATTTTCCCGAAATCGCCCCGTACCCTGCGAATGTTCTCGTTCACGCGCCGCCGGATTTCCTCGTCCACCTCCGGTTTGCCCTTCAATTCCTCGGCGCGGTTCGCCGCCATTCTGTTCAACGTCGGCGCGGTGTCGAACCACGACCGCGTGCCGTCCTGGTGCAGATAGGTCGCCTCGCCGCCGAGCCGCCGCAGCGCGTCGCCAAACACCGCCGGCGTCTCGCCCGGCATCACGCAGCCGAGTTTTACGCGCTTGTCGTCCAGTCCGCGGTTGCTCACGCCGACCTGCGGCGCGCTGCCCAGAAACACCGTGCGCGTCACGCGGCGGCACGCCGAGAACTTGCCGAGGTTCGGGTTCGCCGCGTCGAGCCGTGCCGGCAGCGAGTCCGCGCCGTCCACCTCGCTACCGATAATCGTACCCCACGGACTTTCCAGATAGCGCAGCCACTCGTTTTGCAGCACTGCCACCGGCAGATGCGCAGGCAAAATCAGCGGCGTCGCGTCGCCATTCTGCCACAGAGTGCGGATGACGCCCGCCAAAAGCCGCAGCACGCCGCGCGTCCGCTGGAACTTCGCCATCCCACCCCAATCCGTGTAGAGCCGCGCAAACACCTCCGGATGCACCGGATACGCCTCGCGCAGCCGCCGCTCGAAGTCCGACTCCGCGCACCCCGATGGAAAGTCCTGCCGCTGCGCTCGGTAAAGTTCCGCGAACGCCCGCGCCGTTATATCGCACTTCAACCGCGTCTCCGCCGTCAGCGGCTCGAACAACCGCCGACGCACAATCATAAAACTCTCTTCCGCCGACGCCGGCTGCCACGCCGCCGCTTTGCGCCGCACCACGTTGTCGAGACGCGAGAGCGCGGTGCTCCCGCGCGGACCGCCGAGTTCGATTTCGTCACCCTGCCCTGCGCTGTCCGACGCCGGTAGCGACACCACCAAGAGCGCATTGCCCGCCGCCTCCACCGCCTCCGTCAATGCCTGCGCAAAGGTGAACTGCGTCTCGAAGTCTCCGCCCGGCAAATCGCGTCCGTCGCCCTTATCGGGCAACCCGCGGGCATAGGCGACCCACTCGTCAATCAAGATGAGTGCCGGTCCGTATCTTTTCAGCAGCGTGTCGAGACGGTTGCCCGGATTGGTGGCATTCTCGTCGTCTATGCGCACCATTTCAAACGCCTCTCGCCCGCCCAACTGCCACGCGAGTTCGCCCCAGAGCGTTTTGACCCGCGTACCGTCGTGCTTCGGCTCCAAGCCGCTCGCCGAGATTTTTGTGCCGCCCAGCACGACGCGACGAACGTGAGAAGTGAGAGTGGTGGCTTCTCTCACTCCTCCCTCCTCTCCGCCCACTCCTCTCTCAAGAACTTCGTCCAAGCCGGGCAGGTCTTTGAGTGCCACGTCGGAGAACAGATGGTAGAGCGCGAGCATCGAGTGCGTCTTGCCACCGCCGAAGTTCGTCTGCAACTGCACCACCGGATCGCCGCCCCTGCCCGCGAGCCGCGTGAGTGCGCCCTTGATGAGCCGCCGCAGACTCTCCGTCAAAAACGTCCGCCGGAAAAACTCCACCGGGTTCTTGTATTCGGAGGCGACCTGCTGCTCGTTCCCGAACGCCACCTGCCATAAATCCGCCGCGAACTCCGCGTTGTTAAACCTCTCGCTCAGCACGTCCGCATGCGGCACCGCCACCTCGCGCCATGCCGACAAGCCTCTGGTGATTTGCCCGTTCACCACCTGATACTGCGCACTGCGTTTCTCGTTGCGCACCTTCTGCTCAATGGCGGAACGGCTCAAGTCCGCCTTCACCTCCGCAAGTTCCGCCGCGCCGGCGGTATCGCTGATTTTCTCTAAGAGCCGCCGCGCCGTGTCCAACACACGCTCGGTATTGTCCGTCGAGAACGCCTCTTGGTGCGCCCAGCAGTTTCGCGCCTCGATGAGTTCGTGGACATAACTCATCCCGTTGCGCCCCAGCGTGTTTTTGAACACCTGCGTGTGCGCGACGATGTTGAGCGCGCCGGCGGTGTCCCAATTCGGCGCACGCCCCCGCAACTCCGGTGTGATTTGGGTGCTCCAGTTGGCGCCAAACACCTTTTGTAACTCGCCCGCCACATAAGCGGAGAGCGAGGTCGCCAGTTTCTCCAACGCCTTCGCGACGCGGTCATTGTTTGTCAGTTTTGCCATAAATCAAAGTCCCTTTCGTGTGGTTAAAAACTCTGTGTTCCCTGTGTCTCTGTGAGAAATTGTGGTTCTTGGTTTTCTCCGAACTCTAAACTCCAAGCTCTAAACTTAGCTGTTCCGCCCTCGGCTTCGCGGGTACCCTTGCCGCCGCCTCCGCCAGTACCGTCCAACCGGCGACCAGCGCGTTGTAGCCCTGCGCGTCCGCACCGCACCCGCCGCGCTCCGCCAGCGAGAACAGCCAGTAGGCGAGCGAACGTGCGTCGCTGGCGCGCCCGCCGAGTTTACTCAGCAACGCCGCCGTCGCCACCTCGCCCGCATTTTCCACGTGCCAGAGCCGCACGAGGTGGTGCGTCATCTCCCAAACCGTCAAATGCGCGTCCGTCTCCGGCGACCAATCGCGGGGCAGTTCCGCCGGACGCAACAACCGCACCTTCCCACCGCCGCTCTCGACAATCCCCGCGTCCACCAACGCCGCCACCGACACGTTGACTCCGTTTGAAAGCGCCTCAGCCGTGCCATAAACACCGATGCCGAAGCCATGCGACGCGAACCACTTCACCGCCCAGCGCGTCTCGCGGTCGTAATCCGCGCCGCCGTCGGGATTGAGCAGCGTGTCCTTGATTTTGATGATTTCGGCGAGTGCCTCCGCCACCGTCATCCGCTTCCCCGCGTTATCCAACACCGCCTCGTATTTCGAGAAAACCGCCATCCCCGGCCCGATAATCGCCTGCTCAAGGTCAACCGGCGCGATGGGCGAAGGGAGAGGAGTGCCGTTTTCTTTCACTCCGCTCCTCTCTCCGCTCACTTCTCTTACACCGCTCGCCCCTGTCATCGCCGCCAGCGCCTCCGGCAGCACCGCGTTCAGTTCACGCAGGAACTCACGGCGGGAGATGGTGGAGGAATGAGGAGGGAGAAAAGAGGAAAGAGATTTTTCACCGTTCACATCACTATTTCCTCTCTTTCGGCACACCAACACTATCGAGGACGCCAGCGCGTTCGTGCCGTTGCCGATTGAGCGTCCTTCCTTTTCCGTGCGCATCGGCCACGTTCCGGTGATTTGGAAACCGGCGAGGATGACGGCTTCAAGAAACGTCGCCCAGCCCGTGTTGGAAGTGCCGTCGGTGCCCGTTTCCGACTGCTTGAAGGCGTAGTAAATCGTCACCGGAAAATCGGGGTGCGCCTGCTTGGCGAGATTCGCCATCGCCGTCGTCATTCCGCCCAGGAAAAAGTTCTCCGCCTTCTCGCGGCTGCCGTGGCGGTAAGGCGTGGCGACCAACTCCTCCGCCTTCGGCACCACCAACGTCCCGAACAACTCGGGAAACACCGGCGAGAGCGAACGCCGCAGCCAGACATAGAAAAAGTCCGACAAATCCGCGTAGCCGATGTTGGCGTAATACGGCGGGTCGGTCGAAATCACCTTGTTCGCGCTAATCGTCTGCGTCTGCGCGTCGGCTTGGGCGGCGACACCGGTGGTACTTGCTGGCAATGCGGCAAAACCCTTCACCATTCTCTCAAAGAGATTGCTGTAACTGCCGCTTGATTCGCTGAACACATTCGCTTCCGCAAAATCCCAAACCATCGGAATTGCCTGACGCGAAAACACGGCTCGCATTTGCGTATTTGGATGGTTCCAACCGCAAATTGAAGAGGAGTGATTTGCCAACTGGCTTACAAGAAACGCCAGATAGACGCTTACGTCGTTGGCGTATTGTTGAGCGGCGGCGGGGTCATTTTTGCGGGAGAGGAAATCCAGCCGTACCCGTTTCCGCGCCTCGGCGACCAAATTCGAAAAAGTAGTCAGCGCAACAAGTTGCCGCGAAGTGAAAAGGTCACCGAATGTCTTAAATCCGTAGAGGGGTAGTTGGTCTGCTGCCTTGCCAAATAATTTCTGCTCTGGCTTCCAAAACTCCGGAAGTTCTTGCGAAGCAAGAACTTCGGGGGGGGGGGGGGGGTAAAA
>JAISZI010000052.1 GCA_031269335.1 Puniceicoccales bacterium
GTGGTGCTGCCGCTACGGGTCTGATCCGCAAAGCCGACTGTTTTTGCAGCGATAGCGACTTTGCCTGCTCCCGTGAGCGTAAGCGCGGCACCGGCAGTATTCGCGTCAAGATTGGTGTTCGCACCGCCGAGGGTGAGCGTAGTGGCGGCGTTTGCGACATGAAGGGTGGTGTCTTTCATGACAGCACCGTGGTCTTGGAAAGTTAAATTGCCGGAGCCTTCGCCGACGGTAAGGACGCCGTTGGTAGCGGTCGGATTCAGCTGGTAGGGATTCGGCAAAACGTGTGCTTCGGCAGTAAAATTTCCCGCCGCCGTAGCGATGGATTTAACGGTGCCATCTTTCCAAATAAAAAGGCTGTTATTAGTGCCAAAAGCCGTGTTGCTTCCGACGAGCACTGTGCCGCTATTTAAGACGAAACCGCGGTCAAAAGAATTAGTGCCCTTGAATGCCACATAACCCGCCCCCGGGTCGCTGGTGACGGTATAGCGTGTTTTTGGACCGTTGATGGCACCTTGAAAAACGAGGTTTCCGGTTCCGCCTTGGGTGATAGCCACCGTCGCCGATTTGCTTTCTTCGAGAATCAAGTCGTAGGGAGATTCGATGGGGACATCTATGGTGACATTTGCCGCGCCCGTGTTGGTTATATTCGTCTGCGTATTAGCACCCGCACTTCCGGTGGTAAGATGTATTCCATAAGTTCCTTTAATTTTGTAATTGAGTGCGTGCGGTCCGCGAAAATCCAGTGCGAGCAGCGACATAGTGCTGTTTATTGTTATCTCGTCGTTGTCTGCGAGTGAGGGGGTGGTGTTTTCGACAAAGATGCCGTTGTTGTCCAAGGTGAACTGGTTTTGAGCGGTGTCAAAAATGGCACCGGAAGGTGATTCAGGAGAAACACCCGGTGAAGTTTGATCAGCGTGGTAGTTATTGGGTGTGCCTGGTTTCGCCCAATTGCCCGATGTCCAAACTTTGCTGGTTGTGCCGTCCCAGATAAAATCGTTGTCGAAAGGAAGCAGGATATATTTGGCGTCGTCGGCTTGTTTTACAATGGCGGTAGTAGTGTCGTTACCGGCGAGTTTCACGCCGCGCACGAGGACGTTCGGCTGGAGGTTTCCGCCGGAAGTTGTGTTAGCGACAATACGCGTCAAACTATAGCCGGAATCGTCGGGCGGGCTTACCCAGTCGGGGAACGATAGCAGTGCGTTTTCACCGATATTGAGCGAGCTTAAATTAATTTCAAGGGGATTTGAGGGAGAGTAAGTGCCGTCAGCATCACCGAAGAGGATTTCAGCCATCGCGCCTGCGGCGAGTGTTATCGAGGGAATGGTTTGCGGGTTGAGGTTGAGATCGAGTCTTGAGGAGTTTTCGAGCACGATGTTTTGCACGCCGGAGAGAAGGTTTGGCTTGGTTAAAACAAAGCCCGAACCGCCACTTCGGTTGGAGAGTGTCAAGGTGGCAGCTTGGAGTTTTGCGCCAAGGGAAAAATTCGTGGCGAGGACTTTTTCAGCGACGAGGGCACCCGCTCGGGCGGAGTTTGTTTCCGTGCTATTGAGGGTGCCGTAGGCACCGAGAGAAGTGGTAACATTTGTGCCGGTGATGCGCAGTTGACCATTGTCGTTGAGGATGTAGCGCGCCAAGCCGGCGGGGTCCAAAGTCACCATCGCATTGGCTGACAAGGCGTGTATCTCAAAAGCACCGGCGGTGCCCGTGCGATTGGCTGTCTGGGTGAGGCGGCTGCCCGTGCCGCCCGTGCCAAAAGGTCTGTCTATACTTAGCGCGCTTGCTTCCAAGGTGCCCGATGCGCCCGTGAACTCCGCATAAACAACGCCCGCCTGCACCTCTATTCCGGCGGTGATTACGTTCGATGTGTTGGTGAGTTCCAGAGTGCCGGGACCGGTTTTTGTGATGCCGCCCGGATATGACCCGTCAGTGAGCTGTGATTCTATGCGCAGGACGCTTGTGTTGAGTGTCTCTATGTATAAATCCAGTTTCCCATTGCGCAGCGCAATGGTAGGCGTGTCCCATATAAATTTCGGTGCTGGGACGCCGACGCCAGTGTTTTCTATACGGATATTTGGCCGGGAGAGATCCACCGGATTTGACATGGTAATAGAAGTGGCAGTGGGGTCGATACTGTCCTGTCCGACATACGCGCCAATGCGTTTTCCCGAGCTTTCGTTCCCCCACGAAATTGTTCCTGTTCCGAAACCGCCGCTGACGAGAGTCGTGCCGCTTTTTACCGAACTGCGCCCGGTCTGAATAAGGGCATCTCCCACTCCCAATACTAAGCCTTGCGTGAATGTGTTTTCACCGAGAAAACGAAGTGTCCCGAACGTGTTGTAAGAGGATGCAAGCCCAAATTCGAACCCAGCGGTTCCCGTTAAAACATGGTCTTTACCGAAGGTAACCAAGGTGCCAGCAGGTGCGCTAATCCTGATAACTGTTCCTGAAATCGTGCTTGTCCCTGCACGGTTAAAATTCAATGTTCCTGCCAACCAAATGGAACCACCAATCTCCAGTTCATTGGAAATTGTGGTGGCAGAATTTGCGATGAGACGCCGTGTATAGCGCGCGTTGTCTTCACCATTAAAAATAAGTTTTCCTCCTACTCCAAACGGATTGGGGTTTCCGTTAACAAACACGAATCCACTTGAGTTCATTATATAATTCCCGTGGAAATTGGTGTTATTCCCGTATAAGTAAACTGCTCCGTCGGATTGGGAGATGTTTGCTTCGCCGGAAATGCTGCCACTGAATGTAAACGAAGTGCGGCGGACCAAACTGGAGGTTCCGTCGGACTGCAAAATTAAATTAAAAGTTTTGCCAATATCTTCTGTGGTGCCAAAAGCAACATTGCCTGTGAAATGAATGTTTCCCTGATCATCGTTGGTGTTGGCAACACGGGTTCCCAAGTTGGTTTGCCATGCGTGTTTCAGACTGCCGCGGAGAACGACATTGGATGCTATATGACGAATGGTGGTTGCGCTTGCCACACTCCCGGCGGCGAGTTGCGCATTGTAAGTTTCGAGGGTGAAAGTTTCGGCAGCATTTCCAGTGCCGATGTTCAGGGTGCCGTTGCCAAAATATTTTTTTGTGCTGTTTGCCGTCGCGTTCGCTCCGCCGAGTTGGATAATGGAAGGGGTTGTCCAGTTAAAGCCGCCGGAGTAAGTATTCTGATCATTCATGAGCAGCAATACGCCCGGACCTGTTTTAGTAAAACTTCCCTCGCCGCCGACTGTGCCCGTCCACTTTATATAACCTACGGACTGCACGACATTGGCTGCGATTTCCACATTGTTTCCGGCACCGAGGGTGACAGTGCTTCCCACTGTGAGAACAGAGCCGCCGCTGTGCGCGATGCGGGAGGGGACGGTGTTGTTTTTCGGGAAGGAAAGTGTGCCCGCGCCGCCAATGGTGACGGCGTTTTGACCGCTCTCTACATTCAGGCGCGTGAGGGCGTAGGCTCCGTCCACATTAATTGTTTTTGTGGAGAGGTCGGAGTCTATATCGCGAAACGAGGCACTTATTACAGTGGTGGCATTTGCGCCGTTGGGGACGACACCGCCGAGCCAGTTGGCACCGTTGCTCCAAGTGGTGGTCGCACCACCGCCGCCGCTCCACTCGATTGTAGGGGCAGCGTCGTCGGCGGGGAGAAGATAATAAAAACTTCCCAAAGAGAGCACTCGTGCGCCCGATTCGTAGCCGCTAAAAGTGATATTAGAAAGATTGAGGGGAATGCTGCCGATCGAGGGGTCTTGCTCAAAGCGGACAAAGGTATCGGGGAGTAGAGTCGCGAAGTTGTAGTTGTTATTCGCGTTGTCCCACTTTCCGGTGCTGTTTTGTATAAGAAGCTGGGCGGTGGACGACCAGTTGGCGGAGGTGTCCGCCATTCGTCTCCTCAAAGTAATATCTCCTGTCGCGCCCAGCACTAAGGCACCGTTTCCACGGAGGTAGAGACCTGTTGATGTCGTAGAGGAGATATCTTGGGTGGTATTGGAGAGGTCGAGCGTGCCGCCTGCCAAGATCAAGCCTGAACTGGTCTTGATTTGGTTGTCTTTGGTAAGTTTCAAAACACCGCCGTTAACATAAACTCCGATGTTAAACTCGAAGGTCAATTCACTGGCGAGTGTCGTGGTTCCGGGACCAAGTTTAACCAGGGAGTTGATCCCCGCGTTCCCCGTGATAAGAGAGGGACCGGTTGAACCTTTGGAAATAGTATTCGCGCCGCCTATTGCCGTGCTGGTGTCGGAAAGAAAATTTCTATTACCCAAAGAAGCACCGTCGAGGATAAGATTACCGGAAAATGAAAATTCTCCACCAGTGCCTCCTTGAAAACTCGCATTCGGACCGAGGGTCACGCTGCCGCCGCCTTCAAAAGAAATGCGGCTATTTGCGTTGGTGCCTAAATTAATGGTGACGGGATTGGCGGGAGTGCCGTTAATAACCGTGGGGTTTCCCTTTGTTTCCACACGCAGGAGGGAAGCACTGGTGCCAAGGGAAATATTTCCCGTGCCGAGGTAATTTTTGCCGGATTCTAATGCACCGATGCGGAGACCGGCGGAATTGGCGATGGTTGTCCAAAGTGTCCCATTAGAAATGGTCAAGCCGCCGGAAAAGGTATTGTAACGGCTGAGGATTTCCATGGGCTGCGCTCCTGCTTTGGTAAGTCCCGCATCGCCGGTAAGATTTGTCGCGTCGCTAAAGCTGACACTCGCACGTTGTCCGGCCGTGGTTGTTGATTCGTGGATATCCAGGGTATAAGCGTTAATCGCCGATGGGGATGTCGTTTTTTGCAGAAGGACATCGCCCTTGAAAGTGAAGTTCACATTCGACAATTTTGTTGAGGCTGCCTGAAACAAAATTTTGTTAGGGACGTCAATTTTGATCTGATTTGCAAAACCGCGAAAAGAACCGCCAGCGAAGATGATGTTGTTTGTGGTTCCGTTTAACAGGCTGGTGGAGCTTATATTGCCAAACGCATTAACATTGTTTCTGGAAATGCTCCCGCTTTTCAAAATAATATTTCCGGTGAAACTTGAGTTATTTCCGCCAAAGCGGTAACCGTAAAAAGGATTAGTGAGCGGATTAGTATTAGGGAGTGTGCCTTCTTGTTCCAAATAAATGTCTTTTGAGCCAGTGATTGTAGGATTAAAATAAACACCGTTATTCCCTTTAAGATATACATCTGAATTTAGTGTAATACTTCCTTGGACGGTTTGCCAAGAAAGACCGCTGATAGAGATGACAGCAGGTTTTCCCTCGACGCCGCTGTCGAGGGTCAAGGTTCCCAACTGAAGCGTGTAAACGGAGGCGGAAGATAAAAGGACTTTTCCCAGCGTCCAAGAACCGGAGTAGCTTGGGGTGGTGGAATTGAGTTCGCCGAATGTGATTTCCACGCCCGGACCGTTTGGGAGTGCGAGGGGAGAGACGATATTGCCAGTGGTAGTTTTCCAATTTTGGTAATTATTCATGGCGGCGCCGGTCGCGCCCGTCCATGTGACTTGGAGATAATCGGGGGTGGTCGAATAAATGATGCCGCCTACGGTGTCGGAACGCGTCTTCGGCGCGAGGGAACCGGCGCTATAAACTACGCCCTGATTGTAGCCGTAGAACCAAATTTGATTGGAGAGTTGCGGGGTGGTGGGGGTGTTGCCGACAGTGACAACATCAGGCGTGGGAGTGGAGGTGGTAAAGGCGTTGGCGTGGGTATAATTATAGATGGCGAGTTTGCTGGTGGCGTCACTAAAAGAGAGGGTGCCGATGGTGAGGTTGTTAGCGGAACTTTTATTTCCACCGATTTCAATTTTTGCGGCGGTGCCCGATGCGATGGTGGCAGAGGAAAGTGTCCGGTCGTTTCCATAAAGGGCGATGGTGCCGGAGTAATTGGCGTCGCCGGAAAAAACGAAGGGCGTGGAGCCTGTGGTAGTGGCGTTATTTCCAGAGCCTGAAAAGGAGAGAATACCGTTAATAATATCAATACCCGTCGTGCTGGAAATAGGCACACTACTCACGGCGAAAGTGCCTGCCTCAAGCCTCATTCCCGAGTTAAATGTGAACTGAGTAATAGAGGGGTCGAGGGTGGTAATGCCGGAACCTGTTTTTGTTAAAAAATGTGCGAGTGTGACGCTCCCAGTGGTTCCGCGGGAAAGGGTTTGTGCAGAGGCACTGGTCAAGGTAAAAGGATAGTTGGCAGTGGCAGTAGTAGAATCGGTAAAAATTATATTGCCCCCAAACGGGAGCGCACCGCTTTTGGTGGTGCCGGTGATGACGGTGTTGCCGAGTGTGACGGGACCGTTGAAGAGAACAATGCCTGATGTGCCGAGGTTGAGGGAACCGCCTCGCAGGCGGAGGGCGACGACGTTGGAAGTTTCAAGAATGCTTTCGCCGGAGAGGCTAATTGATGCGGTGTTGTCCAGGCCGAATGAACCGGCGGCGGTTCCCGTCAAGAGCAGGCGGGAGTTGGTGTTGGAGATGGAGATATTGCCTAATCCGAGAATGCCGGAGGTGCCGTTGAGGTTAGCCCGGGAAGAGGCGTAAGCTTCGACTGTGCCGCCCGCTATGGAGAGACCCTGAAAGGTCGAACCGGTGCCTCTTAAAGAAAGCGTGCCGCCGCCGCTTTTGTTGAGAGTGGCGCCGGAAAAATTCTGGTTTACGCCAAAGTTTAACGAGAGACCCGGATCAACGGTAATAGTGTCGCCGTTCCCCGCTTGGACGGAAACGGTGGAAACTGTCGATGTGGCAAAGGTCAACCTGGTGCCTGTAGCACCGTCTCGGGCAGTAAGAGAAAGATTGGAATAGAGGGCACCGGTGAGGGCGTTGGAGAGAGTGCGGTTGCCCGCACCAGAGAGGGAAAAAATGAGGTTGGAAGAACCGGAAACACCGGTTTCAAGAGGGGCGTTGGAACCGAGGGCATTGTTGGCACCGAGGAGGAAGGTGCCGCCATTGGAAACGGTGACGGCGGAGAAGGTGTTGGCAGCGTTAAAAGTGTAAAGACCGCCGCCGGAAAGAGAGAAGCTGCCAGCGGTGAGAGCGGCGTTGGCGGTGATGCTGGAGTTGGAGCCGGAAGTGGTGAAAGAGAGGGGATTGGAACCGACATTAAGGGTGGAGTTAAAAGTGATGGAGCCGACGGCAGCAAAGTTGAGGACGGAAAACTGGGAACTGGCAGTGACGGCAGAGTCGAAAAAAAGTTTGCCGCCGTTGTGGAGGGCGATCGGGCTGGCGGCGGGATTGGAAAAGGAAAGCGGACCATTCGCGAGAGAAAGACTTTCGGAGGAATTTAAGGTAGCGGAAAAGACAATTTGCCCGACGTTGACACCGCCGGTCGGGATAGAAATGGTTTGACCGACAAGGCCGGGGTAAGAGGCAAGATTGAACTCGGCGACGGCTCCGGGGGAGTTGGGGACGGTAGCGGGGGTCCAATTAGCTGGCGTGTCCCAATTAAAGTCGGTGGTTCCGGTAAAAACAACGGCGGAGGATCGAGGCACGAAGGACGAGCCAGGCGGCAAAGTAGTGCCGAGCGCAAGGAGGGACGCAGCCGCGACAAGGACGCGGGCAGTGGAGGCTCGACGAGTGCCGTGGCGGGTGGCATGAGTGGCGCGGGTGGAAAACGCGCGGGACGGTTGAGATTTCATGATGAAAACGGTGGTTTGGCGGTGGCAAGGTTTTGTGAAATAGCACCGCCGAGGCTTTCGGCAGAAAGCGACTCCATGCGGCTAAAAGTGAGGGCAAGCGCGCAAGGCGTTGACGACCGGCGGGATGCGCTGCGGCGTGTTTTGCGAACACGCCTTGCCTTTGGATGCGTAAGTGCTTGATTTACAAGAAAATACGCACGTAGGGGGGGGGGGGGGGGGGGGTAAATGTAACTGAAACAAGGAGTTACGTAACGCGGCGACGAAAAATGCGGTAGGGGAAAAAGAGGCAGAGGCAGGGGACGCAAGAAAACGAGCACCGCAACTTGCGCTTACGTGCGAGTCGCGGGAAAAGCTAAAAATGGAAAATGTAACTTTCTTATCAGACATAAACAATGTTTTCAAAGGAGGGAGGGAAGCGGAAAATGCAGGTTTTTTTGGAGAGAACAAGTATTTTTTTAGGAAAAATGAGATTTTTTTTGGGGGAGGGGGTCGCCCCAAAGGTAACCACGAATGATCACGAATAACCACGAATGAGGCTGCCGGAAAGGATGGCTCACACGAAGCCCCAAAGGGGCGGCTCTAAGTTAGCCCAGGGCAACGCCCTGGGTTTGGAGGGAAAGGGAAACCATAGCCCCAAAGGGGCGACCCCAATATAGCCCAGGGCAACGCCCTGGGTTTGGGAAACCAAAAAAATCATAAGCCCCAAAGGGGCGGCCCCAATATAGCCTGGGGCAGCGCCCCGGGCTATCATCGGGATGCGCCGTTGGCGCGGGTAAATTAGGGTGCACCGTCGCCTTCGCCCCACCCTTCCCCAGGGCGTTGCCCTGGGATGGCATTGGTGCCGCCCCTTTGGGGCTATGGTTAATGTGGTCACCAGATACCCAGGGCGTTGCCCTGGGCTATCTTAGGGTCGCCCCTTTGGGGCTTTGGCTTTGCGGTTGCCCAACACCCAGGGCGTTGCCCTGGGCTAACTTAGAGCCGCCCCTTTGGAGGCTCTGGGTGTTGATGGACATTCAAACCCAGGGCGTTGCCCTGGGCTATATTAGGGTCGCCCCTTTGGGGCTTTGGTTTCTTTCCTCTTCAATACCCAGGGCGTTGCCCTGGGCTAACTTGGGCTATCTTTGGGATACGCCGTTGGAGCGGGTGAACGAGGGAAGCCCTCGCCGTGAACGGCGGGCACAGCACTTGCTCTCTTGTGGTCTCAAGGTTGTAGGGAGGGGGGCGTTTCTGTGCGGAGGGTTTGGCAGGTTTTGCGGATGGAGGAGAGCGAGTCGAGGAGGGTGCGAACTTCTGTTGAATGGGCGTCGAGGAGGGTGGCGATTTGGGCGATTTGGAGGGTGGTGTGCGAGAGGGTGAGGCGGAGTTCGGCGAGGGTGGGGCGGGCGTCGGTTTTTAGCCAGTGGAGGAGTGTGTTGGTGTCGGCGTTTTCGAGGGAAGGGATGAGGTTGGGGAGGGTGGCGTTGAGTTTGCGGCAATCTTCGCGCAGGTGGGAGTTGCGTAGCAGGTGGTTTATTTTGTCGAGGCGGTCGATTGTGGCGGCATTAAAGGCGTTAATGCGTTCCGGTGCAAGGGGTTCGAGAAAGTTATCCAAGGTGGAATCCCATTCGACTTTGAGTTTATCGAAATCTTTTTCGCTGAAGAGCGTGAGCCAATCGGCGTAGGTGCGGATTTCTTTGTTAGACAATTTTCTGTTGACGACGGGTATCTCGTTTAGCCGTTCCGTCGGGGAGGAAACGAGCGGATGCGGGGTGTTTGGTTCGTAGCCGAGTTCTATGTAATATGTTCCTGTAGATGGGCTTAACAATGCTAATTTGGCGCACAGGCCATGTTTTATTTCACGGTTTAGCCAGGAGGAGGTGTCGGGAGCGGGTGTGTCGTGAGGGGCGAACCGGTCGGGGGCAATTTTCACGTTAACCGCGACATGGAAGGCGGTTTGTGTGTCGTGCGGCGAACGCAAGCCGATGGAGGCGACGCGACCGATGGAGACGCCGCCCATTTTGACGGGAGACCCGACGGAGAGGTTTTCTATGCTGCTTGAAAAGAAGAGGATAAAGGATTTTGACGGCGACGAGGCGGTGTTGTTCCAGTAAAGGACGGCGAGGGCGAGGGTGAGGGCTGACAGTGCGAAGACGATAAGACGCCCGAATCGTGCGAGGGAAGCGGAGCGATTTGCGGGAAAGTTGGGCGTCGCGGGCGTCATGAGAACGCGGGTTTTTGGGCGGGGGAAGCGTTAAAAACGCCAACCGATGGAGCCGGAGACGCTTTGAGAGAATTGGGCGTCGAAGGTGATTTGGAGGTTCCACGCGCCTTCCAGCACGATTCCGTTTTTGAAGACGATTGAAACGGACGGGTTGATTTCGACGGCATCTTGGAAAAGTTGGCCTGCGTAGGTGTAGTGTTTTGACCCCGGGTAGTTGGCGAAGGCACTGGTGATTTTGATGTCGTTGCCGGCGAGTTCGCTTGCCCATGCCACGGTGCATCCCGCTTTTAAGAGAAACCAACCTGCATCGGCGTTAAATTCGAGACCTGCGCCGAGGCGAGTTTGGACAGAGTCGGAATTGAAGCGGTTGACGTTCCACGCGAATTGCGCGCCGGACTCGGTGAAGCGTTTCATGCTCGTGCTGTTGTAATCAACGCGGGCGACTGGGGTGAGAAGAAGATTTTCGGAGATGTGGATGCGGGTGTTGAGCGCAGCGAAGACGCCGACTTCGTAGCCGGTCGGGGAAGCTTTTGCGACGTAGTTGGGGTCAGTTTCGATACCTAACGGACCAAAAGGGTCGGCTTGGAGCCGGATGGTTTTGTAGCTGACGTAACCGCCGGAAGCACCGAAGGCGACCCACCACGGGCGACCTTCCGGGACAAGGGCGGCATAGAGGCGCAAGCGGGTATCGCCGCCATCAATGCGACCGCCCCCGTCGTGGAGTTTGGCGCGGGCGAAATTGTAAGAAACGGAGGCACCGATGAGGCGTTCGTCGTCTATCCAGCGGTGGGCACCGACGAGACCGCCCCAGGTTTCGGGGTTACAGACGGGGCGATTACGGGAGGAGTCGAAGTCGCCGAAATTCCATTGTCCGAAGGCGTAGGTCTGCCACTCGCCGCGTTGAGCAGGGTGGCGTCCATCGAGGGAACCGGTCTCGGTGCCGTAAAAGGCGTCAACTTCACGGCGGCGTTGTGCGAGGGGTTTGACGTAGTGCGGGCTGTCGAGCTGGCGCAAGATGCCGGAAACTTCGCCGGCGGAAGTGAGCGCGGGGAGGTTCCCCATTACGCCGAAGGAGATGGAAGAGGTGTTGTTGAAATACCACCCTGGCATACTGTTCCAATCGTAACCCGGATTCCCTAACATTGCATCCAAGAGTTGGACGTAGTTGCCAAGTCCGTTGTGTGGACGGGCGTCAAGCTGTGGTGCGGGCGCAATAGCTACGGCTGCGGTGACCAGCGTGGCTGCGGACAAAAAACAACGGGCGGAGATCTTTTTCATTGTTGAGGGGTGGCATGAAAGAAATTTAGCGTTCGTAGCCAAGCGCGAATCAAAGCGGAATCAAAGCGATGTTTCCGATCGGGGATGGTGGGGATTGCGTGCGGAAGGGATTGGAGTTGAACCAATGACCTTCAGGTTGTGAGCCTGACGTTACCTCGAAAACTTGCGAAACTCATCGAGCGTTTTTCAGAAGACATCGACCTCATCGTGGACAAGGAAGCCCTTGGGTTCGGCGGCGATGCCGCGCCGGATAATTGCGTAACCCCTTAAACAAGAAGCCCTCCCGATCAGCGGAAGGGCTTCAAATTGGGTGCAGGGATTGGATTTGAACCAACGACCTTCAGATTATGAGCCTGACGGGCTACCAAGCTGCCCTACCCTGCAATAAGTGTGGGGAGCGAGGGAGATGACGTTTTGGGTTATGGCAAGCGATTTTTTGAAAAAAAATAGGCGGGAACGGTAGATTTTTGACTTTTCCCGGATTTGGAGAGGCGAGAAAAGTCACAATTTGTCGTTCAGCGCGATCTCGCTGAACGAAAACTCTGTCCGCACGCGCACATGAGCCGTAGGCAGCGGTTTCAGTGCCAGCGACCACGCCGACTGCGCATCTTGGTAATGCGGCGCATACCACCCTCGCGCAGAATCAACAGCCGCCCGCACAGGCGACACCGCCGCAGTCACGGAACTTTCCCAGCGAATCCGGCAGCAAAACCCTGCGGCGTCACCATCGGCACTCACGCGTAATTGAGCCAATCCGTGCGTTCCGTCCTTCTCTTGTTCCAAGCGCAATTTCCCGTCTGCCAACAACCATTGCAAACGCCATTGGCGCGCCACCGCCGCCTCGAACACATCCTCCACGACAAACCCGTCTCCTCCTTCGCGCAAAGAAATCCGCCTCGTGTGCGTCGCCCCAAACCGCGCCTGATACGCGAAGTTTACCGCCTCGAACACTTGCCCCGCCTCCACCCAATGCGCGAGACCATGCGGCCACGGCAAAAACAAAAATCGCCCCACGCGCTCCATCTGGTCGGCACCCTCCGCCGTCGCCGTGTTCTGGGCAAACGCATTCGCAAAACCGCCCGCGAAACGCCCGCTCGCATTGTAGGAAAAACTCCCTGCGTTCAACATTGCCGGTCTCCCTCGCCACATCGCCGACAAATGCAGCATGTCCCGCGTGGCGCGATGCCGGAACCGCTCCACACACCGCAACAACAGCGACACAGAGGCACAGCTACCGCACGCACCCCGCATAAGCAGCACTCCGGCATCGGGAAAATGCAGTGCCGCAAAATTTCTCGAATCCCAATCCTGCCCCAAAAATACCCTCGCCGCCACCCGCGCCACGAAACGAAAATCTGCCCATCTATAACCGGGTGCAGGTAAGACATTTGCACCATCATTCGCCCCGTAAAGATGCGCCTGCCCGGTCTCCGCATCGACCAACGCGCCCAAAAAACGTGCCGCCCTCGCCCCGGTCTCCATCAACCACACCGGCACCGCCTCACCGTGCACCTGCCAAACAAGCGCAGCCCATAACAAATCATGCAGCAACACGCGGTGATACACCGCAGAATGCTGCGAAAAACCACCGTCGGCATAGACCAATTCCGCCACTTGCCGCTCTAATGCCGCCGCCCCGCGCACGAACCACCCGCGCCCGATTTTCCCGCCGTCAAGCACACCTGCCGTCAACAGCCCGACGCACTCGCTAATCCCGTGGTTGTTCGCTTGGCTCAGCGCGTAATCCAGATTCGCCGCAATACGCTCCCCCGACGCTACCACAAGCCGCCGCCACTGCGCCAACCGCTCCGGTGTCGTCGCCCGCGCTCGGCCCAGCAAAACACGTGCGTAAGTCGCTGCAAATAAACGAAATGTCGTCTCCTGCCCGCACTTCCAATTCGCCCCGCTGTTCGGCGGATTTTTCTCTATCCAATCTTCCGCCAGCTCCCAAAACCGCTCCGCAAACTCCTCGCGTCCCGTGGCACGCCAAGCCCGCGCAAGCGCAAACGCCCATCCCCAACGGCTTGATTCCCAAATGTTTTTGATATCCCCAAACCCGAAATCGGGAATCTTGCTCCAATGCCTGCCTGCGGGCGCGACCGCTCCGTCAAACGGACTCGCGTGCCAATCAGGAAATCGCCCTAAATTACACGCATGAAAACCATATAACAAAAACCGCCCCGCGCATATATCCTGCGCAACAGGAACATCTTCCGCGTCAACGGCGCCACCGCCACCGGCGACGTCAACACCGCTCACTGCGCACCGCGACGCTACCCAACGCGCCTCTCCATCAGCCTCGTAAAACCGCTCCCGCACCGCCCCCCACGGCTTGCACGGCGTCCGCCACCGCAACACTCCGCAACGCAACGCAAGCGCGTAACGCAACCGGAACAACACCCACCGCACCCCAAAGGTGCGAACAAGCAGGAAGTATTTCCAAAGCAAGCGCATCGGCAAGAGCACCCGCCCGTTCACACCTCCGTTTTCCGCTGCAAATACTCGGTGTAATCATTTAACACGGGCGTATATACGTGATCAAAAAGCGGGGAACTTATGACAAAATCTGCCGAGGCGCGATTGCAGGCGATAACAGTGTTGTAAACCGTGCACAATCGCACAAGTGCCTTGACATCAACGTCATGCGGCTGCGTCGTCATCGGGTCTGTGAGAAAAATCAACACATCAAGCCGCCCATCGACGATACGCGCACCCATTTGCTGGTCGCCGCCGAGCGGTCCGGACTTCAGCAAAGTGATGCGCGGGGACAACTTAGGGAATTCGCGGGCAAACATTTCCATCAACAAAGTCCCGGTTGTCCCCGTGCACACCATGTTGTGGCGCGCGAGCCTCTCGGCATTAAAGCGCACCCAGTCCAGAATATCCCGCTTGCGAGCGTCGTGCGCGACAAGCCCGATATTTTTAACTTTTTGCATTGCAAACGGTTCAGACTGATTTTTGGGCGGCGATGTCATAAATGACAATCTCCGGTTTTCCTTCCGCCAACTTCCCAAGGACTTCCCCGAACGCCTTGAAATGCGCACTCGCAAAATGCGCCTCAATAGCGGTCTGGTCTTTCCAAAGCTCCACAAAGACAAAGAGGCGTCCATCCTCCTGACTCCCAAGGAAATCGTAGGCGACATTCCCCTTTTCCCGACGAGTCGCCGCCACCACTTCTTTGGCGGCACTGACAAACTCGCCCTCTTTCCCCTTTGCCACGCGAATCTTCGCAGTGATAATTTTCTTCGCGCCAGAGCAGCACGCCGCCCCCGCTACCCACGGAGCAACAGCCACTGTCGCGGCTACCACCCCTGCCCTTTTGAGAAACTCCCGCTTCCCTTTGTTGACACCTGATGTGCCGATTTTTGATTCTCCTTTGTTCATAACAAATTACGTGTTGTTTTTTTTATGTTCATCGCCAAACGCGGCACCTCCGCGCTGACACATGACAGAAAGCAATTTTCATGCCTAAAAGTGCAAGAAAAAATAAATTGGCAATTTCCGCCAAACGCTTGGTTCGATTCTTCACGAACGCCGCAATGCCAACGTTTGCCGTCGATGCGCCTGCGGGCGTCCGGGGCTGCGAGCTTGTCGGTTGCGCCCCTCCAGAGAAAATTGGCAGCGGTGAAAATGAACCCCAGCCGACATTTTGACGACAAGGCGTGATTCCCAAAGGCGTGTTCGCATTCCTCACTGCTCGGAGGTGTCCGCTCCGCAACTCAGTTCACCGGACTTGTTTGCACATAAATCCGCTTATACACCCTCTCCACCTCCGCCGCGTCTCCAGCGAGATAGACGTCGCAATCATCCGCTCCCCGATGCGAAAAGCGCGTCAAAGGCAACCATTCTTTCGGAATTTTCTCTTTGGCTTTCCGGTCTTTTGATGGCACAAAAACAAGTGCCTTCTTTCCGGAAAACCGCGTCAAATTAAGCGTCTCATCATAGTAATCAACCTCAGGAATCAAATGCTTCAGCCACTCCCTCCCATGCCGCCCCGCAAGAACATTCGGCGGCAAGTAAAAGGGTTTGCGCGGCAACACATAACTTATGACACTAAAACAATGCCCAACCCCCTTCGATCCGTCCCCCATTATAGTCGGGAAAACAACCAACACAGCCGCAGAATCTCCCGCGCCCGAAAGTTCCTTTTCAAAGCGAATATATTTTTTACCATCCTCTCGTTTGACATCCAGTATCTCCCCCATTGAAACAAAACCCGCCGCGAGGCAGGCGACACATAAAACAACAAGGTAACGCGCGTTCCGCAAAGCAGGATGCTCAGCCGCCACAAACAACCATATCAAACCAAGCGCGGGCACCAAATAACGGTCTGCTAACAAGGGCGACACAAAAATTACAACGCAAACGCTAACCACATAGACCGCGAAAAAACAAAGTAACCCGTAAGACACAAAAACATCGCCGGCACTTCTCTTCTTCACCGTCGCGAACGCAAACAACGCCGCGAAAAAATTCAGCAGCAGAAAACCAGTGAAAACAATGTTGCTCCCGCGAAAATCAAATAAAAGGCAGTTCAACGGATTGCCCTCCGCCGAGTTCCCTATCCAGAAATTTTCACTCGCTCCCGAAAATGCTCCCGTTACCACACGAATCCACGGCGAATATAACGCCAGCGCAGCCACGCCGCAAAGCACGACCTTACGAATTTTCCCCCTATCCCAAACCAAAGTGTGAATAAAGAAAATCCCGCCCCCAACTGCCACCACCGCAGCGGCGTAATGATGCGTATAAGCCGTAACAGCCAAAAAAACACTAAACGACACCCACCAACTCACCTTATCCGTCCGCACCGCGAACCACGCACTAATAGCCGTCATCATGACAAAAAACAACGCCCACGAATACATCCTCATCTCCACACTGTAATGCGCAGTGGGGAGCAAAACAAAGAAACAAGACGCAAACAAAATCCCACTCTTCTTTGAAAACTCTTTACTCAAAAACAACCACCCAGCCGACAATGCCAAAACCATCGGAACGACAGAGAAAAGTTTGACCGCGAAGACACTCTCCCCGAACAAAAGCGTGAACAGTTTAAGCAACAAAAAATACAATGGAGGATGCACATCCAAAGCCTGTGTTTCCAAAATCTCCACCCACGAAAGTCTCGCCGTAAGAAGCGAAAACCCCTCGTCAAGCCATACCGAAGCGTCCACGCTGGTAAAATAAATCCCCCGGACCAAAAATAAAACCACCAATCCCCAGCCCACGCCGGTAAGCAACCTATCCGCCAGTTTTTTACGCGCCGCTATAGCATCAAACCACGGCGTCGTTGTAAACAGTGCCACTGCAGAAACCCCGACCAAAGCCACCGCCCATAGAAGCAACCGCTCCCGCCAAAACTCAGGACTCAACTTGTGAAAACGAGCCACCGTCCCCAGCAGCCACTCCCGCGCCTGCGGAAAGATGAACACCGTTGAAACCAATACCCCGGCAATGGAAACCCATTGTCCGTAAAGCAAGGTTTTCCCTCGCAGGAATCCACTTGTTTGCGAATCCGCTGACGGTGCTTTTTGTTGCTCTCCCTCTTTTGTTTCCATGTCGTTGCCTTTTTGTTTTACCATTAGGAAAATACTTGTTCGTCTTTTTGTGTAAAAAAGAAAAGTGGCGTCCGCAACTCAGTTCACGGGACCTGCTTGCGCGTAAATCCTCTTATACACCCTCCCTACATCCGCCGCATCTTCCGCAAGATAGACGTCGCAATTATCCGTTCCCCAATAAGGAAAGTGCGTCAGAGGCGACCATTCTTTCGGAATTTCTCTTTTGGCTTTCCGGTCTTTTGATGACACAAAAACCAAGGCCTTCTTTCCGGAAAACTGCGTCAAATCAAGTGCTTCATCGTAGTAATAAACCTCAGGAATCAAATGCTTCAGCCACTCTCTTCCATGCCGCCCCGCAAGAACATTCGGCGGCAGGTAAAAGGGCTTGCGCGGCAACACATAACTTATGACACTATAACAATGCCCAGCCCCCTTCAATCCGTCCTCCATTATAGTCGGGAAAACGACCAACGCTGCAGCAGAATTTCCTACACCCGAAAGTTCCTTTTCAAAATGAATATATTTTTTGCCATCCTTCCGTTTGAAATCCAGCATCTCCCCCATTGAAACAAAACTCATCGCGCAGCAGGCGGCGCATAAAGCAACAAGGCAACGCGCGTTCCGCAAAGCAGGATGCTCAGCCGCCACAAACAACCATATCAAACCAAGCGCGGGCACCAAATAACGTTCAATCATCAAAGGCGACACAAAAATTACAACGCAAAGACCAACCGCATAGACCGCGAAAAAACAAAGTAACCCGTAAAACACAAAAACATCGCCGGCACTTCTCTTCCTCGCTGTCGCAAACGCAAACAACGCCGCTAAAAAATTCAACAGCAAGAAACCAGTGAAAACAATGTTGCTCCCGCGAAAATCAAATAAAAGGCAGTTTAACGGATTGCCCTCCGCCGAGTATCTTATCCAGAAATTTTCACTCGCCCCCGAAAAATGACTCATTGCCACATGAATCCACGGCGAATATAACACCAGTGCTGCCACGCCGCAAAGCACGACCTTACGAACTTTCCCCCTATCCCACACCAAGGTGTGAATAAAGAAAATCCCGCCCCCAACTGCCGCCATCATGGCAGCGTAATGATGCGTATAAGCCGTAACAGCCAAAAAAACACTAAACG
Source organism: Puniceicoccales bacterium (assembly GCA_031269335.1). Classification (GTDB taxonomy): domain Bacteria; phylum Verrucomicrobiota; class Verrucomicrobiia; order Opitutales; family UBA953; genus CALNBE01. Next base: position 17,807 of record JAISZI010000052.1, read on the forward strand.
ACACCCACCAACCCACCTTATCTGTCCGCGCCGCAAACCACGCGCTAATAGCCGTCATCATGACAAAAAACAACGCCCACGAATACATCCTTATCTCCACGCTGAAACGAACAACGGGAAACAAAACAAAGAAACAAGACACAAACAAAATCCCACTCTTCTTGGAAAACTCTTTACTCAAAAACAACCACCCAGCTGACAATGCCAAAACCATCGGAACGACAGAGAAAAGTTTGCCAGCAAAAATACTCTCTCCAAACAAAAGCGTGAACAGTTTAAGCAACAGAAAATACAAAGGCGGGTGCACATCCAGAACCTGTGTTTCCAAAATCTCTCTCCACGAAAGCCTCGCCGTGAGAAACGAAGACCCCTCGTCAAGCCATATCGAAGCGTCCCCGCTGGCAAAATAAATCCCCCTGACCAAAAATAAAAACACCAATCCCCAGCCCACGCCGGTAAGCAACCTATCCGCCAGTTTTTTACGCGCCGCTATAGCATCAAACAACGGCGTCGTTATAAACAGTGCCACTGCAGAAGCCCCGACCAGCAAACCGGCCCATAGAAACAACTTGCCCTGCCAAAACTCAGGAGTCAACTTGTGAAAACGCGAAACAAACGTCACTATCACCATCCGCGTCGCAGGCAAAAGAAGCAACCCACCAAAACATAATCCAAACCACCCTAACACCGTTAAATAGAAAAGGTCACAACGATAACTCACTATCGCTAACAGAGAACGCCACGGGCGAGCGAGAAACGCGATCATGCCATCGCGCCTCACCGCGCCAAGGCGCACGCTCGCGTTAGTTTCACTTTTCACAAGGGATATTTTTTTATCTTTTTCTTTTTGTTGTTTTTCCATGTCTGTTAGTTAGCTAAAGGGACGTTAAATCAGCGGAAAGGAAGGATCGACTCACCGAGCCGTCCGCCATCAGAGTAGCGGTCAATTTCGACGCGTTATGCACAGAGCGTTTCACTTCGCCGCGAGCAAAAGCAAGATTGCGCAGACTGCTCCCAGACCCCACGAAAACTTGTCGCGCAACGCCCAGATGACTGGGTCTTGATGAATCCGCCCGCGCCAGGCAAGCAGCCATGTGCGGCAGAGCCAGAAGAGCATTGCGAGGCTTAACAACCAGAGAAATTCTGGTTTTCCGTATAATCGTTTTCCCGCCTCGTTTGTGATGTATAAACCAACGACCAAAACAGAGGTAAAGGCTGACGCCACACCAAAGATACCCACGGGCGCAATGTCTTCCGCTATATAACCCCGCCCGTGAATTTTTTCCGCTTTCTCTTTGTCTAAACTGCGCAGTTCTGAAAAACGTTTCACAAGCGCGAGACTTAGAAAAAAGAATATCAGAAAAGCTATCATCCACTCGGAAAGCCCTTCTGTCAAAAAAACCGCCCCAGCGACCGCACGAATCGAGTAAAGCAGCGAAAGCGTGAACACATCAACCAACGCTTGCTGTTTCAGATAAAAACTATACGTAAAAGTCAACATCCAGTAAAACAGTAGCCACGGGGCAGCCTGCGGGATTAACAGCAGAGTAGCCAGCGATCCGACGAGAAAAAAGAGCGCGCCCACCACAATTCCCAACGGAATGGAAAGCACTCCTGCAGCAAATCCACGGAATCGTTTTTCGCGGTGTGCTCGGTCATGCTCCAAATCAAGAAGGTCGTTGAGCAGATAAACGGACGACGCCATGCACGAAAACGCTGCAAACAAAACCAGAGTGTCCCGCAACACCACAACGTTTTGCCATTCATGCGCGACCAGTAAGGGCAGAAAAACCAATGTGTTTTTCACCCATTGGTGGGGGCGCACGGCGCGTGTCAACACACGCCATTTTCCCGTTTTATTTTCAAAAACCTTTTCGAGCTTCCCCTCCGCTTGGAAACGCTCACGAAAGCGGGTGCCGCTACCCGCGAGCACCACCGTCTCCGCCGCGTCCCAGATAGGCATGTCGCACTTCGAGTCTCCGGCGTAAGAAAAAGCACTGCCGCCACTGTGCCTCCGAATTGCCTCGAGCTTCTCTTTTCCTTTTAGGTTCACCGTCTCGTCGGAAGCCAACACCGCATCACAACAACCAAGATGTCGCGCCACCCGCGCCGCTATTTTCCCGTGCGCGGCCGTCGCGAGGATAACGCGCCGCCCATCCGTATGTTCTTGCTTTATCCAGTCCACAAGTTCCTCTCGGTAAGGAAATAGCGTGACGTCTGGAGAGACAAGTCTCCGCACGCAGGCTTTGAAATACGCACGCCCTTTCAAGAGCCAGAACGGCAAGAAAAATAGCGTCCACGGCTTGCGTTTTAAGAGCAGGGCAATAGAGTCCCAAAGCGTGTCCGAGTGCACAAGCGTCCCGTCAAGGTCAACATACAGTATTGTGGAAGTAGCGGATCGGCTCATCTGTTTTAATAGCGGTTATTGACTCGTTTTTTTGACATGAAAATCATTAAAAAAACAATTTGGCGAGGCTCAAAATACCCTGCTTCCACGGGACACGGTGGGAAACGCCGCTCGCGGACGCGAATTTATCACGATTGGCGAGATACCACCGGTAGTTTCGCACCAGTGCGTCTTTGTTCGAGTATTTCGGTTTGTATCCAAGCTGCTTCTGCGCTTTTTCAATGGAAACAAAGGAGTCTTTCGCCGCCGTTTCATAGACCCATTTATAGAGCGGCGACAAGTGCAACAATTCCAGTAAACGCAACGTGAGAATCATCGGCGCGGCGGGGAAACCTTTTATTTTTTTGCCAAACCCCGCCTCATCCAACACCGCTTGATAATCTTCTTTCATAGTCGTGAACTCCCCGGCACCGATGTTGAAAGTGTCGTTCGCTTTTTCCTCCGGCAGTGTCGCGCATAAATAAATGGCGTCGCACAAATCATCAACATCCAGCAGTTGATAACGGTTGTTTCCGCGACCTATCATAGGAAAGCCGTGCGCTGTCGCCGCCCAGTCGTAAAACAAGGCGAATACGCCCAAGCGCTCGGGTCCAATAAAGGACTTAGGGCGCAAGACGGGAACCACCATTCCCTTTTTTCTGAACGCTATGCAAATTTCCTCCGCCGCGATTTTGGCAACACCATACGGACCAACGCCGATGAGTGCGTCGTCTTCCCGTAACGGATGGTGGTCGGGAATCCCATAGACCGCCGTCGAGGATATTTGTATAACACGTCGTATCCCGAGTGCCTCCGCCGCTTGCAAGACGTTGCGGGTCCCGTCTATGTCCGTCGAGTGTATATCCGCCTCCGAGTATAGCGGAAGCGCGGCAGCGGCATGAATCACGATCTCGCTTTCTTTCATGGCTGACGCCAGTGCCGCTAAATCGCGTATATCGCCACTCACGACTTGCACTCTGGCATCCGTTTTTTCGGGGTAATCGTATCCTTTCTCAATGTCGTAAGAAACGACTTCATGCCCCCGTGCGAGCAAATGCCGCGTGATGTTTATGCCCAGGAAGCCGGCGCCTCCGGTAATGAAGTATTTTGCCATTTTTGTTTTTTTGCGTTGGTGTTGTTGTGTCTGTATTTGTGTTTTTTAGTGTCTCGTTAGTGTCTTTTTAGTCGTTGTCACTTCCAAAAAAATTTTTACTCTTTTCTGCCAAAGTGCAGCGGTCTTCCCGCGTTACTGCGTGTGAAAATGCTTAAACTCGGTTATCCGCGTAAAGTCTTCCTCGTTGGGATAATTCACCACGGAAGCGGGCTGAAACCACTCCTGCTCAACATCCTCGAAGACCAGGTTCAGCGAGCGATACGGAAGCTTGCCAAACTCATAATCAAGAAACTCGTCTATGGCACCCGAAAAGAAAACCGGTCCCGTGAAAACGCGTCCCTCAAACCAGACTTTTTCGTTCTCCAAATCAAGGCGCAATACCGCCTTCGCATTTGTATTCAAACGCGTTTCAATGTTCGCGTGATCGAGGACGCGCTCAAAAATTTTGGTAAAACCATCCTTCGGCATCATTTGAATAGAATCCTGGAAATACCGGTCATCATAACCCGCGACGACCGGCACGCGATTGATTGTTGACCTGTCTATTTTGTCAATCGACACCCCCCATTGTTTAGCCGTATAATTGAGGAAAACTTTTTCGAGGACAAAACGCCCCAGCACCCTGACTTTTTCATCTTCATGTTCCATCAATTCAAAGAGGGAAACGCGTTTGTTTTCAGCGTAATTTTTGGAAAGAACCGTTTTCAGTTCCACGGCTTCTCTTTCGCTAAACAGGAGGTCTATGGATTTGAAATTAAAGGGAATCGGAACGAGTTTCCCGTCTATCCTTCCCAGCACGCGGTGCTCATATTTATACCATTCGCCAAAACGTTTGAGGTAATTAAACACCCGCTCGCTGTTCGTGTGGAAAATGTGCGGTCCGTATTTGTGCACACGCACCCCGGCGGGGCTTTCTTCCTCAAACATATTCCCCCCGATATGGGAACGCTTTTCGAGCAGTAAAACCTTTTTCCCAATCTCCGCCATCTCGCGGGCAAAAACGGCACCGGCAAAACCGGCTCCGACAACTATGACGTCTTTCATTCTTTTTAGCCTTTGTGTTAAAGTGTTAAACGCTTCTTTTTCCGCTCGAAAACAACAGCCAGCCCGTTCTCGGCAAACACTTGTTCGTAGTCGGATTCAAGCAACGCGGTCACACGCGGGAAATGCCGTCGCACTCCGCCCATGTCCATTTCAAGTTTCGGAGTAACACGCACATACGGCCAAGACAAGATTATCAGTGCGGGTTTTTTGGCGAGCACATCCGATTGAAACCGTTCCGCAATTTCAGGCGAAATTTCACCAATCGGCCATTGGTAAATATAGCGTGTTGCCGGGCGCACTGAGGCACAAGAATACAGGTTGCAATTGCTCCCTAAAACAATCATCTCGTCCGCCTCGGAAATACGATTGGCAACAGCGTCCGTCACTCGCCGCAATTTGTCGTCGCTGTAAGGGTCATACCGCGTTCGCCCGGGATTCAAAATAGAATAAACTTCACTCGCGCCATGGCGTATTTGTAAATTAAACGCGATGCCAAGAATAGAACAAATTAGAACCACGCGGATAATGCCCGGCTTGAAAGGCGCGGCAAGTTCAAAAAGTTTCCAGCACCCCCACGCCATCGCGGGAACGAAAAGCGGCAACAGCGTCGTGCAATAATGTGCACCGGAGTAGGAAGTCGCGGAACACAACAAAATCGTCAGCAAAATCGAAGCCGAGCAGACGACGTGGAAAAGGGATTCCCTCGTGTTTATTGTCCGGGAAATTCGGTAAAAAACCAGCAGCAACACCGGAAAAACAAAAGGCCTATTGAGCGATAGAAGCACATTCGCGGCAAAGCGAAAAACCCCGCCTCCACTCGCGGCGTATTTGCCGTTAAACAATACATACTGGTCGAAAAAATCAACCATCGCCCCGCGCACCCAAAGATAAAAAAGAAAAGGGATTGCCACGGCGACTGTCCCCACGCCAAACCAGAACACGAAACCGGCGGCAGAATTGTATTTTTTCTCCCGGATACGAAGCATGAAAACAACGAAAGAAAAACACGCCCAAACAGCAAACAAATTAGGTTTCAACAGGAGCGTGGCACCAAAACAAACGCCGAGTATAAAGACCCGACCCCACCCAAGTTCCCTGCCTTTCAAAAAATTCTCCGTATAAATGTAAAGCGAGATGAAAATAAATGGAAGCGCGTATTCCTCAACCATGTTTCCCTTCATGAAAAACTCCGGCAATATTGTGAATACGCACAACGTTCCCACGAGTGCCGCCGGCCAGCTGGCGAAAAATCGGGCGCTCTTGTAGGCAAACAAAATGGAAACGATCAGAAAAATCAATTCCAAAACCCAAACTCCGGTCTTCCCTCCGAGACATAAACCGATGTAATTTATGAGATAAAGCAGCGGTCCCTTGTGATCGAAAAAATCTAAATACGGAACCATCCCCTTGCGCATTCCCTCGCCAATGGCGAGAAACACCGAAGAATCTATCCACGGCAAAGCGCGTGAAAACGGGTTCAGCGAGGACAGCAGACTCGCGGCAAATGCGGCAAACAAAAGCACGGGAAACACAAAGTGCTTCTCCACGGCGGAAACTGCCTCACCCTCAACGTGTTCCGCCTGTGCAGTAGCTTTGAAGTTTTGAAAAAAATTCATGGATTTCAGCAAAGTTCAACGCCTTTCAAAGACCACTGCAAGCCCTTTTTCAACATGTAATTTTGCATACTCTGTTTCAAGAAGCGACGCAATACGAGGAAACAACCTCCGCACCGCCACCATATCCTCCTCGCTGCCGGGCAATCGTTCGACATAAGGCCACGCCACAAAAATTAATTTCGGCTTTCGGGCGAGAATGTCAGCCTCATATTCCCGGGCGATTCGTCCGTCAATTTCTCCAGTAGGAAGCTGGTAAATATACTTCGACGCCGAGAAAGACACCAGACCGGTGTAAAAATACATGCTACAATTATTCCCAAGTGTAGTGACGGTCTCCCCGGTGCGGACATTCCCCGCCACAGCAGAACACACACGCTCCATCTTACGCCGCGTGAAACCGTGCGTTTCTACCCCGGCGGGGCGCATGATGCCGCGAGCTGTTTTTAAGCCTTCATAGAGCGGAAATGAGAAAAGAAGAATGAAAAAAAAGATCGGGAAAATCCGACTCCATTTCCCTAAAAAGCGGGGAAACGAAATCGGATAAAAAGGAAACACTATTGAAAAAAGCGGGAATAAAATCAGTTGGTTGCGCAGTCCCAACCAAGGTGTTCCCAAAATCATCAGTAAAGACGCGATTATTGAAAGAAAAACAGCGGCGTAAAACGGGAACCGCTCACTTTTTCCTTCTCGAAGCAAAGACAAAAAGGAGAAAACAACGAACACCGCCGCGTTTGCTGCGTTGCCCATCGCAAGCTCGAGATTCCTCAGGTAAAGAGCCAGTGTCCTTGCTTGCGAAGCATATTTGAAATTGAAGGTAAAATTTTGATAAAGAAATTCAGAAAACGCGCCCTTCGCCACAAAATAAACGACAAAAGGCAGGATCGCAAAGGCGGTTCCTACAAAAAACCAAAGCGTGTAACGAAAAACAAAAGCGTAATTTTTCCGCAAGACTTCCCGAATAAAAATGACCGCCGTAAAAACAGCCCAAATGGCAAACAAATTCGCCTTCAACAAAAGTGACCCCCCAAAACACGCGCCAAGAATAAACATTTCCCTGCTCTTCAAACCACCCCCGGCAACCTCATTAGAATCCGATTTGAAAAAAAAGCGTGCGTAAATATACAGCGAAATAAACATCAACGGCAACGCGTATTCCTCCGGAATGTTGCCGGAGTCAAAATAGACGCCGAGCAGAGAAAAGAAGGCACCGGTGGTAAAAAAAGCGGAGAAACGCCCAAGCCGAATCCGCGCCGTCTTGTAGGCAAAACAAGCGGAAACAAACAAAAAGAAAAATTCCAGAAACCAAACCCCTCTTTCTCCGCCCACAAACAGTCCGAGCGCATTTATACAATAGAGCAGCGGTCCCTTGTGATCAAAGAAATCCACATAGGGTGTTTTGCCCTCCAAGATACCCTGCCCGATACTCAAAAAAACGGCGCAATCCGCCGAAGGAAGCCTCGTGGAAAAACAATGCAGCGGCGACAGTAAACTCACGCAAAAAGCAACCGCCAAAAGCCCGGCGGTGACAAAAACATCCCCTGCCCTCCACTTCGCCTTTTGCAAAACAAAAGCGGAAGAAAAAATATGTGAAAAAAAACTCATGTTGAACACAGAAAAACGTGGATAAGTCCACACACTCCTCACTGCGAATCCCAGAGTCGGAAGTGGCGGGTGAAATTGCGCGGGTGGACAAGCGGTCGCGGTGATTTCGACGCCCGTGGGTGTATCGACGACTCGCCAGTGATTGGCTCGCGGAAAGCGGGATTATTTTGCCGTGCGGGCAAATTCTCGTTAATAAACCGGAAGAGGCATATTGATTTCGTGTGTGCCGCTGGCGTGTTCTGCAATTTTTCCATTTTTGCCGACTACCAAGGCGGTGGCACCGACGGGGACGACCAACGAAATTTTAAGGGTTTTGCCGCCTTCGATTTTCCATTCGACCTTCACGGTACCATGCGGTGTTTCCTTGGTTACTTTTGCCCATGTCACGCCTTTGGGGATTTGCGGTTCAACGAAGAATTTTTTCCATCCCGGCGCGGACTCGTCGGGGCGGATGCCGCCAATCGCCTCGTAAAACCATGACCCGATGCCGTTGTAGCAATTGTGCAAACGGCTGCGTTCGCCGTTCCAGTGTTCCCACGTCGCCGTCGCGCCTTGGTCCATCATGTAAAGATAGCCCGGATATGCGCGTTTTTTCAACATATTGTACAGAAAATCTACTTGCTTGTTTTCAATCGCCCACTCGGTGATGATTGGCACGCCGACAAGCCCCGTTACAAGGTGCCCATTATCTCGTTCGGCGACGGTCTTTTTCAAACTCTCTAAAACGGCTGCACGCGCCTGCGGCGGTGTCGCCCCAATAAGCAACGGATACACAAAATCAAGTTGTAGCCCGCCGCCGTAATTTTGTTTTTCTTTATCGTAAAAACGTTCGTGGATTTTTGCGCGGCGTTCGTCGGCGAGTACGGCGTATTTTTTAGCGTCGGCAGGTTTATTTAGAACCGTCGCAATGCGGCGCATTTTTTCAAAAACGTCAGCCATCACGCAATTGTTAACAAGTTCGACGGACTGACCGAGCATTCGCTCGTAGTTTTGTTTCATTCCCTTTGGCACCGCCCAATCGCCAAGATACCAGAGTCGCCGCCACCGTGGATCGCGCCACTGTTTCATTACGCCGTCATGTGTGAATTTATCAGTGTATCCGATCCATTTTTGCATCGTTGAATAGGATTCTTCTAAGAATGTTTTGTCGCCATATTGCACGTAAGTCGACCAAGGCGCACTCACGACGAAAGCGCACCAGTAAGGACCACCGCCTGCCTCGATGGGACTTGGCGCGGTGTAGGGCAAACGCCCATCGGGAAATTGCACGTCCCGCCACGCTTGCAGCCAATTTTTATAGAGCGGCGCGACATCGAACATTGTTTGAAATGTTCGCGTGGAAGCGTTCCCGTCTCCACCATAACCGAGTCGTTCAAAGTGCGTGCAATCAACAAGATACCCGCCGAGCGAGAGGGCGCGGAGCGTGCGCTTTACCATATTGTGAATGGCATTCAAATCCGCGTCGGAACATTCAAAAGAGGTCGCGTCTTTGTAATTCGTTTGGATAAAAAACGCACGCGTTTTCTTGGCGTCCGGCGGACGTTTCAAATTGCTGATTCTGACATAGCGAAAACAGTGGTAATTAAACTTGTTCAAAAAGATTTCACCCTCGCGCCCCGACGCGATATAGCGATCGCTTTGCTTTTGGTTAACAAAGCTGTTTTTACTACCGAGGTGATCGGTATATTCGATGACAATTTCCTGACCTTCGTCGAGTTTTGGGAATTCTATTTGAAGCCAACCAGTGAGCGTTGTCCCAAAATCTAATAACCATTTATTTTCGCCTGCCGGGTCTATCTTCACGGGTAAAATGGCGGCCTCGCGAGCGTTGCGTTTGTTCTCGAACGCGACAATATTCCCCTCGACACTTTGCGGCGTTGTCGCACGGACCGGAACGGCGACCGCAACCGCCGGTTTCCAATTTAATTTTGAAAAAGCAGTATGGGAAAATTGCCAGCAATAAGGATATTTCTCGTTATACACGGAGGACGTCTCAGGCAATTTTCGGGCGTCTAAGACCTCACCGCCAAACGTGTCCCAACGCCAGTTGTTCGTGTCGTTGTAAGCACTGTTCAAGAACATCCACGTCGCGTCAGTTTTCACCAATGTTTTCCACGTTTTCCCCTTGTAAGCCTCGACTTGCGCACGCACGAGCGGAGATGGGTAAGCGTTTCCTGGAAACCCTTGCCGATACCAGCCTTGTCCGAGCCAGATCACAATTTCGTTTTTGCCCGGACGCAAATGTTCCTTGAGTAAATAAACGCGGGAGAGAGAGCGTTTATTAAATTGTGAAACCGCCGGAGCAAGCACTTCTTCGGGGGCGACTTTGAAACCGTTAAGATAAAGTTCGTGGTATCCGAGCGAGTTTATATGCGCGAAAATTGACGATTCCGGTGCCGCTGCTTCAAACTCTTTGCGCAACAAAATTGAGGTCGGGTTACTTCGCCCTTTTTCCTTCACAACAGGGGCACCGATATACTCGCCCACCCAGTCGCTCTCCGAAAGCAAACCAACCGAGAATGTCGCCGGTCGTGACCATCCCGAAGGCGCACTATCCTTGTCCCAAACGCGCACTTTCCACGTCGCAAACGCACCCCGAGGCAGTGCGCCGCCGCCATACGGCACTAAAACATTTTCTACCGATTTGACTTTGCCGGAGTCCCATTCGACGCCGTCGAGTCCCTTGACGACAATTTGATAGGCGGTCTGCTTGTCGCCCTGCTTGTCGGAAACGATTTTCCAACTAAAACGCGGCGTGGCAGAAGCGACGCCTAACGGGTTCACAAGGTGTTCGACGCGCAAATCGTGCACGGATGCGGCTTCGGCATTGACGGAAGACAATCCGGCAAACACCAGTGCCAATCCGCCGAAAACAACGGAAAGGGCAACGCGAATTAAAAAACAAGGTGAGATGTTTGACATGGTGTGTAAAAAACAGTATTGAAAAAAGAAAGTTCCCTCCGACTTCCATTTTTGGAAGCCATCCCTTTGGGGTGAAAAACAAAACCAAAATTTGCGGTTTCTGACAATGTCTTCAAAGTTGTTTCAACAAAGCCTAAACTTACTCGCTTGCGATGAAATAACCTGATAATTTTCCAAACGAAAAACCGCGTTGGTGAAACAGCGCGCTCGCTGCGAATTTGTCTTACGAACCGCGTTTAGCTGACACTTTGATTAAGCGGAAGTTGTTGTCAGCCGGGGCTATTGTGCTGCGCGGACCGCGGGCTGTCGGCAAGACGATGACCGCCTTGCACCACGCCGCCAGCTCTGTCCGTCTCGACTTGCACAAGGAGTGGGTCGCCGCCGCCGAATTGACGCCGCAAACGCTGCTCGCGTGTTTTTATTCCAAAATAAATTCTTGGAAAGCGAAGGCGAGTAGGCGTTGGTCTCCGGAATGGGGGCGGGGATTGAGAGGCCAGGGGCGATTGTCGAGCTTGCGGGCATTGTGCCAGATGAAGTCGAGGCG
>JAISZI010000069.1 GCA_031269335.1 Puniceicoccales bacterium
CCCTACACGACGCTCTTCCGATCTAGTTACGAAAGATCGAGACGAAAAATGCGACAGGGGAAAAGGCGGCGGCGACAAACGAGGCAAGCGAAAACGCGGCGGGAGCAGGGGATATGGACGAGCAGACGCAGCAACTTGCGCCCACGGAAGAGCCGCAGGACAAGCTGAAAAAGAGAAATGCTGCTTTCTTATCGGACATAAACAAAATGGTTTGATAGGAGCGAAGGAGATGGAAAATGCGGGTTTCTTTGGATTGGGCAAGTATTTTTTTTGGAAAATGTGATCTTTTTTTTTGGGGGGGGGGAGGGAACAGAAGGGGCGCACGAAAGGGGCACGACTACTGACTTCGACAATGCTGCCTGTAGTCGCGCCCTTTCGGGGCGCGGGTGGTGGGGGTGGCGCATCCGCCGGTTCCGCGCTCGCTGTGCTCGCGCTCCACCGGCGGTTATTCACGTTGTGCCCCTCCGGGGCACTCTGCCAAAGCGTAGTGTGTCGGCACTGGAAACGCGGCAGAGGCGCGGCGGACACGAGCATTGACCAACACGTAGGCAAAGCGATATAACTGCTTCCCCCGAAGGGGGATAACGTGAATAACCGGCAGTGAAGCGTAGCGGAACTGCCGGACAGCGACTCCCCTCTCCCCGCGCCCTGAAGGGGCGCAACTGCCAGTGCTGCAGAGGCGCGGCGGGGCATGGCATATCCAAGGCAGCGGCGCGTAACCGAGGTCTGTGTGTCCCTTCAGGGCGCTGGAGCCGCCGCAAAGGAATCGCTGAGGATGGCATGGATTTTTTCGGCGGCGTGGCCATCGCCATAGGGATTTTTCAGGGTGCTTCTGCGGGCGTATTCGGTTGGGTTTTCTATGAGAAGGGCGGCTTCGCGGGTGATTTTTTCGACATCTGTTCCGACGAGGCGGCAGGTTCCGGCGGCGATGCCTTCGGGGCGTTCTGTTGTTTCACGCATGACGAGCACGGGTTTGCCGAGGCTGGGGGCTTCTTCTTGAACGCCGCCGGAGTCGCTCAGGGCGAAATGGCAGCGGTTCATTAACCAAATAAAATCTTCGTAGGCGACGGGCGGGATGAGGGCGATATGCGGGTGAGCACCGAGGATGCGGCGGACGGGTTCTTGCACATGTGGGTTGAGGTGAACGGGATAGAGAACGCCGATGTCGGGGTGTGTTTGCACTAATCGCAAAATGGCGCGGCAGATATTTTCAAAGCCTTTGCCGAAAGATTCGCGGCGATGTCCGGTGACGAGCAGCCAACGGCGTCCGCTGCCGGCGAGGAAGGCGTTGGCGAAAGCTGTTGGGATTCGGCAGCGGGCGGCGATTTCCGGCACTGGGGTTTGGTGCGCCAGCAATTGCTCGCGCATGCGTAACAGTGCGTCGATGACTGGGTTACCCGTGACATGGCAATTGCCGGCGGCAATGCCTTCGCGCAGCAGGTTTGCGCGGCTTTGTTCTGTCGGGCAAAAATGCCAGTGCGCAAGCGGCGTGGTGAGCCTGCGGTTCATTTCTTCGGGGAAAGGCGAAAGCATGTCGCCTGTGCGCAAGCCGGCTTCGACGTGTCCGACTGGAATGCGGGCGTAAAATGCTGCCAGAGCGGAAGCGAGGACGGTGGTGGTATCCCCTTGGACGAGCAGGGCGGCGGGGCGTGTTTTTCCCAAAAACGCACTCACGGCGGTCAGCACGCGGGCTGTCAAGTCGGGCAGGGTTTGCCCGTGTTGCATGAGGTCGAGGTCAGCTTCGGGCGTGATGCCGAAAACGTTGAGTGTTTGGTCGAGCATCTGGCGATGCTGCGCTGTCGAGAGGAACAAAGGCGTGAACAGCGTTGATTCGCGCAGGGCGAAGTAAATGGGCGCCATTTTGATGCACTCTGGTCGCGTTCCGGCGACGATGATGATTTGTTTTTTCACGGGGAAAAGTGGATCAGCGATAGTGGCGGCGGGCTTCCAAGGCACTTTTGAGGGTGGCTGGGTCGGCGAAAGTGATACCGCTGCCGCTGGGGATGCCAAAGCCGATGCGGCAAACGGTGATGTGCGGGAGTTTTGAGAGGAAGGCGTCTTGGATATAGTGGCAGGTTGCTTCGCCTTCGATGTCATTGGAGAGGGCGAGGATGATCTCGTGGACTGCGCCGGAGGCGAGGCGGGCGGCGAAGGTGGCGAAGTTTAATTGTTCGGGGCCAATGCCTTGGATGGGGGAGAGTTTCCCGTGCAAGACGTGGTAGTGTCCCGTGTAGGCGGAGGCGCGTTCGAGGGCGAGCAGGTCGGGGATTTGTTCGACGATGCAGAGGCGGGCTGGGTCGCGGGAAGGATCGGCGCAGATGGGGCAAACTTCTTCATTTTCACAGAGATTGCCGCAGCGGCGGCAGCGGTGCAGGCTTGCGGCGGCGTTGCGCAGTGCGTCGAGGAGCGGGGCGAGGCGTTCTGGTCTTTCGACGAGCAAGTGGAGTGCGAGGCGTTCGGAAGAACGATAGCCGAGACCGGGGAGTTGCTTCAGCAATTGGCGAACGTTGTCGAAAGCGGCTGTCATTGAGCTTTTGGGAGGGCTTTTGTCGTGGACTTGGGCGGCGGCGGTGAACTTTCTGGACGAAGCGGGAGGGTGTTCAGCTTTTCGAGAAAAGATGCGGCTGGGAGGACGAGTTCCTGCCCTTTGCGCACTGTGCCGCGTTGGACGACAAGACCAAGGGCGCGGTCACGGGAAGTGTGATCGCCCACGGGATACAAGAGGGCGAGCGGTGCCATGTCTGCGCCACGCGTTGCGAGGGGGCGATTTTTGGCTAATGCCGGTGTGGCGGCAGCCGCGTTTTCGCCTGAGACATTAGTTTCTGCGGGGAAAGGGAGACGATTCAACCATGCGACAGCGTGCCGACCGGAGGCGTCAACCCACACGATTTTGCCGAGGATGGGCGAAGACGGGAGACCTTTGACGGCAGCGGCGGCGGCGGCGGCAACGGTGTCTTTATCTTTGGTGGGGCGAGGGGCGCGCCGCCCGATATCGAACTGATCTTGGGCGGAGGCAGTGGCGGGCAAAAGGACCGCGAGGACGGGAAAAATCGCGAGGAGCAGGAGCGGCTGCCGACGTTTCACAGACGGAAATTGCAGTCGGCATTTATTGCTGGGAAAAAGCGTATTGAAGGAGAAGCGCGTCATGAGAGATTTCCGACTACGGTGCCATCGGGGACAATAGAGTCTTTTTTTACAATGAGCACATCTTCGCATTTATAGAGCGATTCGTTTTCCCATTTTTCTTCCACCCCGAAGGGAGAGAGGCGGACGTTGTTACCGATGCGGACATTTTTGTCTATGATGGCGTTTTGTATTATTGAATTATGTCCGATGCCGATATGGGGACGCCCGAGGCGGATATTTTCTTCGATATCGGCGGGGTCCTCGTGGAAATCCGCGCCGAGCATAACGACCTCTTTCAATCTTGAGCCATCGCGAATGACGGAGCGGATACCGATCACGCAACGGATTAATTCAGAGCGAGTTACGATGCTTCCTTCGGAAAGAACAATGTTCGTGGCGGAGACGCTGTTAACTTTGGCAGGCGGGAGGAAGCGCGTGTGTGTATAGACCGGGTTTTGGCTGTCGAAGAAGTTAAAAGGAGGCACCGGATCGGTGAGGGCAAGATTCGCTTCCCAGAAAGAGCGCACCGTGCCGATATCCTCCCAATAGCCGTCAAAGACATGAGCACAAATTTTGCATTTGCCGAGGAGAGACGGGATGACCTCGCGCCCGAAATCTTTCATCGCATTAGCGAGCGCCTCGTTTAATACGCGGGCTGTAAAAACGTAAATGCCCATTGAGGCGAGGCAGTAGGGAGTATCGCTCGAATCGTTGATAGCGTTGCGAATTTCGCCGCCAATAGAGAGAGAAGCGATGAGGTCTGGGTCGGTGGGTTTTTCGACGAAACCGATTATTTCGCCCTGTTCATTGACGCGGGTGACGCCGAGAGCCGAGACTTGCGACGCCGGAACAGCTTTGGTGGCAATCGTGAGACTTGCGCCCGAATTGCGGTGGCGTGCGACGAAGGGGCGCAGGTCCATGCGATAAAGTTGGTCGCCAGAGAGGATTACGACAAGATCGTCATCTTCCAAGAAGAAGTGGTGCAGATTTTGGCGCACGGCGTCCGCCGTTCCCTGATACCAAGCCTCTTTTTCGAGAGTTTGTTCGGCGGCGAGGATGTCCACGAGACCGCGGCTAAACGGGTCAAAGACGTATGATTGCTGGATGTGCCTGTGGAGAGAGGCTGTATTAAACTGCGTGAGGACGTAAATTTGGTTAAAACCTGAATTCAGGCAGTTGCTTATGGGGATATCCACAAGGCGGTAACTTCCGCCAAGCGGCACCGCTGGCTTGCAGCGGTATCGTGTAAGCGGGTGGAGGCGCGTGCCGCGTCCGCCGCCCATGATGACACATTTTACTCTGGGGGTGTTCATAGACAGAAGAAAGGGGAAGCATTTTCTCGGCAAAATCAAGGAAAAAACACCGCAGCGGCGGGCATTTTTCCTCGTGTCTCTGCCCTGCCCGGCGGCATTCAAAAAAATAGCCGTGCCAATCTTTGTTATTGTGCCCATAGTGTCGGAGAAATGCGATTCAGCCGGTTAACACAGGTCTTTTTTCGATGTGTATCTTGCGCAGGGTTATTCGTGTTTGGTGCCTGCCAGCCAGAAAGCCAACAGCCTGATAAGCCTGTGGCGGACTTCTCGGAGCGTTTCCCGATCACGCTTGGCGGCAAAGTCATCAATGTCCAAATTGCACTCACGGAATTAGAAACCACCGGTGGTTTAATGCACCGCACAACCCTTGCGCCCGATGAGGGGATGCTCTTTGTCTTCGCCGAACTTAACAGACGTAATTTTTGGATGCACAACGTGCCCATTAACCTTTCCCTTGGCTATTTTACAAAAGACGGGCGGCTGGACGAAATCAAGATGCTGTTTGCGAAAGATCAAGAAAACGTCCCGTCGCGTTCGGGCGCGGTGCGTTTCGTATTAGAACTGCGCGAAGGCTGGTTTGCCGAAAACAAGATTGGTCGCGGCGCACAACTCGACATCGCCGCCATACGCAAAGCAGTGCGCGCCCGCGGCTTCGACCCCGAACATTACGGGCTTTAACGAAAACCGCCTTCCACGACCACACCGTGCGCCACAGCCACCTTGGCGATTCATGACACGGCACGTCGTGCGACCGGAGGGGACGATTCCGTCCTATGCTTTTTTAACGGAAGCGGAACGGCCGGATTCGACGAGGGCGATGAAGTCTTTTGCGTTGAGGGCGGCACCGCCGATGAGACCGCCGTCGATGTCTGGTTGGGCGAGGAGGGCGGCGGCGTTATCTGGTTTCATGGAGCCGCCATAGAGGATACGTGTTTTTTGGGATAAGGTATCGCCGTAGAGGGCAGAGAGTTCGGAGCGGATAAAGGCATGGACTTCTTGGGCGATGGCTGGGGTGGCGGTTTTGCCGGTCCCGATTGCCCACACTGGCTCGTAGGCGATGATAACTTCATCAAATTGGAGAGGGGAAACGCTGTCGAGTGCGCCGCGGATTTGGGTGCGGATGACGTCGAAGGTAGAATTTGATTCGCGCTCGGCGAGGGTTTCGCCGACGCAAAGGATGGGTTTGAGGTTATTTTCGAGGGCGGCGAGCGTCTTCTTGTTCACGATGGCATCGGTTTCGCCATAAAGGGCGCGGCGTTCGCTATGGCCGAGGATGACGTGTGTGACATGGATATCGCGGAGCATGGCGGAGGACACTTCGCCTGTGTAGGCGCCGGCGGGTTTGTCGCTCATATTTTGTGCTCCGAGGCGAACGGAGGAATTAGAGACGATGCCGCCGACCGCTTGAAGGGCAGTAAAAGGCGGACAGAGGATGACCGTGATTTCCGTCTGGTTGCCGATCACTTGGACAATGGAACGTGCGAGGTCTGCGCCCTCGGCGGACGTCTTGTTCATCTTCCAGTTTCCGGCAATGATTATATTGCGTGGCATTGTTTTTGGTTTGGGTGAGTTGCGTTAGTGATTGTTAAAGTAGCAGCGAATTTAGTTTTTACTCGTTGAGAAGTTTTTTGAGGACAGGTTCCATTTTAGTCGCCCAGACTTCGTAGCCTTTTTTATTTAGGTGGATGCCGTCGCCGGATAGGGCTGGGAGGATTTTTCCCTTCTTATCGGCGAAGGAGGAAGTGAGGTCGAGGAGGGTGACATTGCGTTCGCTGCGCAGGAGCGACGGGAGGAGGGCATTTATTTCTTTGATTCGCTTAACTTCGGTGAGGTTGGCGGCGGGCAGGACGTGGAGGACAAGAATTTTGGTGCTTGGGTATATTTTCTTGATGCGTGTGACAACGGCTTTAATGCCCTCGGCGGTTTCACGCGGCGTGCTTTTGCCGTTGTAGGTGGCGGTTATATTATTGTAGCCGATGAGGAGGACAACCGCCTTGGGTTTAACTTTGTCGAGTGGGAGTTTGTCCATCCGATAAAGGACGTTTTGGGTGCGGTCGCCGGAGAGGCCGAGGTTAATGGCGTTACGTGAGGCGTAGTGGGTATTCCAGACAGCCCGTCCGCCGGAGTTCCAGCCTTCGGTGATAGAGTCGCCGAAGAAGAGCAATTTGGCGGTGCCTTTGTTGAGTGCTGCGGTTGCGGTGGCGATGTGCCGGTTGAACTGTTGCGTATATCCGCGCCACTCTCCGCCGCGATAGACGGGCTTGGTGGCGGATGTTTGGTCGTCGGCGAAGACGGATGTGGACGCTACTGCGAGAGCGAGTGCGGGCGCGAAGAGAGCGCGGAGGAAGAAGCTGAATTTCATTTTCATGCGTGCGTTTAGTTGTGTGGCGGGAGTGAGAAACGATTCTAAATTTTGTCAAGGGCGGCGAAACCTGGGAGGATTTTGCCTTCAAGGTATTCAAGGGACGCGCCGCCGCCGGTGGAACAATGGGTGACGTTTTTGGTAATTCCGAATTTTTTGGCGGCGGTGGCGGTATCTCCGCCGCCTATGATGGTGATGGTTCCGCGTTGGGTGGCGGCGGCGATGTCATTTGCCATGGCTTTTGTGGCGGTGGCGAATTTGTCGAATTCGAAGACGCCTGCGGGGCCGTTCCAAATAATGGTATTGGCGCGTTGGATGGCGGATCGGAAAAGTTCGATAGATTTTTCGCCAACGTCGAGGCCTTGCCATCCGTCGGGGATGCCGCCTTCTTTCGTGGCGGTAGCGGTGGCGGCGTCCGGAGCAAATTTGTCGGCGGTGACGAAGTCAACGGGGAGGATGAGGCGGACGCCTTTGGCGGCGGCTTTGGCGACGATTGCCGGGACGAGACCGGCGCCTTTTTCGTCGTAAAGGCTGGAACCGATTTTGACGCCTTCGAGTTCTTTGAGGAAGGTGAACGCCATGCCGCCGCCGATGATAATTTCGTCGGCTTTGTCTATGAGGTTCTCAATTAGGGGGATTTTGTCTTTAATTTTTGCGCCGCCGAGGATGGCGAGCAGGGGGCGTTTTGGGGAATTGAGGACGGATTCAAACGCATTAATTTCGGATTCCATGAGGAAGCCTGCTGCTTTTTCGGGGAGGGCAATGCCGACGACGGAAGAGTGCGGGCGGTGGGCAGTGCCAAAGGCGTCGTTGACGTAGATGTCGCCGAGGTTCGTGAGCTGGGCGCGAAAAGAAGCGATTTGTTCCGGGGTCGCTTGGATTTCTTCGCTCGTGCCGTCTGGTTTTTTAATTTTGACGGTGCCTTCTTCTTCGAGGTGGAAGCGGAGGTTTTCGAGGAGGAGGACTTGACCGGGCTGGAGTGCTTTTGCGGCGGCTTCGGTCGCCGGTCCGACGCAATCTTCGGCGAAGGCGACCGGGCGGGCGAGGAGTTTTGATAGTTCGGCGGCAACTGGCTTGAGGGTGTATTTTTTGTCAACTTTGCCGTCCGGGCGTCCGAGGTGGGACATGAGGATGACGGCGGCGGCGTTGTCGAGGGCATACTGGATTGTGGGCAGTGCGGCGACGATGCGGGCGTTGTTGGTGATTTCTCCAGTTTTCTTGTCCTGCGGGACGTTGAAGTCCACACGGATGAGGACGCGTTTGCCTGAGAGGGAGGTGTTCCTGATGGATTTGACGTTTGCCATATGAAAAGCGTGGCGCGAGTGGTAAAAAAAAGGGTTATTTTTGCAAATGGAAAAGCGGGGTTATTGGGAATTTTCTTTTGTGTCAGCGGGCGGCAGGCCGGGGGCGAGGGTTTCGCGTGTGCGCGTGATGAGGACGGAGATGCCCTCGAAGTTTGCGGCTACTGGTGCGAAAGGTTTTTGGAGTTCGACGGTGACAGCGTGAACAATGGGAAATTCGAGGAGGATATTTTGGGCGATGCGTTCGGCGAGAGTTTCAATGAGATGTTGAGGGGGACCTTTGAGGGTGGCTTCGACGCGTTGGATGACGGCGGCGTAATTGACCGTGAGCACGAGGTCGTCGCTGATGGCGGCGGGGCGGGTGTCAAGGGCGAGTTCGAGGGTAACTTTGAAGGGTTGTCCGAGGCGTGTTTCTTCGGGGAGGATGCCGTGGTGCCCGTAGGCTTTGATGCCGACGATGCGGATTTTATCCATGTTTTGGCGCGGTGTGGTTGCGGGGCGGGAACCAAAAGAAAGGAGGGTGCTTTGCGGAGAAAGCCCCTCCTTCTCGGTGTGTGCGTGTCGATTTAGTTAAAAAGAGAAACGCAGGGTGGCGCTTATGGAGTGGGTCGGGTCTTCGTTTTTGATGAAGAGGTAGCAGTCATACGTAGCGGTAAGACTGGCGCGTTCGGAGAGGGAGAGCGAGACGCCGAGGGCGACGTTGGTGTAGTCCTGCGTTGGCTTGATGCCTTGGACGCTGAATTGGCGGACGCCGGGGATGTTCATTCTCGCGGTGATGTTCGGGGTATCGTCGTTGAACTCGTGAATCCACGACACGCGCAGCTCGGGGAGAAGGGTCAGGCTGTCCAAGTTGACGAGTCTCGATATTTGGAAGCCCGCCGATGTGGTGAAGGATTCGATATCTTGTTTCCCGACAGAGAGGCGTTGCCACGGTTCGGAGTCGGTAGTGGAGCCGTTTTCGGTGTAGGCGTCTATGGAGGAACTCAGGTATTGGACGCCAAAGACGGGACCGAATGACCAGTCGGCTCCTTTGGAGCCATATGCGCGCCATTCGTAACCCGTTTCAAAGGAGGCTGCGAAGGTGGAACCGTCAGGAGAACCTTTGTAACGCCCGTTGAGTTGAGAAATTGTGCTCGAAGAAACACCGCGTTTGAGGGAGTGGCTGTCAGAAGAAACGCTCAGCGCGCCGCTGTAGAACCAGCCGCGTGCGTGCCCGGCGGTGTAGAGACCGGCGGCGAAGCTATCGCTCTCGTTTTTCACTCCCCCGGTATTGAAGTCTGTTCGCGTGCCGCCGTAGCCGATGAGGACGCCGACAAGGAAGACGTCGGAGAAACGATAATCGGCACCGACTGTGGCGTTGTAGCTATAAGTATCGTAGCCGGAGGTAATTTCGTTTCCGCGTCCGGGGGTGAATGCGCCACCTCCGTTGAGCCAGAGCGTCAGGGGACGTTCGCCGTCGAAGCCTTCAAACGGGACAAATCCGCCGGGGGCACTGGCGACGAGAGGGGTGGCGTAATTGAAGCCAAAGGCGTCGCCGAAGAGCGAGTTTGTCCAGAGGGCACCGACTTGGATGAAACTTGAACGGGCTTCGCGGGAGCGTCTTTTCGCGGCATCTACTTGGGAACGCCCTTGTTTGCGAAGGGTTTGCCCGAGGATGAGCGTGTTGATTGGCGCAAGGTGGTCGTAGAGTTCGCGCAGCTGGTTATCGGTTGAGATTGAGTCAATGGCTGTGAAAATCGCTTCGTAGTTGCCGTCGGCTTTGTAGGTTTCGTCGATCTCTTCGTTTATTTGGTCTGCGGAAGTGAAGTTATTGATTGGACCCGGGGTGATCGGTGGCAGCGGACCGAGGCCGCCGTCGTCATCTTCCGTCGGGTAAACGTCCCGCAGGAGGGTGTTGAAGGTATTGGCGACAGCGCGTTGATTGGGAGTGAGCGAGATGTATGCGTAATCGCGCACGGCGATGCCGTAGGCTTCTTTGCCGATACGCTGCTCGTTTTCATCGAGGCGGTCGCGGATTTGCACGCCGAAGTGGAGGGTCGGAGAAATTGTGGCGTAAAGGGTATCGTTGATTTCGCCCGTGATATCGGTGTTGCTGGCGAGGAAGACGAGTTCGTCTCCGACGCGGATATTCGAGGCGACTTCGGCATTATCGGTGAGGCGGTTGACGTAGAGGTAGCCGCCGAGGTGGACTGCGCCGGTGACGGTTAGGAGGTCGCAAGTGGTAAGGATGGAGTTGTCTGCTTGGCGCACGCCTCTTGCATCAATGACGAACATCGCATCGCGGGAGAGGACGAAGGCGCCATCCACGGTAGCCGTTGTGGAAACGCGGCCAAATCCGCCCGGAGAATACCACCCGCCACTGATTTCGACGGACGGGGCGACAATGGCACCTGTCGTGCTGAGCACCCCGCCGCTTACGGCTACGACGCCGGTTGAGTCGATGGTGTTAGTGCTTATGGAACCTCCGCTGAGGGTGATTCCTTCTGCGTTGAGTGATCGCGTCTGCAAAGCACCGCCGGCGACAGCCGCTGTGCTGGTGAAAATGGTGGTGGGGACGTAAATTGATCCCCCGTTGACGGTGATGCCGCCTGTCGCGGTGAGTTCGCCGGCAGGGGTTTCCGCATTGCCGGTCTTGATGAGAAATTCGCCGGCATTGACGGTGAGTGCGCCGGGGATGGCAATCGCTTTGCTGGACTCGAAGAGACCGGCGTTGACGGTGATTAGTCCGACCGCGATTTCGCCTTTGTTGGTGAAAGTGCCGCCATTGACTTCGACTCCGCGAAGAGCGGTGAGGCTGCCGCCTTCCCACACGGTAAGGCGACCCGTTTCGCCGATGGTGACCTTATTCCCTTTGGAAAATTCGGGGTTCACGGTCGGGGTTCCTTCATTGAGCACGCCGTAGATGTGGGCGGTGCCGCCTGCTATGTTGACGGAGTCGGTGACGGTGAAGGTGCCGCCTTCTTGCACGGTGAAAACGGTGCCGATGTTATCAAGGTTGAGCGAGTGCGCTTTAACGATGACTCCGTCGGTTATGTTCAGGCGATCGGCTTCGCTTTCGAGCACGAGCCGTCCCATGTTGAAGGTGATGTTGTAGGAGTCCCACGTGATAGCCGCCGTGCCCCGTTTTTGCACGGAGAGATCCCATTCGCCGACGGTATCTTCGCCCCAGAAGTTGTTGACAGTGAATATCCAATCGAAGCCGGGGATGATTTCGTTGTAGTCAGCTTCCAACACTTGTCCCGCCAAGGTATTCGAGAAAAGAAGCACATCGGCGGTGGTTTCGGAAGGTGAAGTGAGGGTGATGTGGAGGTCTTTCCATGTATTGTCACCCGTCATTTTTATTCCGACTTCGACGGTTTCAATGGGCTGGCTGGCAAAGGATTCGGGGATAACAAAGGTCTTGGTGACGGTGCCGCTCGTGGCTGTAGCCGTGGGCAGTGGCTCACCTACGGTTTCGGAAACGGAGACCGTGGTGCGATCGGTGATGTAGGCAGACTCGATGACTTTATTGACGAAGGCGGTGGCGTCCACGAGGCCAAAGCCGTAGTTGGCGTTGAAGCTGAACCCTGCCGCATTTCTGACCCAGCCGCGCCCACCGTCAGCGGCGAGGCTATTATCCTCGGCGTCAACGATTCGCGAAGTGCGAACGAAAGCGTGTTTAGCCAAGCGGACGTCCATTGCCGGGGCGACTTGTTTGCCCAGAGCGAGTATCCCGGAGACGAGCGGGGCGGCGGAAGATGTGCCGTTGAAATGGGCGGTGTAGTTTGCATTAGGCAGGTCGGTCAGCGTAGCATTGCCGGTTGTGGTATCTTCGACGAAGGTGTTGTAGCCGTAGGCACTGCCCATGCGGTCGGTCGTGGTAATGCCGAAATTGGGTTTGACGACGGGACCGGAGGGGACGGTCACGAGGATGCTGCTTCCGAAGTTGCTATACTCGCAAAAGATGCCATCGCTGCCGAGTGCGGCGACATTGATGACCGGCTCGAATTGACCGACGCCGTGGGTCTGCGCCTGCTGGGCAGCATTGCCAGCGGCAGGGTATGCGGGTATCTCTCTGTCATTGCCGGCGGCGAAAACGAAAATCACGTTATTCGCTGAGGCGAGCGAGATGGCTTTGAGGTGCGGGGCGTCTTTTTCCAAAACATTTCCTCCCGTTCCGTCCATCCCTTCGTCGTAGAAAGGGAGAGACCTTCCCCAGCTGTTATTTTTGATGTGGATTGCCGCCTCGCCCAAATACGCTCCGTTGGCATCCACGCCGCTTTGCCAAAGGAAGGCGTCCACTTGGTCTTGCTGCGTCACCGCGACGTCTGAACCGATGCTTTCGCCGAGCCGGATACGCTGTCCGGCGAGACCGGCATACGGCGCGACACCGGAGACGCCGATACGGTTGCCGCCTCTGGCGGCGGCGACGCCGGCGACGGCGACACCGTGATTGTCGTCGGGCTGGATCGGACCCTGGGGCATTTCCGCAATTTGCGCATTTTGGGAAAAGTTTTTGCTGAGCGCGGCTATGTAATTGGCGGCCAAGTCTTCGTGGTCGCCCTCGACGCCCATATCGATGATGCCAATGACGACACCTGCTCCCGTAACCCCGTTACCCCATGCGCCTTTGACGTTTACGTCCAAATGGGCGTTACCCGTCATGGTGCCGACAACGTCGGGGGCAAGGTTATCAAGGTGCCACTGCCCCGCGAAATTGGGCAGCTCAGCCGAGCTGTAAAAGAAGAACGGGTCATTCGGGTAGAATGACGCGCCGTAGGTGGCTCCGAGAGCCTCGTTGGAAAGTAGTGCCGCACTTGCGACAAGCAGAGAAAGGGGCAACCTGGACATGGTTCGTTGGTGGAAAAGAGTAGCGGTGGTGGTGAAGTGTGGAAGCGGAGGATGTGTCGCACTCCGCAAGAGAGTCAAGCTCGCTGATGCTTTTTTTCAATTGTGACGGGATTTTTTGTAAAAAGGCGCAAAAGCGGGGTTCGAGGCGGCATGCGCCGGACGCAAAAACGAACCTCTGCCGAAGGCGCGATTGCGTATCCTTCGCGCTTTTCGCACCCGATCCTCCCGCAAACGACTGGGTTTTTCGGCAAAACTGCACGAGCCGTCTGCGGTCGGAGGAAAGGGTAACGGCGAAAAAAGGGAGAAGGGGCTACAAGGCTTCGGCACCTTGTTCCCCTGTGCGAATGCGCACGGCTGCTTCGAGCGGCAGGATAAATATCTTGCCGTCACCGATTTTTCCGGTGTGCGCAGCGGCACTGATTGTCTCGACGACCTTGCCGACCTGCGCGTCATCGACCGCGATTTCGAGCTTCACCTTGGGTAAAAAGTCCACGGTGTATTCGCTTCCGCGATAGATTTCGGTGTGTCCCTTCTGGCGTCCGAATCCCTTTACTTCGGTAACGGTCATGCCCTCAATGCCGATGTCGGCGAGAGCGGCTTTGACCTCTTCAAGTTTGAACGGCTTGATAATGGCTGTGATGAGCTTCATGGCGATGTGTGTCTCTTCCTGTTTTTGTGTTGGTTTTTTAGTAAGGGGACAAGTGTTTCTTGTCCGGCTCCATTGCAGCACGAAGGGTGCCAAAACCCATCTATTCGCGGTAATTTCTAATGTATATTTCAATTTTTTGCTTCAAAAACGCGTGAGTTGGTCTCTTGTCGCTCGGGTGAAGCCCGCAATAATCATTCTCGCGGTGTGTGCGGCGGCGTTTGCCCTGCCGTTTTTTTCTGCACAAGCGATGCGCCGTGCATGGCAGTATTGGCGCATAAAATCGCGCACGGGGACGTGTGGAGCGGTGTTTGCTGTGCGTATTTTGCGGCACGGGAATGTCCTTGGTCGCGGGGTTGTGGAGGGAGGACGCCTTTTTCACGAAAAATATGACTGCGCCGCACGCGACGTGATACTCAGCCGCGAGGTGCACGACGGGCGTTCGTTGTCGGCTCTCGCTCATGCGGCCTTGTGTGCGGGAGGCGTGTTGCAAGACAACGCGGGCTTCATGCCGCGGCGACGCCTCATCTGGTGGGGACGCATTATGCGCTTCATTGTCAACGTGTTACCGCCGGTGGTAGTGTTTTTGCTGTTTCACCCGGCAAGCTGGCGTTCTGCCCCTTTTCTTGTGCTATTCTGCTTTTTGATTTCGGCGGTGCAGGTGCTCACCTTCCCCGCCGTGCGCGATGCCGCGGCACGGGCAAGGCAGGTGATTCTGGAAAACCAGCTCTTGCCGCCCTCGGAAATGGACGCTTTTCAGAAGGCTCTGCACGGCGCTTCACTGCGCCACCTCGCCGCGCCCCTGCTCGACTGCTTCTGGGTGGGCTGGTTGCTCTGAACCGGATGCCTTTCGTGGTTTCATCCACCTCCTCGCCTTCCATTTCAACCACGAATAAACACGAATTTCCACGAATGCTTTTCATAGGACGATGCGCTCCCATTCCAGTTTGGCATGCTTGAAGTTCAGGAGAATGCCCACCCGAAGGCCTGTGATTTTCAGGTAATTGATGATTTGTGCTCTTTCGTTGTTTCCGATCCTTTCGATCACCTTGGCATCCACAATAATCTGATCGAAAACAATCAAGTCAGGCACATACTCGCCCACATTCACCGATTTGTAGAGGACAGGAAATCTCGGCTGTTGCGTGAACGGAATCCCCCGATGCCGTAGCTCGACGGTCAGCGCGTTTTCGTAGGGCTTTTCCAGCAAGCCACGCCCCAAGGTGTTCAACACTTCAAAGGCGCAGCCAACGATCTGAAATACTTCCTCCTTGCATAACAATTCGTGACCATTCGTGTTCACTCGTGGTTCCCTCCTTCGATTTCTGCCACGGTGGCGTCGAAGTCGGCACGCTGTTGGGTGGTTGTCATGGCTGAGTTCTTAATAAGCGAGTTTTGTTCTCTCAAGGTAAAAGGAAGGTGTCATGCAAGTTGGTGAAAATCGATACCACACTTTGGCACGTGGGGTCAAATCCAACAGATAAGAATGGGGCAAATCAATCTGGATCACGCAATCTGGCAAATGAAGGGAGGCTGGGATATCTCCTTTATATCTAATGCCTTTCGTGGTTTCAGACAGCGTTGCGCATACAGTCGGGTCAGTTCCTCGCCGCGCTCCTGCTCGACTGCTTCTGGGTGAGGTGGTTGCTCTGAGCCGGAGGTGCCAACCACAAGCGGTATCTCGCCCGCCGCGCACTGCGCGCTGTGGTTAACGATGTTTTCCGCGTCGTTTGCGGTAATTTGCGCCGCTGCCGGAGTGGACGGGTTTTTCGCCTTTGAGTATCGCGATTTGGTCGCGCAACAGGGCGGCGCGCTCGAACTCCAGTTTGTCTGCAGCGGCGAGCATTTCGTTTTCCAGTTCCGCGAGCATGTCCGCCGTATCTTTGCCGGGGCGCTTTCCGTAAGCGCAAGTGCTTCGATAGCAGCGTCTTGAGCGTCCGGCGCGAGGCTTGCTTGCACGGGGCGGGCGACGCCGTGCGGGGTAATGCCGTGGGCGGCGCAGCGGCGGTGAACGTGTTTGTGCGTTGCACCTGCGGTGCGCTGAAGGGGAGGCAATGATGCTGCTGAGCCTCCGCTGCCCCAAGCGAAAATTGGCATAACGTGAATAACCGCCGGTGGAGCGCGAGTGAAGCGAGCGCGAAACTGGCGGATCAGTCGCCACCACCACATCCGCGCCCCGAAAGGGCGCACGCAACCCATGGCGAGGTCAAGCGCCATACAGTTGCGCCCCTTCAGGGCGCGGGGAGAGAGAGGGTGCTGTCCGGCAGTTCCGCTACGCTTCACTGCCGGTTATTCACGTTATCCCCCTGCGGGGGAATGCGAGTGAAACGAGCGCGGATCACGTTATCCGCCCGAAGGGGGCGGCGGTGCTGCACTATCCTGCGCGACTCCGTAGACTTTTCCCCACCGGATCACGTTACCCTCCGCTGATCGAGGCAGTGCTACAGTCTGGCTGGCTGACAGACAAAAAGCCTGCACTGCACCTTTCGCGGGCTTTCGGCGCGCTT
Source organism: Puniceicoccales bacterium (assembly GCA_031269335.1). Classification (GTDB taxonomy): domain Bacteria; phylum Verrucomicrobiota; class Verrucomicrobiia; order Opitutales; family UBA953; genus CALNBE01. Next base: position 16,086 of record JAISZI010000069.1, read on the forward strand.
TGTTTTTACGCGGGTTTTCTCTTCGGTCTTTTGTTGTTTTATTTTTTTGTATTTAACACGGGCATGAGCGTTGTTGCGTTTTTAACAAGAGCTAAAGATGTGCTGGGGGGTTCTGGGGAACCGGTGGGTTCTTGCGATGAAGAAACACCCTTACTCGATGAGGGGAAATCGTGTGATTTTGGTGGCGGTGGTTCTGGCGAAGATGGCGCGGGGCACTTGCTCGATGTAAAAAAATTACGGGTATGTTTTCGTGTCAGAGGCAAGGAAGTGAGGGCGGTGGAAGATGTGTCGTTTTCGCTTGGGACGGGAAAGATTCTTGCCTTGGTCGGGGAGTCTGGGAGTGGGAAGTCGGTGAGTGCGTTGGCGTTAGCGGGTTTGTTGTCGGAAAATGCGGTTGTATCGGGAGAAGTGTATTATCGCGGGCGGGATGTGTTGGGGATGTCTGGGCGGGCGTTGTGTCATTTGCGCGGGAGGGAAATTGCTTATATTTTTCAGGAGCCGTGTGCGTCGTTGAATCCTGTTCTTACCGTTGGTTTTCAGATTGCTGAGTCTGTGCGGCGGCATTTTCCGCATGTGCGCGATGTGAAGGCGCGTGTGGCGAGTGCGTTGGGGGAGGTGGGTCTTGGCGTGGTCTGGGAGCGTGTCGTGGATGCGTATCCCCATGAATTGTCGGGGGGAATGTTGCAGCGGGCGATGATTGCGATGGCTCTTGTGTGTGAACCGCAATTGCTCGTGGCAGATGAACCGACGACTGCGCTGGATGTAACGGTGCAAAAGCGGATTTTGGAATTGATAATGAAGTTGCGGGAACGGCGGCGGATGGCGGTATTGCTCATCACGCATAATTTCGGGATAGCAGCCGCGTGCGCCGATGAAATTGCGGTGATGCGCAATGGTCGCGTGGTGGAGAAGGGAACGGCACGGGAGGTGCTTTTCGCGCCAAGAGACGCATACACGCGTCTGCTTGTCGCTTGTGTTCCTCGTCTCAAGAACCGCCCCGTCGCACAATAAATTTATTCGGGCGGGCTGTTTTGTAATAAAGTGCGCGTTATGCGGGAGGGGAAGTTGTTTGGGCGACTTTGTCTTGGTTCAGTTTGGAGAGAGCTTCGTATTTTGCGTGGTAAGCGAGGGCTTGGGCGCGGGCTTCGTCGCGGAGGACGCTGGCGAGGGCGGGGTCTATGCGTTCGAGTGCTTTGAAGCGGGTTTCGGAAGCCATGAAATCGGCGACATCGGCGGAAGGCTTTGGCGAATCAAGTTTTAGCGGGGAGACACCTTGTTCGGCGAGGTCGGGGTTGTAGCGAAGGAGTGACCAGTAGCCGCTTTTCACGGCGAGTTCTTGGTGGTTGAGACCGGCGGCGATATCATAGCCGTGGGCAATGCAATGGCTGTAGGCGATGATGAGGGCGGGTCCGTCGAAAGATTCCGCCTCGCGGAGGGCGTTGAGCAGCTGGGCGTCGCGTGCTCCAATGGCGACACGGGCGACATAGACATTGCCGTATTGCATGGCGATGCCGGCGAGGTCTTTTTTGGGGGCGCGTTTGCCGGATGCCGCGAATTTGGCGATGGCACCCGTTGGGGTGGACTTCGATGCTTGTCCGCCGGTGTTGGAATAGACTTCGGTGTCGAGGACGAGTATCTTGATGTTGGCTCCGGTGGCGAGGACGTGGTCAACGCCGCCGTAACCAATGTCGTATGCCCAACCGTCTCCGCCAACTATCCAGACGGTTTTTTTGACGAGAAATTCGACGCGTTCCGCGAGACGCGTGGCAATCTGGGCGGAAGAAGGCGGGAGCGAAGCAAGTTTTTGGCGCAAAGAGGCGACGTAAGTGCGTTGGGTGGCGATGGCAGTTTCGTCTTTTTGCGGATTGGAGAGGATGGCGTCGATGAGGGCGTCGTCGTTGATGGCAGGTTTGAGAGCGACAAGGAGTTCGCGGGCTTCGGCTGTTTGTTCATCAACGGCGAGGCGCATGCCATAGCCAAATTCAGCGTTATCCTCGAAGAGAGAGTTCGCCCATGCTGGACCACGCCCTTCGGCGTTGGTGGTGTAGGGGGTTGTGGGCAAGTTGCCGCCGTAGATGGAGGAGCAACCGGTGGCGTTTGCCATGTAAAGGCGATCTCCAAAGAGTTGGGTAAGGAGTTTAATGTAAGGTGTTTCTCCGCAACCCGTGCACGCTCCGGAAAATTCGATGAGCGGCGGCATGAATTGGACGCTCTTCATATCGTTGCCCATGCGCGTGCGCGGCGGGTCTGGGATGTGGTTGAGGAAGTAGTCGAAGTTGGCGTTTTCGGCGATGCGCAGGGGTGCCTGTGGCGCCATATTGAGGGCTTTGCGACCAGGGGTTTTGCGGTCTTTTGCGGGGCAGACTTGGGCGCAAAGCGTGCAGCCCGTGCAATCTTCCGGAGCGACTTGGATGGTGAAGCGGCTCGCGGGGTTGTCTTTGCTTTTGAACGGCGTGCTTTTGAAACTTTGCGGGGGGTCTGCCAGCGCACTTTCCGGATAGTATTTCGCTCGGATGGCGGCGTGCGGGCAAACGGTGACACATTTATTGCACTGGATGCACAAGGACGGTTCCCATTCGGGAATGGAGTCGGCGAGGTTACGTTTTTCGTATTTTGTTGTGCCAGCCGGCCATGTGCCGCTCGCAGGAAGGGCACTCACGGGGAGGAGGTCGCCTTGACCGGCGATAATGCGCGCAGTAACGCTTTTGACGAAATCCGGAGCACCCTGATAAACGGGAGGGATAATGGGGGCGGCGTCGGCGTCGGGAGCGTCGGGAAGGGAAATTTTGTGAAGAGCAGCGAGCGAGTTATCCACGGCTTGATAATTCTTTTGGATGACCTCGTCGCCTTTGCGGGAATATGTCTTTTTGATGGATTTTTTGATCTGGGCAATGGCTTCATCGCGAGGAAGGACGCCCGACAAGGCGAAGAAGCAGGTTTGCATGACAGTATTGGTGCGCCCGCCCATGCCGCTGTCGCGTGCGACGCGTGTGGCGTCGATGGTGTAGATGCTGAGTTCCTTTTCGATGGCTTGGCGTTGCCATTCGACGGGGAGGCGTCGCCAAGTCTCTTCGGGAGAAAAGGGAGAATTCAGGAGGACGGTTGCCCGCGGTCTGGCGAACTCAAGGACGGCGTGCCGCCCGATGAAACTGTATTGGCTGCAAGAAACGAAGTTGGCTTGGGAAATGAGATATTGGGAACGAATCGGACGCGGTCCGAAACGCAGGTGGGAAACGGTGAGGGCGCCGGATTTTTTGGAGTCATAGACAAAATAGCCTTGGGCAAAGTTGTCCGTTTGTTCACCGATGATCTTGATGGAGTTCTTGTTAGCACCGACTGTGCCGTCGGCACCCAGACCGACAAAGACAGCGCGGACAACGTCGTCTTGCTCGATGTCCCATTCTGGGTCGAAGGGGATGGAGGTGTTGGAGACGTCGTCGTAGATGCCGATGGTAAAGCCATTTTTGGGAGAAGGGCGGGCAAGCTCGTCGTAGATGGCTTTGATCATTGCCGGGGTAAATTCCTTGCTGCCAAGACCATAGCGCCCGCCAATAACGCGGGGTGCCGGCGAGCGTGTGTTATCCTGTGCAACGGCGGTGATAACGTTTTGGTAAAGGGGTTCGCCGAGGGAACCCGGCTCTTTCGTGCGGTCGAGAACGGCGATGGTTTTAACGGTGCGGGGAATAGCGTTGAGGAACGCTTGGGTGTCAAACGGAAGGAAGAGGCGGACTTTGAGAAGACCAAGTTTTTCGCCACGGGCGTTGAGGTGGTCAATGGTTTCGCTAATGGTTTCGCAGGCACTGCCCATGGCAACGATGAGGCGGTCGGCATCAGGCGCGCCGCAATAGTCGAAGAGGTGGTAATGGCGCCCGGTGATGGAGGCAAAGCGGTCCATGCAGTTTTGGACGATAGCCGGCAGAGCGAGATAGTGGGCATTGCAGGCTTCGCGGCTTTGGAAATAGACGTCTGGGTTGGCGGCGACACCGCGTATTGAAGGAGCATCGGGGTTAAGGGCGCGGGTGCGAAATTCGCGAATTTTTTCGGGGTCAATCATAGCGGAGAGGACGGCATCGGAGAGGGTGTTAATTTTGCTGACTTCGTGCGAAGTGCGGAATCCGTCAAAAAAGTGGAGAAAAGGGAGACTGCCTTCAAGGGAAGCCGCGTGGGCAATGAGGGCGAGGTCGTTGGCTTCTTGACCGGAGCCGGAGCAGAGCATCGCGAATCCCGTAGCGCGGCAAGCCATGACGTCGGAGTGGTCTCCGAAAATGGAAAGAGCGTTTGTGGCAAGTGCACGCGCCGAGACATGCATGGTGAAAGGGATAAGTTCGCCAGCTATCTTATACATAACCGGTATCATAAGGAGGAGACCCTGGGATGCCGTGTAGGTAGTGGTGAGAGAACCGCCAAGGAGGCTGCCGTGGACGGCACCCGCGACACCGGCTTCGGACTGAAGCTGGGCGACCCGGGGGACGTGTCCCCAGATGTTCTTCCGCCCTGCGGCAGACCATTCATCAGCACTTTCTGCCATCGGTGAAGAAGGGGTGATTGGGTAAATGGCAATCACTTCGCTAAGTCGGTGGGAGACGGACGCCACGGCTTCGTTGGCGTCCATGGTTACGTATTTGGGTGTGTTTTCGTTCGGCATAAAGGACATGCACCTGTAGCGGCTAAGGGGTGATACTCAATGTTTTAATTAACCCGTAAATTTTACCAAACGGGACTTGGGCGACACGATCGTAGCGCAACTATTTGCCATGAAATAAGATAACCTGCTCCATACGCCAGCCGACAAAAACGCACTGCGGACAGACCGGAAAACGGCAGCGTCGGCTGAAATTTGCAAATTCGGCTAATGGAAAAATAATGTGGGCGTTTCTGGGGATTTTTTTTGACAGGCAGCAGAGGAGATGTCTCCGTGTGTGCCTTCTTTACCCTTGTTTAGGGTATCGGGCTGTAGCGCAGTCTGGCTAGCGCACTTGCATGGGGTGCAAGGGGTCGGTGGTTCGAATCCACTCAGCCCGACCAATTTTTCAGAAACCGCTATATGAGCGGTTTTATCAACGAAGCGACGACTTCGGCGCGTGTGCGGGAATTTCTTCCCGCTTATTTTTTGTCTCAAAAACGCAGGCGGATAGCGGCGTTGAAGTGGTGGGCGGTTTGGGAACGCAGGTCGGTTTCGTAGGCATAGGCGAGGTGGAGGGCTGCGTTGCGGGCGAGGGCGATTTCGACGGCGGGGCTGACGCGGAACGTGTTTTCGGCGGTGGCAGCGGCTCGGGTGCGCAAGCGCGGAGCGGCGGCGAGGGCGGGATCGACGAAACGGGCGGCAACAACGGTGTCGTCGTCGAGGAGTTCAACGGCATAGGCGATGTCGAGCGAGACGCGGGCAAGACCAGTGTCAGCGCGGACAGGTGTCCACGCGAAGGTGGTGCCGAGACCGGCGCGGAGGGAATTTTGGGAGAGAGTGCTGACGGCGAGAGCGTAGTCGCTGGGGGTGGCGGCGGAGCGGCGTTCTTCGGTGAAGGCGTTGACGTCGGCGCGGGCGAAGTCGAGGGCGACGTAGGGCGTGGCGGTGAAGGCTTGGGCGGGGCGGAAGACGGCGCCGGCGGCGAGGTGGGCGGCGAGGTCGTAACCGTCGGTGCGGGCGGTGTTTGTGGCACCGGCGACGGCGGGGAGGGCGCGGCTGGTGTCGTAGGTGGAAATACCGCCGGAGAGGGCGGCGTCGGCGAAGTAGCGGTTGGCAATGAGGGTGCTGGCGTAGGCGGTGGCGCGGAATTGGGACTGGGTGGTTCTGCCGCCGCCGGCGATGGTGGCGCGCCCGTTGTGGTAGGCGAGGTTGGCGCCGACGAGGAAGCGTGCGGGGGCGTTTGGCTGCGCGGGGGCAAGGACGTAGTCGGCACCGACGGCGCCGCCAAAGGTGGTGGCGTCGAACGCGGGCGCGGCGGCGCGGGAGCCGTTGTCAACGGTGGCACCGATGGCGTGGATGTAGGCGGTAAAGGCGGACACGGCGGCGTTGTTCGCGGCAGCGGCGGCGGCGTTGTTGCCGTCGGCGGCGGCATTTTGCAAAAGCGAGGCACGCCAGTTGTCGAGGTGGTTGTGAAGGGCGGCGTTAGCAGTGGCGGCGGCGTGGAGCGGCAGGGCGGTCAACGAAGCGAAACCGCGCAGGTCGGCGACGCGGGCGTAGTCGTGGCTGACGGCGACGGTATTGGCGGCGGCGTTGAACGCGCCTGTGAGCACGGGGTCGGTGAACGCGATGCGCGTGGCAGCGGGGTCGGCGGCGGTGCCAAGGACAAGGCGCGGGGTGTCGGCGGCGGCGGCGGTGTTTTCAATGAAAAGGGCGAGCGGGAGCGTGTCGCCGTGGGCGGCGAGGAACGCGGCGTCAACGTCGAAGAGCGCAGTGCCGCCGAGGGTGCGGACGCCGCCGTCGGTGGCGGTGTAGCGAATTTTACCGGTGGTGCCGGCGGCGTTGGCGGTGAAGCGCACGGTGCCGGCGTTTTCGATCGCGGCAGTTTCGAGCACGCCCGACGCGCCCAGCACAAGCGTTGCGTCGGCGGCGAGCATTGTGTGCGGCGCGGAGAGGCGGGCGTTTTCGAGGAAGACGGAGCCTGCCTCGATGTGCGCGTGGTGAAAGTCGAGGTTGCCGTGGTGGACGAAAAACGCGCCCGTGCCGCGCTTGGTGAACGCGCCCGTGGCGAGTTGAAACGCCGTCTGCGCGTGGCCGCTGTGCGCAGCGAGCGTTGCGGCGTCAATGCCCGTGAGCGTGAAGTGCCCGTGGTGACCGGCGGCGGCAAACGTGAGGTCGCCCGCGCCGCCGACAGTGAGCGACGCGAGGTGCGGCCAAGCGGCGAGGTTGACGCCGTCGAAGGTCTGCGGCATCGCGGCGTGGGTGTCGAAGACAAGCGCGTCGCCATGCGCGGGACCGGGGACGATTTCGCCGTCGTCGCCGTGCGCGATACCGGCGGTGTCGCGGGTGATGCGCCACGCGCCCAGCGTGCCGTCGGTGTTCGTCGCGTGGCAAAACCAGGTCAGTGCGCGGTTCTCGTAAATGGGCACGGCGGGCACGGTGGTGGTGTCGCCGGTGTTACCGGTGTTGACGAGGTCGTCGAAAAGGTCGGCGGCGCCGCCTGTCGTATCGAAACCGCAGCACTCGTGCGCGAGGACGTCGGGCGCGCTGGCGAACGCGAGCAGCGCGGCAGCCGCCAGCAAGAGCAGGCGTGACGGGGTGGCGGCGGTGTTGGAGTGAAGTGGTGTGTCGCGTGTGTCGTGCATTGAAAATGGTGTTTGCGGTGAAAGCGGGTCAGATGCGGCTGGCGGCGGTGGCGGCACCCCATCCGGCTCGGAGGCGGGCGGGGCGAAGAGGCGTTTTTCACGCAGGACTTCGATAAACGCCTCAATGCGGGTGAGGAGTTGACCGCGGTCGCTCTCGGAGTAGTCGCTCGACAAGGCGAGAACGGGCAGACCGGCGGCGTTATAACGGTCAATGAAGTGTTTCTGGGCGATGCCGTAGCAGGCGCAAAATTTCAGGAAAACGTAGAGCACGCCCTCGACGGCGTAGTGCTCGGCGAGGCGGACGGAAAAATCCACGGCGTCGCCAAACGGGCGTTGGCGGGCGCACGGTGCTTGGTCGAGGTAGCCGTCGGCGAGCGCGGCGAAGGGGTCGCCATTTTCGCGCACGGTGCTGTGGAAGGGGCGTGCGCCGGCGCAATTGTCCTCAATGACGACGTTCGCACCGAGTTCCTGTTCAACGATTTCGAGAATGCGGCGGTCTCCGTCGGCGACGATGCTGCCAGCGGCGAGCAGCCGGATGGGTCTCTCGTGGCGCACGGGCACCTGACCGGAATTAAGGGAGTGCGATTGCGAGCTGCTGATTGCCGCCGCAATGATGTTTTCCAGCGCGGGGCGAAGTTTCGCAGGCGGGACGTAGTAGTAGGCGCGGGCAATGTCGGCGAATTGACCGCCGCTGAGCAGCGGCAGGGCGCGGCGGCGCAACTCGGAGATTTGGCGCAAGAGCACGCGCAGGGCGTTGCGCTCGCGGATGGCGACGTGGAGGGCGTCGGCGGTGACGGGCGGCTTGCCGGTGAGGGCGGCGAGATCGTCACGAAAAGTCAGAATTTCCTCGCGGAAAAAACGGCGCGAATCCGGCTCGGAGCGCAGTTTGGGGACGTTCAGCAGTCGCGTGGGCGTGAAGAGTTCTATCGTCTCGGCGGCGCGTTTCATCGTCGCGCAGGTGTGAAACGAATAGACCTTGTGGAACGCCTTGTAGAGCGGATCGCCCTGCTCAAAGCCGCCGATGCAGCTCTTGGTAAAATCGCAGAAAACGCTCTGCGTGTAGAGTTCGCCGGCTGCGGCGCGGGCGGTGTCGCCGCCCTTGAACAGGCGGGCGTGGAGGACACCGGCGGCGTCGAGAAGCTCGACGGGCGTGTAGTTGCACAGGTAGCCGACTTTGCGCACGTCAGAGGCGGCGTGGATGAGCGCGTCCTGCGAGTCACGCACAAGGACGTCGAGTGCGGCAAGGGCAGCGGAAAGATTGTTCGTTTTGGTGGTCATTGTTGGTGGTGTTGGTGTGTGTGCTTTAGGAAAACAAGACGGCGGTTAGCCATTGTGTCTGCGGTCGCATACGGGCGAAACTTGTCTTCTTTGGTAAAGAATGCAAGCATTAAAAGCAAATGGTAAGTCGCCTTTTTGTGCGGTGTTACGGAAGGAGTTTTCGCGCATATAAATCTTTTCAAATTAAACTTGTCTTCTTTGGTAAAGAAAGCAACTATTTTAAAACCATGTCTAAAACGACTTCAAAAAAATTCCTTATTAAACGCTCCCAAACGCTCCGCCGCTACCCGCGCCGGATGCCACGCGGACCGCTTGCTCCGGCGAATATCTCGGCGCCGACATTGGTATTGGTGGCGTGCATCTTCGCGTCGTTGTTCGCGCTCTTCTTTTTCTCGTCGGAGCCGACGAGCAACGTGAAGCCGCCGCCAGTGTTGCCGCAGACAAGCGGCACCGGCGACGGCACTTCCTCTGCGTCGCCCGCCACCGCAAACACCGCTGTTCATCGCTCGACCGCCGGTGAGGCGCGTGTGCCGTCGGCGAAGCGCGTCGTTCGTGCCGGGCTGAATGCGTGGGCGGTGCTGGCAGTGCAAAAGGGTTGGTTCGCGGAGGAATTTGGTCCGCTCAACGCCGACATCGAACTCGTTGACCGGCGCGTCGTCGGCAACGCGGAGGCGGCGTTATTCGAGCGCGAGGACTTGCATATCGCCGAGCGGATGGCCTACCCGTCGCTGCAGCACAAGGCGAACGGGTTCGACTTCGTCGTCGTCTGGGCAAGCGGCGACTGCCACCCGCGCCGCGCCACGACGATTGTTAGTGCCAAATCCCCCATCAAAAATCTCGGCGAGCTGCGTGGAAAACGCCTTGGCGGGCACCGTCTTGGCTGCCCTTATTTTGCGACCTACGAGGCACTTATCGCCGCCGGGGTGAAGCTGCAGACGAACCTGCGCAAGAATTACGACGTGAGTTTCGTCAACATCACCGGTCCCGCCGCCTTCAACGCCCTGATCGCGGGAGAACTCGACGCGCTCGCGACCCACATCGCGCTGCCCGACGCCACCACGCTGCTCCAACGCGGCCTTATCCGTGAAATCGCCGCCGCCGTCCCCGGTGGTCAATACGCCACCGGCGGCGGGCGTGCGCTCGTCATCACCACGCGCCGCTACGCCAACAAGAACCCAGACCTCATCAGCGCCTACCTGCGCGTCTATGCCAAGGCGCGCCGCTACATCGTCGAAGGCAACCACTACGTTGAAGCCGCCGCCGCGCTCGCCGGGGCATACCGCATTCCCGCCGATGTCGCCGAGTTCGGCATCCGCGATGAGGCGTCGCTCTCCCTCAACACCGGTCGCCCCGACGCGCAGGAGACCATCGACGGGCTGCACCGCTTTCTGAAATGGGCGGTGGAAAACGGCGACGACCTCTTCGGCACCAAGCCGCTCACCAAGCAGCAAGTCGAGGAGTTCGTTGACCGGCGTTTCTTCCAAGGCGGCAAATACTATGTCGAAACCGGCGGCAAACCGCACCCCAGCGAAATCTCCCCCCGCGACTACAAGTTCGCGCCAACAGCCCTGAAATAACGGAACCTTCCGCCCGACCTTTTTCACAATGAACCCGAAAACACTTTTTTCGTTTTTCCCGAAATGGCGCACGTTAGCGCGCCGCGCCCTGCCCTTCCTCTTGCCGGCGACGGTGTTCGCGCTGTGGCTTTACATCACCGGCACAACCGTCACCGAGACCAACGTGAACGGCGAGACCTTCGAGACACCGCTCATCAACCCGCTCTTTTTGCCGCACCCCCTCACCGTTCTCGCCGGTTTCGGCGAGTTGTGGCGCGACCAGCTCTGGCTCGATTTTCGCATCAGCACCATCACCGTGCTGCGCGGCTACGTCGCCGGCGCCACCATTGGCTTCACCACCGGCGCGGCGTGCGGCCTCTCGCGCAACGTCGAAAGCGCCCTCGCGCCGACTTTCAACACCCTGCGCCAAGTGCCCGGACTGGCGTGGTTGCCGCTGTTGATTTTGTGGTTCGGAGCGGGCGCCTCCGGCAAGACCGTCCTCATTGGGCTGGCGGTGTTCTTCCCCGTTTTTCTCAACACATTGCAAGCCATACGCGGCGTGGGGCACGAATACATCGAAGTCGGGCACATCTTTGGCTACGGGCGTCTGGGGCTGCTGCGGCGCATCGTGTTACCGGCGGCATTGCCGGGGATTTTCGTCGGGCTGCGCTACGGCGCCGGTGTAGCGTGGGCGGTGCTCGTCGTCGCCGAAATGCTTGGGGCGCGGCGCGGGCTGGGCTTCTTGCTCATGCGCTCGCAAGAGATGATGCACACAAACCACCTCTTCGTCCTCATTTTCCTAATCGGCGGCGTCGGCTTCTCCTTGGACTACGCCCTGCGCCGCGTCGAACGTCACCTCTTGCGCTGGAAACGCGGCTTCGAGGGATAACGCCGACAGCACCTCTTCCACGCCTGCCGAACAACACGACTTTCCGCCAACTTCCACGATGAGCACACAATCCTTTTCAACTGCCGCCACTGTCAGCATCCGCAATCTCTCGAAAACCTTTGCCGCAACCGGTGATGCGAAAAAAAACAAACGCTCCGCCAACGGAGACGGCGGAATCGTCCGCGCCCTTGCGAACATCAACCTGGAAATCGCTCCCGGCTCGTTCACGGTGCTCGTGGGCGCGAGCGGTTGCGGCAAGACAACGCTCTTGCGCATCATCGCCGGCCTCGAAACTGCCGACGCCGACGGCGGTTTCGCGCTCCTTGACGGTGCGCCCGTGCGCGGTCCCGGTCCCGACAAGGGTCTCGTTTTCCAAGATCACCGTTTGCTCCCGTGGCTGACCGTCGCCGCCAACGTCGGCTTCGGTCTGGAGAACCTTCCCGCCGCCGAGCGCGAAGCCCGTGTCGCCCATTATATCGCGCTCGTCGGCCTGAACGAGTTCGCCGATGCGTGGCCTGCCCAGCTCAGCGGCGGAATGGCGCAGCGCGCCGCCATCGCCCGCGCCATCGCTTCCCGCCCGCGCATCCTGCTGCTTGACGAGCCACTGGGCGCCCTCGACGCCATCACGCGCTTGCGCCTCCAAGCCGAATTGGAGCGCATCTGGCGCGAGGAGCAAATCACCGTCGTAATGGTCACGCACGATGTCGAGGAGGCGCTCTACCTCGGCGACACCGTCGTCGTCCTCTCCCCGCGCCCAGGGCATATCAAGCACATACAACCCGTCGCCATCGCCCGCCCACGCGAGCGCGAGAGCGCTGTTTTTCAAGAACTCCGCCGTCAACTGCTCGAAGAACTCGAGCTGCGATCTCACCCCGCCGGCGGCGACACCGCCGCTTACGAGATTTGACGCAATGAAAATGCGAACCGCCAAGCGGCTTTTCTGCGATGCGGCGCGTCTCGTCCGCCGCAGTATCGCGCACCGGTGGCGTCAATCGCTGGCGGCGATGCTCGTCACGGCACTTGGCGCGGCACTGCTCCTCGCGTTCGCCCTGCTGCGCGACGGTGCGGAAAACGCCCTTGAAGCCGGACGCCGTCGCCTCGGCGCCGACCTGCTCGTGCTCCCCGGAAACGCCGTCGGCGTGGACGCCGAACGCGTCCTCTTCGCCGGTGCGCCGCTCAACGTCTATATGCCGGAGGCGCTTGCAACGTCAGCGGCGACGCTCCCGGGCGTTGTGCACGTCGAACGTCAGTTTTTCACGCAGACGCTCAAACTCTCTTGCTGCAGCGGCGGCAGCGAAATCCGTCTGGTGGGCGTGGAGCCGAAGTCGCTGCGGCGCATGGCGGGAGACGGTGCGGAGGCAGGTAAAGTTGACGCCGTTTCGTTCGCCGTCCTCGGCAACAAGGTGCTTCAGGGCGTTGCCGCCGCCGGCGCCCGGGTGGAGCTGCTGGGGCGGGTGTTCACCGTCTCGCAACGGCTCGGCGAGACCGGCACCTCGCTCGACTTCTCCATTTTACTGCCCCTCGACACCGCCCGCACGCTCGCGGCCAACTCGCCCGCACTCGCCCAATGCTGGCGCGACGCCGGTGCTCCGCCCGCCCAACTCGTCTCCGCGCTGCTGCTTGAAGCCGCGCCGGGCACCGACCTCGACGCCCTCGCCCGCGCCGCAGCCAAACTCGGCGACGTCCGCGTCTTCCGTGCCGACAGCGTCTTCGCAAAGACGAAGAAGTTGCTGGATGCCACGCTGCTCGTCCTCGCCCTTGTCGGCAGCGCGGCGGCACTGGCGGGCGCGGCGGCGTTCGTGGCACAATTTGCCGCAAGCATCGCCGAGCGGGAAGGCGAGTGGGCACTTTACCGCGCCGTCGGTGCCACGCACCGCCACGTGCTCGCGATTATCGTTGGCGAAGCACTCACCCTCGCTGCCGCCGGTGCGCTGGCGGGCGTCCTCATCGGCATTGTCCTGCACCAAGCCGCCGCCGTCATTTTCCATAATGCCAGGGTACTGCCGCTCGAAACCAGTCTCGGCGCAACCGCGTTCGCCGCTGCCGCCGTTGTCGCGCTCTACGCCGCCGCCGGTGCCCTTGCCGCATTGCCGGCGGCACTGCGGATCGTGAGCAAAAAGGAGTCGCCGCGCTCCAATAACGCGCCGACGCCTTCCCTCGCCGCTTCCTCCGCCCGCCCTTCGCCTTCAACGACGCTCCTCCTCGGAGCCAGCAACATTTCGTTTTCCTACCACGCCGACGGAGCCGCTGTTGACGTGCTCGGCAGCGTTTCGCTGGAACTCCGCGCCAACGAAAGCGTCGCCCTCACAGGCGTCAGCGGCGGCGGCAAGACAACCCTGTTGAACATTCTCGGTCTCCTCCACGCACCTGACGGCGGTGTCGTCTCCATTCGCGAGACAGACGCGCCGCGCACCGACGTCGAGCGCGCCGCGCTGCGCAGCCGTGTTGTCGGCTACGTCTTCCAGAGTTCGCAGCTCGCACCCGCGCTGAGTGCCCGCGAAAACGTCCTTCTCCCCGCATGGCTCGCGGCTAATCTCGCGCCCGCCGATTACGACGCCGCCATCGCCCGCGCCGACGCCCTTCTCGCCGTCCTCGGTCTCACCGAGCGGGCGACACACCTGCCCCACCAACTCAGCTTTGGGCAACGCCGCCGCGTCGCCATCGCCCGCGCCGTTCTTTTGCGCCCTGCCGTCCTCCTTGCCGACGAGCCAAGCAACGATCTCGACCCCGCCACCGCCGCGATCGTCACCGACTTTCTCTTCGCGCAAGTCAGCGCCAACACCGCCGTTTTAATCGCCACCCACGACACGCAACTTGCCGCCCGCGCCAGCCGCCGCCTGCGCTTGGAAGACGGACGACTCACCGCCGATGCCGTTACAGAGCTGCGTTAGTGGCACTGGCTTGGGCGGCGAGGGCGCGTCCGGCGTAAATGGCGGCACCGATTGCGCCGGCGTAGATGAGGTCAATTTTCGGACGTTGAAACTGCGCACCGAGGAGTTCTTCGAGGACGCGCCACATCCCGGGGTTGTTTGCGACTCCGCCGGTGAACGCCAATCCGGGCTGAATGCCGATGCGCCCAAGGAGATTCTTCACGCGCCGCGCCGCCGAGTAATGCACGCCAGCGGCGATGTTCGCCCGCGCTTCAAGATCGCCAGCACGCTCGCCTCGGGCGCGCAGCGAAATCATTTCACTCTCGGCAAAGACGACGCACTGGCTCGACACGGGCGCGGGGTTTTTCGCCTCAAGCGCGACGGGACCGAGTTCATCCAGCTCAATCCCCAACAGCACCGCCGCCTTTTCAAGAAAACGCCCCGTGCCGGCGGCGCATTTGTCGTTCATCACGAACTCGATGACCTTGCCCGTGGCAGGGTCAATTTTGATCGCCTTCGAGTCCTGCCCGCCGATGTCAATGATGGTGCGCGTCTCCGGCAACGCCGCGTGCGCACCCATCGCGTGGCAACTGATTTCGGTGACGACCTTGTAGGGCGTCGTCTCGTATTTGAGCGAGATGCGCCCGTAGCCGGTGCCGGTGATGAAACCGAGGTCGTCGCGTCCCAGCCCGCTCTGCGCGAGCAGCAGTGCGAGCAACTCGTCGGCAGTCTCCTGCATAAAAAGACCGGTGGCGACGAAGGCGGTGAACACGTCGTCGCCGCGCAAAAGGACGCCCTTGGAACCGCGCGAGCCGATGTCCAGCCCAACAACGGGTTTGAGCGGTGCGTAGTCCCAGCGGGAAGCTGTGGTGATGTCGAGTGCGTGATGCTGCATTAGAAGGATTAGAGAAAAGGAAGGCGCGGAAAGTTACGTTATTAAGTAAAGAATACAAGAAATAAAATCGTGCCGCCGCTCGCCTCGTTTCGGCGGCAAACGATCAGGACCATTTTCGCGGCAATCGCAAAACGGTCTGGACTATTTTGCGACATACGCGAAAATGGTCCCCATGGAAACTCGCCCTCGGCTCTACGATTCCATCTTGCGGGAACACTTTTCGCGGACCGGCAAAATGGCGTTTTTGAGCGGCGCACGCCAAGTCGGCAAAACGACGGCGGCTCGCTCGCTCGCCACGCAGTATTTGTCGTGGGACAACATGGACGACCGGCACGTTATGCAACACGGCACGGGGGCGCTCGCCGATGCTGTTGGTCTGGGCGCAGTCAGCGAAGAGCCGCCCATCGTCGTCCTTGACGAAATTCACAAATACTCCCGCTGGAAAACGCTCGTGAAGGGCTTCTACGACTCCTACGGCGAACGGGCAAAAATCATCGTCACAGGCAGCGCACGGCTTGATGACTATCGGCGCGGCGGCGACAGCATTATGGGGCGTTACCGGCTCTACCGCGTTCACCCGTGGTCGGTGGCGGAGTGCGTCCGCACCGACGTGCCGCCGGAGGAGAACTTCATTCGCGAACCGTCGCCGGTTGACGATGACGACTGGGCGGCGCTCTTGCAGCACGGTGGTTTCCCGGAGCCGTTTATCATGCGCGACAACCGGACGTCCCGCCAATGGCGGCGGCTGTTGCACGAGCAACTTGCCAAGGAAGATTTGCGCGAACTCTCGCGGGTTCAGGAACTCGGCGCCATAGAGACGTTGATGCTCGTCCTCGCCGGGCGTTCCGGCGGGCAACTCGTTTTCAGCAATCTTTCCAACGAACTCGGCGTCGCCGTGGACACCGTGAAACGCTGGGTCGAACTGCTCGTGCGGCTGCACCACGGCTTCCTCGTGCGCCCGTGGTTCACGAACGTCGCCAAGGCACTGCGCAAGGAACCAAAATGGTATCTGCGCGACTGGTCGGGCATCGCCGACGCCGGCGGGCGGGCGGAGACGCTTGTGGCGTGCCACCTCTTGAAAGCGGTCGAGGGCTGGACCGACCTCGGCTTCGGCACGTTCGAGTTGCGTTACCTGCGCGACAAGATGAAGCGCAAAGTGGACTTCATCGTCATTCGCGACGGCAAGCCGTGGTTTATGGTTGAGGCAAAACAGACCGCCGCGCCGCTCTCGCCCGCACTGGCGCATTTTCAAAAACAAACCAACGCCAAACACGCCTTCCAAGTGGAGTTGGACGCACCGTTCGTCGCCGCCGACTGCTTCGCGCAAACCGCCCCCGTGCGCGTCCCGGCAAGAACGCTGTTCAGCCAACTGCTGTGAGCGGCGGCGTTTGCGCGGTGGCGGCGGTTAGGCGGTTAGGAAGGCGAGGCGGGTGAATAATGCAAAGGAATTCAAACCGCGACCTCAAAGTTTTCGATAATCTTTTTGTTATATGCCTTCCAGCCACCTCGAAAATCGCGGCAGGACATATTTACAAATTCTTCCATTCGCGGAGAGTTTAGTTGTGAGAGCAAACCACGGGTATCGCCATTGTATTTTATGCAATATCCGGAGTAGAACGTGCATTCTGGATTTTCGTAATTAACGAAGTTGGGCTTGGCGTTCATTGGGGAGAAAATGATTTTTCGTCCAAAACTTGTGTCCAAACTTTGTGTTCTCCCAAACGCATACCACGCAACTGGGTTAGGACGCCCGTTGTCGCGCTTGTCCAATTCTGGTCTTACAGACAACAAATAACTATACGCTAACGGAAAACACTCGCGAAGTTCGTCCTCCGGCATAATGACGTGCTTGCCATTAACGCGGCTATAGGGAAACAGAACGTATTCGTAAATCGGCTGCGCCGCATCTTTCAATTTTGAGCCTTTGACGATTGGTTTCAGAATGTTTCGCTCAATTTTCACCTTACTCAAAAGGCCTCGAATTTTCGGCAATGCGACAATTAAGTTTTCATCGCAATCGTCATTAGCAAATGGGAAAATATAGGCACTGTCGCAAAGCGTTGTTATGCCAACGTGAATTTTGCAAATGTCTTTTAGTTTTTGTCCAGAAAACCCTTTCTTTGTCGTGACCGACAATTGCCAGATGGAGGAATTCAATTCGGATAAATCGCAAATCTTTTCGCAGAGTTTTTGCGTAGCGTCCGCCTTCTGAAACAAGAACGACTGGTTCCGCATTTTGTTGAAGACG
>JAISZI010000084.1 GCA_031269335.1 Puniceicoccales bacterium
GGGGGGCATTATGGCGAGGAGTTGAGCTGGGGTTTGGTCGGAGCGGGAGCGGTTTTTGCGGGCGAAGTTGAAGAAGTGCTGGTAAGTGGTGACGGAGGCCATGAAGTGTTGGGGGCTGAGGAAAGATTCGAGGTCGAAGAACTCGTTTTTGATTGTTGCGTGGGCAGCTCTCGACATCGGCGTTGGCGTTGGGGCGTGCGCGCAGGTTGAAGCGGTGGCGAGCACCCGAAGCAAGGATGGAGCCGTGGAAGCCGTCGAACTCGGTGCCGAGGTCGGGAACGGTTACGCTATTTTACAGATGGAGATTGAAGGAGGGCGATCCAGTCGCCGAGGACGCGGAGGCTTTCGCGGCGTTGGACGTCGAAATTTGTGTTTTTCTTCCCGATGGAATTTTTTTCATCCTCTTTGTAATCATCCTCTTCGTCATCCTCATCCTCTTCGTTTTCGTCCTCCGCTGTATCTTTGTTTTTTTGAGAGGTAGCGGTGGGTGTTTTTTCGTTTTCTTTGTTAGTTTGGGGGGAGGTTTTTGATTCTTCGCGTTCTTGTTTGAGGGCGTCGTCGAGTTTAATGACCTCGGCTTTGAATC
This sequence comes from Puniceicoccales bacterium, assembly GCA_031269335.1. Taxonomy (GTDB): domain Bacteria; phylum Verrucomicrobiota; class Verrucomicrobiia; order Opitutales; family UBA953; genus CALNBE01. The sequence continues at coordinate 587 of JAISZI010000084.1, forward strand.
TTTCTGAGTCGAGTGATTTGTAGGTTTTGCGAACGGAAGTGCGGAGTGTTTTGTCTTCTTCGCGTTCTTTTTTGAGGAGGTCGTAGTTAAGGGGGAAAGTGCGGGATTTGGCGCGGATTTTTGTCCATGCGATAATGCGGTTAAGGTTGTTAAATTCGGGGAGAGTCTCTTGGCGTTTTTTACTTTTTTCGCGGAGGACTTTAATGAGGTTGCCGTGGGTGGTGGCGCGGGCGGTGGAGGTGGTGGAATCGAGGGCGGAGCCGATAGTGTCCCATGCGAGGGGGTTTTCGAGGTCGGATTCGGCGACGGGGAGGACGCTGTAGATGGAGGGGGCTGGGATATCGGCTTCAACGCCTTTGAGTTGGATGGATTTGCCGCTGGGGAGATACCATTTTTGGACGGTGAACTTTGCGGCGGAGCCGAGGGTTTTGGAGAATCGTGAGAGTTCGAGTAGAGTTTGGACAGAGCCTTTGCCGTGCGTGTGTTCGTCGCCAAGGACGATGGCACGATGGTGATCTTGGAGGGCGCCGGCGACAATTTCGGAAGCTGAAGCACTGATTTTGGAGACGAGAATGACGAGTGGACCGTCCCAGAGGACACCGGATGGGGAAGGCGGGGTGTCGTAGTGTTCGACTTGACCGCCGGAGGTGCGGACTTGGAGGACTGGTTGACCGGCGGGAATGAAGAGGCCGGCGAGGCGGACGGCTTCGTCGAGAAGACCGCCGCCGTTGCGGCGCAGGTCGAGGACAATGCCTTGGACGCCTGCTTTTTTCAATTTGGTGATGAGTTCGGCGACATTTTCGGTGGTGCTGAAGGAGTTTTTATCTCCTTCGCTTTTTCCGTAGAAGGCGGGAAGGTCTATGAGGCCGACAGGAATTGTTTTGTTGCCGTTGTTGTTGACTGGGAGGGAGAAGAGAGTGGCTGTGGCGAGTTTTGTGGTGAGTTTAATTTCGGCACGTTTGAGGGTGAGCGTGTAACGGGCGGCGCGGTCGGAGGCAGGTTCGATGCGGAGGCGGACGGTGGTATTTTCGAGACCTCGGAGCTGGGAGACGATCTTGTGGAGTCTCATGCCAATGATATCCACGAGGTCGCCGTTTTCTCCTTGCCCGATGGCGATAATGCGGTCGCCCGGGCGGACGCGGTTGGACGCTTCAATGGGACCGCCGGGAAGAATTTCTTTGACGACGCAATAACCTTCTTCGTCGCGGAGCATGGCACCGACGCCGATGAGTTTGTTGCGCATGGCGATTTCAAAATCTTCGCGGGATTGTTTTGAGAAAAAGGTGGTGTGTGGATCATATTGGGCAGTAAGGATGTTGAGATAAATTTCTGCGACTTCATGGGCTTCAAAACGGAATCTGGTTTTTATTTTATTGTAACGTTTGCGGATACGTTCGACGGCGGCGGCGGTGCGTTCCGGGGTGACGGCGACGTTTTTTTTGCCGTCGCCGAGGATTTCGAGGATGAGGTCGAGGGTGAGGCGTTGTTCCCAGAGTTTGTCGGCTTCGGTTTTGTTTTGCGGCCAATCGGCTTTCCCGCGGTCTGGGGTGAAGGTTGCGGAAGTGTTGAGGTTGAAGGGTTGTTGGAGGCGTTTTTCGATCCACGCGAGGCGGTCGTCGAATTTTTCGAGGAAATCTTTGTAAATGGAAAAAGCAGGGGTGATATTGCCGCGGCTGAAGTAGATATCGAGCATGGGGGCAAAACGCTCTTGGTATCCTTGCACGTCCGGGGCGAGGAAGAAGAGGCGGGTGGTGTCGAGATTGGAGAGATAGTCTTTGATGATCGCTTTGTTGTTCAGGGAGTTAACGGGTTTTTTTTGGAGGTGGAGATTTTCGAGGCAAAAGGCGGTGGCGAGCACCTCGGTGCGCATTTCCGGAGTAGTGGAATAGTTGATTTTGGAATCGGCGGCTTTGATTACCGGCTCGGTTTCGGCAGCGGCATCTTGTGCGGCGGCGGTAGTGAGCAGACCGGTGGGTGTGGCAGTGAACAGTAGGAGGAGGGCGAGCAGGGTGCGCACCCGGTGTTGTTTTGTTTGGAACATGTTTCGTAATGTTGCTTGTGTGAGTGAGTTGTTTACCGAAGGAAAGAGATACGGTTTTTATTTTCTTGTGAGTGTATCGCGGGCTTTTTCCAACGCATTTCGTTCGCGAGACGTGAGTGCATTGATGCCGGAGGTGTTGATTTTGTCGAGGATGCGATTGACCTCGTCTTTTAGGGAAGGGGCGAGGCGGCTGTATGCGGAAACGTGTTTTGGGGCGGATGCGGCTTGTTGTGCATAACAAGCGGCATTGGCAGAGGAGGAGTCTTCACTGGAAGCGGGTGTTGGGGCGGGCGTGGGGGTCTGGACGGAGACGGTCTGCCGGAATGAAATGACTGGTTTGGGGCGTTGAACGGGGAGGATGGCGAGCCGGTGCTCGATCACGACCATGCCTATACCAAAAAGTAACCCGCCAAGATGCGCAGAATAAGCGACCTCGTCTTCCCAGAGTCCAGACCACCAACCGGTAGAAGATGGAATTTCAGCAAGAAACAATCCGACGAGTGTGATCACAATAAAAGTGCTCAACAACCATTTGCCGCGCAAGGAAATAGGTATAAAGAAATGAAGCATGAAACGGAGTCTTTCTTCGAAATGGCGCGAAAAGAAAAGAGCTATCACGGCACTGACACCGGCGGAGGCGCCGACGAGGCCATGCGGATTTCCACCCACTTTGGTCAATGCTACCCAGAATACGCCGCCCAGAATAATTCCTCCGAAATAAGTGATGAGGAATCGTCCATATCCCACTTCGTTCTCGACAACCTTGCCGAACATCCAGAAGGCGAACATGTTGAAAAACAGATGCCAAAATCCGTCGTGGAAGAAAGAGTAGGTGAGAAGTGTCCAAACGTAGCCATGCGAAAGAAGGGCTTTTGATGAAATTGCCAAACCTTCAACTTCCCATGTGTCGGGGATGATGTCTTGCAGGAGAAAGACGCTGACGTTTATCGCGATGAGAGTAAGCGTCCATGTAAAGCGAGGAGGCGCAAAACCGCCCGCCCTCGCCTGCTCCCGCCAGTAATCTCTGTCACTTAACGCCATGATGTTTCAAGGAGTTGAGCGTCAAGCTCCTCACAGTTTATCTATTATACCGTCGGCGAGGCCGTATTCGACGGCTTCGCGTGCGTCTAAATAAAAATCGCGATCTGTGTCGTGCTCAATCTTTTCGAGAGGTTGCCCGGAGGCATTGGCGAGGATTTGGTTAAGCTCGGCTCGGAGTTTTTCCATTTCTTGCGCTTGGATATTGATGTCAACCGCAGGCGCTTCGATGCGCCCCATGATGAGGGGCTGGTGGATGAGAACGCGCGAGTGGGGGAAAAGGAGGCGACCGCCGTTGCCCGCTTTTTTTCCTGCGCTGAGGAGAATGGAACCCATGCTCGCCGCCATGCCGGTAACGATTACGCGCACAGGAGACGAGATGACCTGAATAGTGTCATAAACCGCCATGCCTGCCGTGATGGAACCGCCGGGGGTGTTGATGTAAAAAGTGATGTCTTTACCCGCGTCGTTCGTTTCGAGGTAGAGCAACTTTTCGGTGACATCGCGGGCGGACTCATCATTAACTTCACCCCAGAGGAAAATTTTCCGCTGTTCGAGGAATTTTTTTTGAATGAGTGTGGAAGTAGCTGCTGGGGCAGCGTTTTCGGCATCTTTTTTTGTTTCGTTGGTGTTGGACATGCGTGATGGAAGTGTTTCTACCTGAAAAAAGGAACAGCGATTAGCGGAGTTTAAGGGGTAGGCGGGAGTGTTGTTGTGCCGAGGCGTTTTTCGGCGTCTTTGAGAAATTCGGTGGCAAAGGTCCCGTCGGCGCGTTTCCACAAAATAGCACCGTTTGCTGGATTGATAATTATGGCGACAAATCCTTTGTAGGCATTGCTCTCAAATTTGACAGGGTGGGACAGATACTCTCCGGGGAGGTCGGAGATGGTAAGGTTAACTTTTTCGGGAGACGAAGATTCCCACCCGGTCCTACCAGCGGATTTATACCAAAAAAGATGCAGTTCCACGGGCAAATCAACGGTAGGTGGAGCCTTGGCTAAAGATACGTTGCTCAACCGAACGCAGTATCCGCCTGGGGGAACAATACGCGAATTAGTGCTTTGTTCGCCGACTTGCAGACTCGCCTTGCGGGAGATTGCGGTAAAGGGCTTCAAGTTCGACGGATTACTTTCAACGACGGCACCAAACTTGAAACCGCCGCGGACATTTTTGCGGACGTTCATAATCTCGTCTTCTATGACTTTCCGCGTCCTAACATCGAGCTTGGCGAACAAGAGCGGAATCTCCCGATTGGAGGCAAGATTGCGAACGCGCACCGCGCCACGGTGGACGCTGACAAGCGCGACCTCCATCGGCAGACCGTCGGAAGTGCGCACAATGAGAGGCGGACGAGCTGGTCCAGCGGCGGCGGCGGAAACGGCAGGCGCGGGGGCGGCTGATGCAGCGACCACTGCAAAAGTAAAACTGAAAATGACGAGTAAGCTGGCAATGAAACGGCACATGGCTGGTGGTGAGTGAAAAAAAAGGTCTTGTCGGTGGCGGGAGTTAGAAATGTTTGGGGGAAGATTCAACTTAAAAACTGAGTTACACGAGAAGACCAATGGTAACGCCTCGGCGGGTAAAGAAAAAAAGGGAGACATTGTTTTTTTACTTGCGAAAGCGGTATGATAATGCAGGGTGCCGACACGGATTTGAGCATTGCCCCTTTTTCGGGAAAACGTCGGTTTTTGCCGTGTAGTTCTCGGCGGAGTGAGCGGCTCGGATTCGCCTCACGGTCTTTTTTTAATCTCAATTAAGATCGACCGCGTTAGCTACAATACGACCTGTTCCGCTGTTGCTTTGGCACAAGAACAGGTTTTTCTTTTCTGCATGGATCTCGTAATAGCCTACAACAAACCCTTTTTATCCATTGAAGAGCAACGCGCACTCCTCGTTCGCCGCGGGATGCAAGTGGAAAATCCGGACGAAGCGGACTATTATCTTCGGAATGAAGGTTACTATCGTCTTAGTTCCTACTTTCACCCATTTCGCCGTGTCGGCTCGGATGGCAAACGTTTGGATGCCTTTGTGCCCGAAGCAAATTTTGAGGATGTTATCCGGCTCTACGAATTTGATAAATCGTTAAGAACAAGCATGTTAACGGTATTGCGTTCTGTGGAAATTTCGGTGCGCGTGGCAATCGCGCATCACTTGGGGAAAAAAGATATTTTTGCACACGAAAACCCCAGCCTCCTGCGATATGCGTTCACGCACGGCGAGAGTAACCGTCGTGATAAGACATGGTATCAGGTATGGCTCAACAAATACCATCTCCTCCTCGCCCGCGATGACCAAGAGGATTTTGTCCGAAGTTTTATCATAAAATACGGGCAAAAAATTCCAATTTGGGTGGCAATTGAGATTTGGGACTTCGGATTGCTTTCCCGCTTTTTTGGAGGAATGAAGTTTAACGACCAACAAGCCGTCTCCCGTCTCTACGGGGTTGACGATCCCAATTTATTCTCAACATGGTTACGCACATTCAATTACGTGCGCAATGTCTGCGCTCACCACAGCCGTCTTTGGAATCGCAATATTGTCGAACAACCCCGCATTTCCCAGCGTGAACCTATTCTTCTCTTGAAGCATTTAGTGACGAATAAACTGAAATCGCCCAGTTCCCGTATCTATGCTACCCTCGCGCTGGTGACTTACATACTTCGCCAAATGCACCGGCGCAACCATACGCTATGGGTCAAGTCTATTGGTTTACTTCTCGAAGAATTTCCAAAGTGTTCCAGTGTTTCACCCGAAATGATGGGTTTTCCGCGAAACTGGCGCGAACTGACACTCTGGCGATGGGAACCGGCAGCACCGCCGCAGCCGTAGCCCTAACTTTTGCGCCTTCTTTTACCATGTATCAGACCAAGCAGATTCGTCTCGAACCCTCCCTTCCCTACGACGTTATCGTTTGTGGCGCGGGGCACGCCGGCGTCGAAGCCGCCCTTGCCGCCGCCCGCATGAACGCCAGCGTCCTTCTGCTCACAGGGAATGTGGATACCATTGCCCAAATGAGCTGTAATCCCGCCATCGGCGGGCAAGCCAAGGGGCACATTGTTCGCGAACTCGATGCTCTCGGCGGCGAAATGGGTGTCTGCGCCGACACTACGGGCATCCAATTTCGCCTCCTCAATGCCTCAAAAGGTCCCGCTGTGCAGGCACCACGCGTCCAATGTGACAAAAAAGCTTACCAATTTCGGATGAAGCACACGCTGGAACTGTATCCGAACGTCACCCTTTTCCAAAGCATAGTTACGGAAATCCTCGTTGAAAACGGTGTCATTTTCGGGGTTCGCGTGAATCTTGACCTCGTTTTTTACGGAAAGACCGTTGTCGTGACCACAGGCACCTTCTTACGGGGCATCATGCACATTGGCGCAAGTAAAACCGAGGGAGGGCGCATGGGCGACTTTTCTGCCAAAACACTTTCCGGGAGCTTGTGCAAAAACGGCTTTGAGCTGGAACGCCTCAAAACCGGCACTCCACCCCGCATCCTCGGAACAAGCGTGGATTTTTCCCGGTGTATCGAGCAAGAAGGTGACGCCTGTCCCACTTTCTTCGGTTTTTATGATACCCGTGGCGACGAGAATTTGTTCCACGTGGAACACCCCGCAGGTCAACGCAGACTTGGCTGGCAACCGGGCACAGACCAAGTTTCTTGCTGGATAACGGATGCCGGTGCTGCCACCGGGCGTATTGTCGCTGCGAACCTTTCCAAATCGCCGCTTTACAATGGGGCAATTACTGGCGTGGGACCGCGTTATTGCCCGTCCATTGAGGATAAATTTGTCAGGTTTGCTGACAAAGAATCCCACCGACTTTTTCTCGAACCAGAAGGACGCAACACCGATGAGTGGTATGTCAACGGATTTTCTTCCTCGTTACCCTTTGATGTTCAACTGGATATGCTTCACAGTGTCCCGGGGCTTGAACGCGCCGTGATGACGCGTCCTGCTTACGCCGTTGAATACGACTATGCGCCGCCAACGCAGCTTTTTCCCTCCATGGAAACCAAGCCGGTGGCGAATCTCTTTTTTGCGGGACAAATCAATGGGACTTCCGGCTACGAGGAGGCAGCCATCCAAGGGCTTATCGCAGGCACTAATGCCGCTGCGAAAGTTCTCGGTTTGACGCCCTTGGTCATTGGGCGGGACGAGGGATATGCCGGCGTGCTTGTGGACGACCTCGTGACTAAAGGTACCCGCGAGCCTTACCGGATGTTCACGAGTCGCGCTGAATATCGACTGCTCTTCAACCACGGCAGTGCCGAATCCCGTCTTTGGCACCACGCGGCGCGTTTAGGTTTGGTGTCGGCACAGCGAAAAGAAAAGATGCGGGAAAAAGCCGAAAAAATCGCGTATTGGTGCGAAATGCTGGAGAAAATCGCTATCACTGGTGGTCTTGCTGGCGATGTTTTGCGGCGAGATCAAGAGCGAGAACCAGTAGATTTGCCCGCTAATTTTCGCGCCTTGCCGGAAACACTGAAATCGGAGGTGCTTTATCGTGTGCGCTACTGGGGTTACCTCGAACGCGACTTGCGGGCGATTGCACGGCGCAAGGAGTATGAAAACGTGAAAGTGCCAATGGATTTAGATTATGACTCGGTTCACGGTTTACGCATAGAGGCACGGCAAAAATTGCGCCAGATTCGTCCGCTGACCCTCGCTCAAGCCTCCCGCATCAGCGGCGTGAGTCCGGCGGATATTTCTGCATTGCAAATAGGCTTGGGCATCTGCGGCAGAAAAGGGAAGTAGGCGGGGCAAATCAGGGGGAAAGAGAAAGTGTTCTACGTGGAACAAGACGATGCGGGCGTCAGCGTCATCGGGCATCGGCACGGGGTAAACGGGGGTGTCATTCCGCCGCTAATTCACGGAGGCGGGGCAAATCAAGTTTTCCCGTTGCCAACACAGGAATCGCGTCAACGCGTTTCACAATTCGCGGTATCCAGAGGTTTGAGAGACCTTCTTTTGCCAGCGCGGTGCGCAGCGTGTCGCCTTCAATGTCAAGGGTTGTCAGCAGCACAAGACTTTCACCTTTTACCTTATCTAGGCGGGCGGAAATGGCGATCCGTTGTTGGGCGTCATCGCCGAATTTCATGTCAAGGGCGCGGCGCACGGCATCTTCAATTGTGCCGTGGGACACCATTTCACCCGCGATTTTGGAAAATCGGGATTGTCTTCCCTCAATGAAAATAAAGCCGTCGGGGTCACGGCGGGCGATATCGCCTGTGCAATACCAACCGTCGGAGGTGAGGACTTCGTTCGTGCGTTGGGGATCGTTAATGTAACCGGAAAAGACATTAACGCCTTTGAGCCAGAGAAGCCCCGCATCGGGGTCGGACTCGTTGGTCAGTGGATTGGTAAAACGCGCCGCGAGACCGCAGACGAGGCGTCCCACAGAACCGGTTTTATTTCCGCAAAAAACACCGTGGATCGCAGTAGGATCGTTAATATCGGGGATGTTAATGCAGGCAACAGGGGTGGTTTCCGTTGCACCATAGCCTTCTATGAAACGTCCCCCTAAATGCTTTTCCCATTCATTTGCAAAGCCTTCCGGCACTTTTTCCGCACCGGCGACACTCATTTTTACCGAGGAAAAATCTTCTGGTCCTGCTTTTTTCATATAACCTCGGTAAAACGTGGGTGTTCCTAAAATTAAAGTAACACGTTCTTCGCGAATAGCGGTGATGTTGCGGGTAAGTTCCAGAGGGGAGGGGGTGTTGACGACGCGGATGGCGCGTAGGAGCGGAAACCAAAGAGTGACCGTGATTCCGAAACTGTGGAAAATGGGTAAGTTACCGAGCATTACGGTGTCTGGAGCAACGAGGCGGGTATCGTCGAACTGTGAACAATTCCCAAGAATGTTTTTGTGTGAAAGCGGCACGCCCTTGGGGAGACCGGAACTGCCACTTGTGCAAAGCACGGTGGCTTCGGCATCCCCGCCTCGCGAGGACACACGCCAGAACAGGCGCAACAATGGTGTCGGCACCAACCATACAAGTAATATGTCGCTGGCGATACGCATCTTAGGTGCTGTCTTGAGTAAGACGGCGATGTCTATGACACGCTCCATTATTCCCCACGGAAAATCCGGTGCCTTTTCACTAATCTTGTCGCGTAGTGCTTGCGCGGTGATGAATGTCTTAACCTGCGTGATGGTGATGCACGACTCAACTTGTTTAGCACCAAGGGTAAAGTTCAAGTTAACAGGCGACTTGCCAAGCATGAGACAAGCAAGGTTCGCCACGGTCGCCCCGGCGCCGGGCGGGAGCAAAATGCCGATGCGCTTGTCTGGCAGCCGCCTCAACTCCCGCGCCACTCGCCGCGCCAATGCCAACAACATCGCCCCGCGTAGCACCACCCGTTTTGCTCCGCCTCTGTCCACCACAAGCACTTTGTTGGGATGGCGTGCAAGGGATTTCACGAGTTCTGCCCCCAAATTCTTACGAAACTGCGGACGTTCTGCATAATTCTCTGCAAGAAGAAGTTGCACTTGTTCGCGTAATGTCTCCGCCGCCTCCGGTGGAATTGGCACCCCGAAGGCAAGCGTGAGAACAGGGCGTCCCCAGCGCGGCAACTTCCTAAATGCTTTGCCCCCGTAGAAGCTAAACAGCGATCCCCACAATCCGTCCACAGCGACAGGCACCACGGGAACTTTCGCCCGTCTCGCCATCAGTGCACACCCTCCCTGAAACGCCGCCAATGTCCCATTCCTCGAAATTTGCCCCTCCGGAAATATCCCTAAGCAATCCCCTGCCTCAAGGCGTATCGACGCCTCGCGGATCGCCTCCTTCGCTCGTTCAGGCGACACCGGTATCAAGTGCAATGCCTTTACTACCAATGCGATGACTCCTTTGTTATACCCCGCCCACGTAAGAAATTTTACGTGCCTTCGACAAACGGCCGAAATCAAAATTGATTCTATAAATGAGATGTGGTTCGACGCGAGAATGTGCCCCCCGATCTTGGGAACGTTTTCCAACCCTTTTACCCGCAACCGATAACGCACCCTGAACAACAGGGTAACCGCAACTTGCGCCGCTGCCAGCAACCAAGTCACCTCCGGAGGGGAAATTTGTTTCCGCCGCACGACAAATCCGGCGAACACAAGAGACGCAAGAATAAGACCCGTTGCGACAAGGGCAAAGGCGTGAGACACGGAGCACATCTCGGAACCAGAGAAACAGGGCATAAGCCGGTCACCCTGTCCAAAGTCTTTCCTCTGACAAGAAAAAACGGCTCTTTGATGATTTGGTAGCGATGCCGAAAAGAGCGAGGTCCCGCAGCGGCTTTGTAAAATATAAAATAATGCGGAAAATATCCCTAAGAACAGAAACTATCAACTTACAATTTTTGTGCAGAGTTATCTGTTGGCACACGCGGCTCCGGAGCGGCGATAACGACTGCGCCGAGCAAAGCCACGGTCAGCAACAACCCCGTGATGAGCAGGGTGCCAGCAAAGCCGTTGGCAAGGTGAGTCCCGATTTCTTTGACCGTGAGCGCGGGCACCGCCGTTTCCCGATGGGGGATGGGTTTTTTCTCTACGCCGTGAATCGCTACGCCGCTGGTTATCACGGCGGCAACCAACGCGGCGGCAGCCACCGCAGGTAGAATGCGCCTAATGGTGCTGTTGCCGCTGCTTTTTCCCGTTGATGCGGTCTCGCGGCGTGTAAGAACCACGGCGAAAAGGGCAACCATTGAGACCGCACCGACATAAACGAGCACTTGCGCGAAGGCGGCGAATTGCGCGCCAGCCCAAAGGTAAAAGGCAGCGATTCCTACCCAACTCGTGGTAAGCAAGAGGGTTCCGTGGAGAACGCTCCGCAGGAGTAGCGCCACGGCAGCCGTGGTGAGCGTGAATGCGGCGATGCAAAAAAAGACGGCAAGTTCGAACATCATGGTGAGAAAGCGAAAAGCACGGGAGAGAAAGCAAAATTGCCCGTGAAAGGAAAGGTTTTGTGTTTGCGCCGAGGCAAAGGACGGGCAGTATGGCGACCGTTTCAATCTTCTTTTTCAATCCTTATCATGGCAGTTAAAAAACCTGTTCGAGTAGCGGTTACCGGTCCAGCCGGTCAGATTGGCTATTCGCTTTTGTTTCGTATCGCGTCCGGTGCCGTTTTCGGTCCCGACCAGCCCGTAGCACTCAATCTTATAGAAATTGAGTCGGGTCTTAAAAAGTTGTCTGGCACCGTCATGGAGCTTGATGATTGCGCGTTTCCTTTGCTCGTGGACGTCGTTGAGACGAGCGATCTCGCCGTTGGGTTCAAAGATGTGAACTGGGCGTTGCTCGTTGGTTCTGTGCCGCGCGGACCGGGTATGGAGCGCAAGGACTTGCTCGGCATCAACGGAAAAATTTTTGTTGGGCAGGGCAGGGCAATTGCGGCAAACGCCGCTGGGGACGCACGCGTGCTCGTCGTCGGGAACCCATGTAACACGAACGCGCTTATTGCATTACGTCATGCCGCCGGTGTGCCGGAGGAGCGTTTTTTCGCAATGACTCGCCTCGACGAAAACCGCGCCAAAAGCCAGCTCGCCAAAAAAGCGGGTGTTCACCACTCCGTCGTGAGCGGTGTCACCATCTTTGGAAATCACTCGGCGACGCAGTATCCCGATTTTAACAATGCCAAAATCGGCGGTGTGCCCGCTACCAGTGCCATCGCCGATACGGAGTGGCTGCGCGGTCCGTTCATCAGCGCGGTGCAAAAGCGCGGTGCTGCCGTCATTGAGAAACGTGGTTCTTCCTCGGCAGCCTCGGCAGCAAACGCCGCCATCGAGACCATCCGCGCCCTCATAACGCCAACACCCGCCGGGGAGTGGTTTAGCGTGGGCGTCGTCTCGAAGGGCGAATACGGCACCGTGCCCGGTCTCGTCACAGGATTGCCGGTGCGGGCAAGCTCAGCCAATACGTGGGAAGTTGTCCCCAACTTAGAGTTGGACGATTTCGCCGTCGAAAAAATAGCGACCTCCGTGAACGAGCTTGTCGAAGAACGCGACACCGCCGCCGAGGTCCTTGGCGCAAAACTTTGACCCACGATCACCCGCTTCCGGGAGAATTCACAAGAAGCGGATGCGGCGGACAGGCAGGCGCGGCACTTTGCTCCCAAGGTGCTGTCTGCCTCTTTCCCATCTCCGCAGCCCACAGCCAAATAGCGGACGCGTTTTCCCGCGTGTCCCCTCACCGTCCTTGACACACACCGTTTTTTTCCCAGACACAGCCCGACAGAAATCATCAGGGGGAGGGGAACGGGTGCGCAACTCGCTTTTCCAAACTCAAAACACCGTCCACCTTACAGAACAGACCGCAAATACAAATGAGCACGAACAACATCAACATTCTCACCTTTCTCGAACACATGGAGAAGGAGAAAAACATAGCTCGCGCCGAAGTAATTGATGCAATTAAAAAGAGCATTGAGCACACTGCTGAGAAAGACGGGCAAAAAATAGAGGTCACCATAGACGCAAAGAACGGAAAACTCTCCATCCACACACCCCTGACCGTCGTTGACTCCGTTTCAGACTCCGCAAAGGAAATTCATGTCAATGAAGCCGCCCGCTTCATCCCAAACCCGCAAGTCGGCGATGTCGTTAAAAAGGAATTTAACCCCGAAGCACTCGGTCACATTGGGGCGTCCGTTGTAAAACAAGCACTTAAGCATATCCTCCGCCAAATAGAAAAAGACCGCGTTTTTGACGAATTTAAGGGGCAGATCGGCTCCATCGTCGTCGGCACTGTCCGCCGCTACGACCACGGCAATATCATCGTGGAGCTTGACAGAGCCGAGGCGACGCTCCTCGCCGGGGAACGCACCTCAAAGGATAAAATTGAAATAGGGGATCGCATCCGCTGCCTCCTCCTCGAAATAGAAAATAGGGCTAGCGGTCCGGAAATTATCCTTAGCCGCTCCAACCCTAATTTTGTGAAAAAACTGCTCGAAAGCGAAGTGTCCGAAATCGCCGACAAAACCGTGTTCATCGCCGCCCTCGCACGCGAAGCAGGCTCGCGCACCAAAATTGCCGTGGACTCGCGCGATCCCCGCGTTGACCCCGTAGGTGCCTGCGTAGGCGCAGGTGGCACTCGCGTGCGCAGCATCGTAAAAGAGCTTAATGACGAAAAAGTTGACATCCTCCGCTGGTATCCCGATCCGGTGCAGACTTTGCGCGAAGCGATCAAGCCCGCCACCCCCCTCAACGTCGTCAAGGATACGAAGGAAAAGCGCATCAGCTTTGAAGTCGAAGAAAAACATCTCGCTAAAGCAATCGGACACAAGGGGTTAAACGCCAAACTCACTTCGCGTATCCTCGGCTGGAAACTTGACATCAAAAAACACGAACGCGCCGATCCCCTCTCAATCCGCAAAGGTAAAGCGGCACAAGGACTTGTGGACATCATCCCCAACCTCAGTCCCGAACTTGCAAGCAAGCTGGTTGATAAGGGGTTCAACAGCCTCGAGGTTTTCAATAATATCTCTGCCGAAAACTTAGTTGGTGCCGGGTTCGACCCAGCCGACGCCGCCATGATAATTGACCTCGTTTCCGAGGCGCGTTCCTCACAGGGGATTTCGCAGGGTTAAGACGACCCCTCCCGCCACTAAACACTGCACTCGCACGAACTTCCTCGAAACCACTGAGAACCGATCCGATCACATGAGCAAACGTATCTACGAGCTTTCCAAAGAACTTGCGGAAGAACTTGGTATCCCCATTCCTAACAGCGAGCTTATAGATCTCATCCGGAAAGAGCTTCCCGATTTGCCCGTCAAACAAGCATCCAGCAATGTTACCGGTCTCTACGTGGAGGATATCAAAGAAATAGCACGCAGGGCATTCGCAAAACCCCAGTCTCCTCCTCCTCCTCCTCCATCAACAGAGGATAATTCGCCGCAGAACAGCTCCATACAAAAGCGCACCGGAAAACGCATCTACGAGCTAAACAAAGAGATTGCCGATAAATACGGGATCAACGTCTCAAACAGAGACCTTATCGACTGCATTTGCAAAGGGTTCCCTGACCTCGTCCTGAAACAGTCGTCCAGCAATATCCCCGCCGAACGCATTGATGGCGTCGTCGCATATCTGCGTAAAAAACTCGGGGGAAAGGCATCCCCCTCCACCGGAGAAACGCCACCTCCGCCCCCCGCCCCCCGCCCGTCCCCCGCCGTCAAATCCGGCACGCCC
>JAISZI010000092.1 GCA_031269335.1 Puniceicoccales bacterium
TCCGCCATCGCGTTTTCGCCGTTCATAACAAGCAGCCGCCTTGCGAGGTCGTCCAACTTCGCCTCCCGTTTTTCGACGTTTTGCTTGAACTGGCTCCAGACCTTCAACGCCTCCTTGAATGCGGCGACGTCGAAATCTCCCCAAGTCGGTTTCGCGCCCTGCGCTCCCGCCCAAATGCCAAGACTGGTGAACGCACGGAAAATGTAGCCGTGATTGCCGCGCGCCTTGCGAATGGCACCTGGAACCATCTTGCCGGATGCACCCGCCTCCGGTTCGTCCGCCTGTGCTTTGGTTTTCTTTGCAGGCGGACAAAAGTGCCGCAGCAGCGCGAGTGTAAACTCGGATTTTTCGAGGTAGGAAAAAAGCAGAAAGGCGCGGAGGAGGAGCGCGATTTGTCCCTTCGCCGAACTGCCGACAAATCCCGTCACTTGCAAATTTGCATCCTGTTTCTCGGAGAGGATGTTGGCGAGCCGCGCGAAGTTTTCCGCAGCATCTGTCCGTGCAATCGAGAAGTCGGCAATAATCTTTGCCAACTTACCATCGGCGTCCCTCTCCAAGGGTTTTTCTCCAGACACAGTTTTGATGGCAGCATCCAAAATTTCTCGCGCCTTTGCTCCTTCGAATAGCGGCGTCTTGTTGTTTGGTGAGGCGATAGAAAGCACGGTGAAGGGTGCCAATTCTACGGAATCCGAGTTTGTTTCGGGATTGTGGAGGACTTGGCGGATGCGGCTTTGCTCTTCTCCCCGACTCAACATCGCCACATCGTCAGGCGAATTGGCGTTAGTATCGGGGTTGCAGAACAACGGCCAATAAACAGGGCCATTGTCCCGAATCGCGCCCTCGCCTTGAATGTCGTTCAGCATGTTTTCTCCGGCGGCCTGCATGATTTCCGCTGTCACTCCGTTTTCGAGCAGCGATTGGCGGAATCTTCCAACCACTTCGTCAAGCGACGGCGGGTTGTCGAGTTGCCAGACGCGCTGGAAGGACTTGCCCATGCCTTCGCGCTTCTGGCCTTTTTTGTCGGCGGAGTCCCAGACCTCGCGGAGCAGTGCTTGCAACCTGGTCAGCGGGCTGTCCGGCGACGAGCCGAGCGCGGCGATGGCGGTGATGTAGTAGTTCACCGCGTCCTGAAAAAGGGCGTGGTGGAGCCAGAGTTCACCCTCCCAATTTTGCAGTAATTGCCATTGTTGGTTAACATCTTGTGTTTCCACTTTGCTGACACGGCCTTGGTAAATGCGATTCATAAGAGGGTCATTTCAATCAAGTTAGTGTTAATCACAATAAAAAATGAAAGAATGAGCTTGTTAGTATAATTTTAATACACTAACTTCCGCTTAATGAATATGTTATGATAAATCACCATATGCATTGAATCCCAATAGCGGTGAAATTCTGTTCGGTGGCCTTGACCAAATAGAAAAATGGAGGATGTTTTGTGGTTGTCGAGTAATAGTTTTCCAACACTTCGCCATTTCGATGCTTGGAAAGACAGAAGTGTTTTAGTTCTGCTTTGTTAATTGAGGTTACACACTCCAGAGGCAGCCCGCACTCCAGAGGCAGGGGTGCCTCGCCCATGTGTCCGGAGAGGAGGGCGGCGTAATCGCCGTCGGCGGCGGGGGTCGGAGATGCCGTAGGAGTGGAGCGTGAGGTAGTCAATGAGGCGACCAGCGCGGCGGACGACGGCGTCGTGAGCGAGCGCGGCAGCGCCGCCAAGACCGCCCGCCAGTGCTCCGCCTGCGAACACCTCGCCCGCAAAAATCTTCGCGCCTTTGTTAATGAGATTTTGCCACAACTTCATTTTTGTAAGAAGAAAGACTGGCACACTGCTATCGGCGAAAGTGAGGCACAATATCATTTTAGAAAAAAACGCCCCCGTGTGCGGGTTGGCGGCGGCGGTTAGAAGCGCAGTGTCTTTTTGGGGGCGCCAAACTCCTCAATAGTAGCGGTGGCGTCGCTTAAAAAGAGGACTTGTGTGTCCGGTGCTTCGGCACGGTAGCGGGTGCGCAGTTGCGGGTAGTCGTCGAGCATCGCCTCTTTAGGTGCAAGGCGCGGATCGTCGATGGCGGTGGCATCGATGCGCAGCCAGCGTTTGCCGTCGAACGCGCTGATGGCGATGGCTGGGTTCTCGGCGATTTGGCGCGAGACGTCCTTTGTGCGGCTGGTCTGAAAATAGAGTTTGCCCTCAAAAAGGAGCGCGGTGCCGAACGGGCGGTTCTTGGGCAGCGCGTCGGCGACGGTGGCGAGGTGATAGGTGCCGGCCTTTTTCAGGAAGGCGTGCACTTCCTCAATGGGCGTGAGTGCGGCGGGTGTTGTGTGTGCGGACATAGGTGTTTTGGTCGTTATCGTGGATGGTGAAAAACTGTGCGGCGGGTGTCTGTAATTAGAAGTGAGAAAGTTGCAACTGCGGCGGACATTGGTTCACAACGCGTCGCCGGTGAGCTGTTCGAGGAACGCCTTGATTTTCATTGTCTGCTCCTCGGTGACGGGGTCGTTGTGGACGCTGTGTTCGAGGGCGACAATGGGGAAACCCTTTTTACGGAAATAGTTTCGTTCTAATTGCTGCACCAAGCTCGCATAGGGACAAGCGGTGATGGCGGAGGAAATCAGCCCTTTGGCACCGGTTTTCGCGATGAGTTCCTCAATGCCGCGGCGGCGCAAGACGGCACTCGCGCCAGTCGCCTCGCCGAGTTCGCCGCGCAGTTGCGAGTCGAAGAGGTAGTGCACAAGCGATTCGGCGGGCGAGACGTCCTCGCGGTAGAGGGCAGTGCCGAGAAGAACGAAGCCCACGAGGACGGTGCTGTGCTGATCGAGGAGTTTGAAGAAGGACATTCCGCCGGGAGGACCACCGGCGAGAATGAGCGGCAAATAGGGGCGGTTGTCGGGGACTTTGACGGCTTCCTCCAACTCGGCGGTGAGGCGGTCAAGGATTTCAAAGAATTTTTTCTGGTTGCCGAAAAAACCGCTGCTGCCGCCGAGGAGCCACATCGCGGGGAGCGAGCCGACGAGGTAGGGGCGTTTGAGGCGGAGTTCGAGGATGCGGGCGATTTTGCGCAGTGCCTCGTTTTTGAGGCAGATTTCTTCGCCGAGGCGGTCTTCATCGAGCGGTTTGCCGCCTTGGAGCCACACGGCGGTCTTGCGGATTTCGTTGGCGACAAGTTGCACGGCTGCCTCGCTGCGCTCGCCGACGCGGAACGCGGTCGCCCCTTCGAGCGTGTGAATTTCGTAGCCCTGCGAACGGGCGTGCTCAATGACCATTCCGATCGGCTCGCAGCCGGAGGAGAAGGCGAGGACGCGCTTGATTGGCGAGTCCGCCGCTTTGAGCAGGTGCCAGCGCCCCGCCATCGTCTTAATCATGGAGCAAAACTCGGCGGGGATTTGGTAATCGCTCTCGGCGATCTGCTCGGCGAGGTGACTCTCCTTGCGCCACAACTCCATAATGGAGACGGGGATAACGTCGGTGGCGCGGAACAGCGGCGAGTCCCACGCAAAACCGCCCCAGACGGCGCGGCGTCCCTGCTCGCGCACGAGACGCTCGATGTGTTCGAGCGACCATGAGGCGGCAAGTTGACCGAGTTCGACGACGGTGGACGAGAACGGGTTCTCCTCCTTGGCGGTGAAAAGGTCGGGCTGGGCGGTGGCGGTGGCTTCGGTTGTAGTAGGCATTGTGGTCTGTGTGGTGGTCGGTATTGGTTTTTACGGGCAGGAGGCATGTAGAATTGTGTTATTTAGTAAAGAATAAAAGATTAGTTTTTTGCCCGAAGATGCGCACAGGCACGCCACCGCAAAAAATGTTGCCGCTCACGGCGGCACCGCACGCCTTCACCAACAACTCAGCTAAGCTGCGCATGTCCACGCGAGCGGCGCATTGCCGACATCGCGGCGCAAACGCCGCTGTCAGCGTCGAGCCGGAGGGCGAGGCGGCGTCAGCCGCCGGTGGTGAAGTTTTTGGCAACTTGCTTAATCGCGCCTAAATCCGGCTTTAATCTCGTTTACATTAACAAAAGTTGCCCCGCTCGAAAACTGGCTGTCCAGGCAGGGATCGAACCTGCGACCCATTGATTAACAGTCAATCGCTCTACCACTGAGCTACTGGACAGTGAGACATTCCCCCGAAGGGAAGCGCACGAGGAAGGCAATTAGGAAAAGGCGTGTCAAAGTTTTTTTTGAAAAATTTTGGCGTATGGAAGAGCGGGGTTGACTCCGCCCACGACGGTGGGATTTTCCGGCACACAACACGTGCGGTCGGATTCACAAGCCTTCCGCCAATTGAAAAAATCAACGCGAACGGAAAACTTTTTTCTCATGAGTGGAATCGTCGGATACGTAGGCAAAGCAAATGCCCCAGAAATCCTCGTCAGAGGACTGCGGAAACTGGAACCCCGCAGTTACGACTCGGCGGGAATGGCAATAACCGAAAACGGGGGCATCACCGTGGTCAAAACGCTCGGCACAATAGCGGCGTTGGAAAAGAAAGCACGGGCGCAGTGGGCACCTGACCGAGCGAGAGCTGCCGCAGCGGGTATCGCACACACGCGTTGGGCGACGCACGGGAACCCTTCCGAGGCAAACGCACACCCGCACCTCGACGCGTCCGGTAAAATCGCCCTTGTCCACAACGGCATTCTCGAAAACTACCGCGCCCTGCGCTCCTTCCTCGAAAGCAAGGGCAGTCGCTTTGTCTCCGAAACGGACACCGAGGTGTTGGCGCACCTTGTCGGCTGGTTTTACACAAATGACATTTTTCAAGCCGTCAGCGAAGCATTGCGCAGGGTGATCGGTGCCTACGGCATCGCGGCGGTGTCCGCGCTGGAACCCGACCACATCGTCACGGCGCAGTGCGGCAGCTCTGTTTCCATCGGCATCGGCGTCGGCGGAAGCATCGTCGCCTCAGACACTTCGGTAATCGCAGAACACACCCAACGCATTATCTCCCTCGACGACAACGAGGTGGCAATCGTTCGGGTGGACGATGTCGAAGTGCGTAACTTGGGCGGCATTCCCGTCAGCCGCACGGTGCCGGAGCTGGACGAAGTAGAAGAAGCGGTGCGCAAGAACGGATTCGCGCATTTCATGTTGAAGGAAATTCACGAGCAACCGGAGTCTATCACGGACGCCATTCGGGGGCGGATAGACTTTGAAAATGCCACCGCCGTCTTTTCGAGCATGGACGCCGCGCCGTGCAAGATTTCGGAACTGACACGCGTGGTAATGTTGGGCTGCGGCACCTCGCGCCACGCAGGTCTGGCGGGCGAATACGCATTCGAGGAACTCGCCGACATACAAACGGAGGTCGAGCAAGCATCGGAATTTCGTTACCGCAACCCGATCCTCGACAAACACGATTTCGCGATCGCGATTTCCCAGTCCGGAGAGACAGCCGACACGCTCGCCGCCCTGCGCGAGGCAAAGTTAAAAGGCGCGTTCGTGACGAGCATTTGCAACGTCGTCAGCTCGACGCTCGCGCGCGAAGCCGGTCGTGGCGTCTATCTACGCGCCGGTCCGGAAATCTCCGTGGCGTCAACCAAAGCGTTCACGAGCCAGGTCATCGTCCTGCTGTTAATGGCACTGAAATTAGGGCGAGGACGACGGCTTTCGCGGGAACGCGGATTAGAACTCGCCAACGCCATTGCCTCCCTCCCCGACATCGTGAGGCGCACGCTTCCGGTCAACGATGTTGCCAAAAGAATCGCCCAAAAGATCAAAGACGTTGAACACATTTACTTTATCGGGCGCGGCACGATGTATCCCGTTGCGCTTGAAGGCGCACTCAAAGTCAAAGAGACTTCCTACATTCACGCCGAAGGCTACCAAGCCTCCGAGATGAGGCACGGTCCCATCGCCATGCTCGCACAAGGAACGCCCGTCATCGCGCTGGCGTGCTGCGACGAAGCGGAACGCGATAAGATGATCATCAACGTCGAAGAGTGCCGCTCTCGCGGTGCATACATAATCGGCGTGATCAATGCCGGCGACACCGAGGCCGCTCGGCACATGGACGAGTTTATAGAAATCCCTGCAACGCACCCGCTTGTGGCTCCGATACCCGCAGTCATTGCCCTGCAGCTCCTCGCCTACCACCTCGCCTGCCTGCGCAATTGCGAGATAGATAAACCACGCAGCCTCTCCAAGAGCCTCACGGTAGAATAAGCTCCGCCGCGCCCCGTCTCCCTTCTTTCCGTTAAAAACATACTTCTTTTTTATTCAACATGTTGCGTTGCGAAAACCTCACTGTCCGCGCATCCGGAGACGGTCCGGAAATCCTCTCCAATGCCAGCGCGTCCTTCCGGCCAAATGCCTTAAACGCCATCATCGGTCCTTCGGGTTGCGGCAAAACAACCTTGGTAAAAGCAATGCTCCGGCTGCTGCCAGCCACCGGCACATCGTTCCTCGACGAAGTCCCCATTAGCACCCCGGATGACCTCGCGGGACACGTCGGTTTCGCCCAGCAATTCACGAACGCGTTCCCCTGCCTCACCGTCAACGAAACCTTCCAAGCGGCACTCGACCTAACCGTCGCCGATGACGCCGAAAAAAAACGCCGCATGGCATCCGTGCTCGAAATCACTGGGCTGGAAGCACATCGCGACAAACGCATCAGCGCGCTCTCCGGCGGTCAACTACGCCGATTGGGCCTCGGCGTCGAGCTGACCCTCGACCCGGCTTGTTTAGTGTGCGACGAGGTGACCTCCGGCCTCGATCCCAAGGCTGAAACCCAAATTCTTGATTTGCTGCGCAACCTCGTCACCTCACGCGGCAAAACCTTCCTGTGCATCATCCACAATCTCGCGAAAATCAGCGTCTTCGACTGGGTGACCGTCGTCCACCACGGCACCGTGATTTTCCAAGGCACGCCCCCTGCCCTGCTCAAATACTTCGGCATCACCGACACCATGCACCTTTACGACGCCATGCACGCGCAACCGCTCGAACACTGGCGCGAGGCATGGGCAGCCTTTCTCGCCGCCAACCCTGAACACTATTCCTGGTCAAACACCGCCGCGGCACCACAGCCGCTCAAACGCCCTGCCCCGCCAAATGCGTTTAGCCAATTTCAAACACTGCTGCGCCGCCGTTTCCTGCTTTTCACGCGAGACACGGGCTACTTCGCCTTAACCATGGCGATCACCTTCGGCTTCCCCATTATCGTAGTTATCTTCGCCATCAACGGCTTACCAGAAGTGCGCGAAGTCCCCCTTGAACGTTCGCTGACTTCGATGGAAGCCTTTCGCCAGGCAATAAGCGTAGAACTTTCCCGTGCCCAAACCGGCGCACTCGCCAGCGGGCTTATCATGTTTCAGGTGATTCTCCTCACGCTCATGGGGGCTAATAACGGCGGTCGCGAAATCGCCGGCGAACGCCCTCTCTACGAAAAAGAACGCATCACGGGGCTGCGCCCGTCCGCTTACGTGTTCTCAAAAGTTTTCTTCGTCGCGATCATCGCCTGCTTCCAAGGCGCGTGGATGGCGGGCTTCGTGAAGACAATTTGCCAATTCCCCGGTCCATGGGGACTGCAACTCCTCACCATGATGGCGTCCTGCGTCTCCATGAGCGTCGTTTGCCTTGGCTTTTCCGCCGTCATGCAATCCGCCGAAAAAGCGTCGCTGCTCTCCATCTACCTCGTCGGTTTCCAAATCCCCTTATCAGGCGTCGTGCTCGCGTTGCCAGAAGCGCTCACGTGGATTTGCCGCCCTTTCATAAATGCCTACTGGGCATGGGCAGGGTTCATGCGCTCCATGCAATCCGAACGCATTTACGACGCCTTCAGCGGCGCAAACCAAAGCATGCACATCGCCGATCCGCTGAACGCCAATGGCGTCCTCCTTGTCCAAGGCCTCGTCGGCCTCACCGTCATCCTCATCGGTTGCCTCCACCGCCGCCCGCTTTAACAAAACAGAAATCACCGTAAACATTCCCTTATCTCGCCCCGCAAATGCCCGCTGACTTTTTGGAACAGGGCATTATCCGCTTGCTTGCACAAGGCACCTCCGCAAACTTGCCGCCCCGAACAAGGGCACTCGTCGCCAAGTTTCACACCCGTTAACACATTACACCTTTTCAAATGGCAAAACCAAATCCGTTGCTTCTCGTCTTCGTGCTCCCGGCAATCGGAGTCACGTTTCTAATAAGCACGTTCATCTATAACGCCAACAGGGGCGACGCCAACCCATTCGACCTCTCCGCCTACCGCCGAAACTGGAACACGCTCGGCGGCAACGAATACACCTTGCGCGGACAAATTGACCAGCAACTCGCGCACAGAGAAAAAAAGGGACGCGTAATCTCCATCAAACTATTGGACGGATCAGGCCGCGTCCCCGTCTTTTTCCCGCCCTCAATAAACCAAAATTTTGAAGTCAACCAACGTTACAAAATCCGCGTCCGCGTCCTCAGCGACACACTCTACGCCGTGTCCTTAGAAAAGTTTTAACACTCCCAGCAACAGCCACTCCTAACACCACGCTATCCATGAAAAACACCAACGCCATTCTCGTCCTCTCCCTCGTTCTCTCCGTGCCCGCAGTCATGCGTGCACAAGCTCCGCTCCCCGCTGCCGGCGGCGCCCCGGCAGCGTCCGCAAGCAATATCACCAACGCGGGCACCGCAGGCGACTACCGCAGCACTACCACCGAAACCATGTCCGACCGCATCTGGGACACCAAAAGCGACTCGCTCGACTTTGAAAACGGCACCTTCCAATGGAAAGGGCGCACCTTCAATTTAGGAAACTCCCGCGCCATGCGCGCCCGCCTCGAACGTTATTTCGCCACCCCGGCACCGGCTGGCGACATACGCCAATACGAAGCCATCCTCCGCCAAATCGAAGACCTCCTCTCCCCAGGAAAAATCACGAACGCCAATTACGCATTCAATATCCAACGGGCATGGGAACTCCTCTATGAAGCAGCGAAATTTGAAGCCGATGCCGACAATTGCCTCACCATCGCCGCCCTCGTCCAAAAAACAGCCCGCATGCGCGACGAACGCCGCGACCTCCAATTAACACGCAATATCCACTACTCCGAAAAAAACGAACGCCTCCGCGATAAAACACGCCACGAAAGCACCCGCGAATTGCGCGAAGACGAAGCAAGCGGTGCCTCCGTCTCCATCGCCACCAAAGGCAAGACAACCACAAAAAGCACACGCCCACCAAAAACAGGCACGGCAGAATCCGCCCGCCATAACGAAATGCTCGCCGAAAAACGCGCCGAACTCCTCCGCGACGAAAAAGAAATCTCCACCATCGGCCTGCGCTCCCGCCTCGAATTCCAAAGCCAAATCGCCGCTTTTCTCCTCGAACGCCGTTTCCGCCATACCCTCATCGCCAACGCATTCTACCGCCAACTCTACTCCGGAAGAGCCCAAGACATGCGCATCGGAAATAAACAAGTTAAAGAAATGTTCCCCGTCAGCGACTTCGTCCCAACGATAGACTCCCTCGATATGCTCGCCCGCGAAGCCATCAAAGACGTGGACACCGGCGTAAAAGCCATCCTCTCCCTCTACAACAACGGCGAACGCTTCGGCGCGTTTGAACGCATACAAGAAACTTTCTTCCTCGGCGAACACGAACCCGCCATCGTCGCCCTCGACCCGGAAAAAAAGCGCGTCCTCAAAGAAGTTTGGTCAAGCGCACGCGACCTCCAACGCATGGGCGACGAACGCGACCTCGCAGGCTGCGAAGAAACCATCACCAAACTTAAAGCCCTCGCCTCCGACTTCCCCGCCGCCTCCATCACCAGCAAAATCAACGCCGCACGGCAAAGCAGCGACCTCGAACTCCTCGCCGCCGAAAACGCCGTTCTCGCCAAAGATACCAACGGCGCAAAAGCCCACCTCGAACGCGCCACAAAAATCTGGCCGGCAAACCCAGGCGTCAAAGACTTCGCAAAACGCGTCCGCGACCACGCCAACCAACTCGGTCAAAGAATCCCCGAATTCGACCGCCTCATCGCCGAAGACAACCTCCGCTCCATCTACAACCGCAAAGAAGAATTTGGCCTCGCTCTCCTTCAAGATAAAGAACGCCGCGAAAAACTCCAAACGATCATCTCCAACCTCGCGCGCATAGACCTCGCTCTCTCCACCGCCCGAGCCCTTAAAAAACAAGAAAATATCTACCCAGCCTGGGACGTCATCGAAGAAGCATCCCAATACGGCAACACCGACCCGGAACTCGGCAAAGCCCGCTCAGAGCTGTCAGCCGCCGCCTCCAACTACGCAAGCCTGCTCGCAGAAACCAAACGCTACGAACAGTCCAATAATTACGCCGCCGCCCTGACTGCCCTCCTCTCCGCCCAAGACCTCAATCCAGGTTCCGAATTCTGCCGCCAGGGAATCCAACGCATCAGCCTCCTCCTCGTTGAACAAGAACACCCAAACCTCGCCCCCTGACAAAAAACGCGCTTATCCCATATCGCTCCAAATACCGCGTGTATCCACAAGTTTTTTCCCAGAAAGTTTTTCGACGGGTATTGACTTAAAAGCATTGTGGTCAACAAGTAGAACAACCGAATTAGCGCGTTCGAGCGCGGCGTCAAGGGAGCTAAGTTCGATCTTAGCAGCGACAAGAGCAGGCGGGAGGGAATGAATATGCGGTTCTACGGCGAGAATTTGCAGCGGCGGATCGCTATTAGCCAATTCAAGGGCGATTTCAACGGCTGGGCTTTCGCGAAGGTCATCAACATTCGCCTTAAACGCGAGACCAAGCAGGGCGACAACCGGGCGAACCCCCGACGCCGCATTCTGGGAAACAGCCTGCCGGATTTTCGCAATAACGTGCTTCGGCTTGGAATCATTAACCTCCCTCGCAACTCGAATGACACGGGCATCCTCCGGCGCAGCATCCACGATAAACCACGGATCAACAGCGATACAGTGCCCGCCAACACCGGGACCGGGTTGAAGAATTTTTACGCGAGGATGCCGGTTCGCAAGACGTATAAGCTCCCAAACATTTATACCGATTTTTTCGCAGATAAGAGAAAGTTCGTTCGCAAAAGCAATGTTGACGTCGCGAAAAGCATTTTCAGTCAGCTTCGTCATTTCGGCAGTGCGGGCATCGGTAATAAAAATTTCCGCTGCGCAAAAAGAGGCGTAGAGAGCCTTTGCCCGCACGGCCGCTTCGGGGGTGAAACCACCGACAACACGGTCGTTACTAATGAGTTCGCGAATCATTTGACCGGGCAGGATACGCTCCGGGCAATGCGCAAAATGGATTTTCTCAATGTTAATGGCGGAGTGCCTTTTCGCCAGTTCATCGGCGAGCCAGCCGCGCACGCGTTCAGTAGTCCCGACGGGACTGGTTGATTCCAAAACGACGAGATTGTCTTCGGCAATGACGGGCGCAAGCGACCGCGCCGCCGCCTCGACAAAGGTGAGGTCGGGAATTTTACGCCCACCAAGAGTGGCGGAAAACGGCGTCGGCACAGCAATGATGAACGTCTCCGCCGGTTGCGGCGCAGTAGCGGCGCAGAGGTTTCCGCTTTGCACAGCGGCGCGCACAATCAAATCGAGATCGGGCTCCTCAATGTGAATTTTGCCGCTGTTAATGGTCTCAACGACCGCCGGCACAATGTCCACACCGAGGACGCGCCTGCCTTTCGTAGCAAAAACAGCGCTGGTCGGAAGACCTATGTAACCAAGACCAAGGACACTAATGTCGTATCTCATCAAAAAACGGACATTTCCCTGACGGGGAAAGGATTCAAGCCAAAAATCCAACCGCGAGATCACCAAAAACCAAAATTTTCTCCGGAAACAAAAAAATTGCCAATGCCGCCGCGCTCCCCCTTCCTATCTACCCCATGTCAAACACCGTCCTGCCCAGCACATCCCTCTCGCCTGCACGATCTCGTTACTGCTTTCGCACAAACAACTAAAAGATTTCTCATCGCCATTTTATCCAAGTTTTTACCAACTTCCTCGCTTCCAATGAAAACATACGCTCGCGTTCAACGCTTCCTCCTCGCCACCAGTGCACTCGCCGTCGGCGTGCTCTTCTTCCAAACCAAAAACGACGCCGTCGCCAATTGCCCAAAATGCACGGCAACATCCGCCACGACAGGTCCTTACGCGCCTTCGCCCAAAAGCGGATTCGCCGGCACGCGCTGGGCACTCTCCTTCGCCGGCGGCTGGATCGGTATCTGCCCGGGCAAAGATGGCAAACTCAACGCCTCAATGCTCTGGATCGGCGGTAACCCGTTTCCTGTAAACGCGATCGAACGCGGCGGGAAACTCATCATCACCCGCGAGCACAAAGAAAAACGACGCACCGTCATCGAAACGATCACCGGCACCCGCAATGGCGATACAGCGACGTTCACCCAAACATGGGCGTCGGAAGGACGCGAGACACGCAAGCCTAACAAGTTCACAGGCAAACTCATAGCACCATTGCCACCTCGCCCGGATTTGTCGCGCCTTGTTTTTGGCGAACCCATCAAACTGCTCTCAGAAGGCGATAATTCCCTCGAATCCAACTGGATACCAATGAACCGCCGCGCCTTCAACGGCTGGACACTCAAAAACGGAGTCCTCGACAACAACGTCATCGGTCCCGACCGCAAACGCAAACACGGCACAAATCTACGCACAAAAGCGACAAACTTCACCGACTTCCTCCTCTCCACCGAGGTCAACATGGCTTCAAGTGGCAACAGCGGCATCTACCTGCGAGGCATTTACGAAATACAAATGGAAGATTCTTTCGACGCCCCATTAGGCAACCTCCACATGGGCGCCCTCTACGGACGCATCACGCCAAGCACCAAAGCCGAATTGCCCGCCGGCAAATGGCAAAAAGTCCAAATCATCCTCATAGACCGCCACGTCAGCGTTACCCTAAACGGAATTAAAATCATAGACAACCAACCCATCCTCGGCATCACCGGCGGCGCGCTCTCCAGCAACGAATTTCAACCCGGTCCCCTCTACCTCCAAGGCGACCACACCAACGTCTCCTATCGCAACATGACACTCACCCCAATCATCGGGAAAAAATAAAACGCACCGGCAGCCCCCGCCCGTAGCTCTACAATAATATGCGCTACATCGGCTGCAAAATTAATCTGCTCCCTGAAATCAAGGGATTTGTCGCCGCGCATTGCGGCGGCGGCAATGCGGTGTTTTGCGATTTGTTTGCGGGCACAGGCGCAGTATCGCGTTTCTTTAAGCCGGACTATCAAATCATCGCGAACGACTTGCTTTATTTCTCTTATGTGCTGGCAGCGGCAACGCTCGAAAATCAAGAAATCCCTTCTTTTGAAACGCTTAATAAACACGGTGTCGCCGACCCGTTCGTTTATTTGGAAACAACAAAAATTCCGGCGAAGACGGCGACGTTCATTACAGAAACTTATTCGCCGGCAGGTAAAAACGGGCGCATGTATCTCACCGAAGAAAATGCCCGCCGCATTGATTTTATCCGCTCGAGAATTGAAGAATGGCACAGCGAAAAACGCTTAACACGCGGCGAATATAATTATCTTCTCGCCGCGTTGATTGAGGGTATTCCGTTTGTGTCGAATATCACAGGCACCTACGGCGCGTATCTTAAACATTGGGACAAACGCGCTTTCAAAAAGTTTGAGATGCAACGCCTCCCCGTCGTCGGAAACGGCAAAATAAACAAGTGTTTTAACGAAAACGCCAACGAGTTAATTCGCCACATCGAAGGCGACATTCTTTATCTCGACCCGCCTTACAACACCCGCCAATACCTGCCAAATTACCACTTGTTGGAGACCGTCGCCCGTTATGATAATCCAACCGTCAACGGCGTGACCGGAATGCGAAAGTATTTGCACGGTAAATCCGATTTTTGCCTGTCCACAAAAGTCGAAGAATCGTTTTCCACACTCGTTAAAGAGGCGCGGTTTCGCCACATCGTTTTGAGTTATAGCGACGACGGTCTTTTGTCCGCAGAACAAATTTCGCAAATCTTGAAAACGCACTGCAAAGCCGAAAGTGTTGTGCTGCATAAAATTCCATACAACCGCTACAAGGGAAAAATCGAACAGACAAAATCCGAGCATAACGAGTTTTTATTTTATGCAGAAAAAACTTGTTTGGCGCCCTGCCGCCCCATTCAGAGTTCCGTAAATTTAACATCGAATATCCCCGCCGCCCGCGATTTCATCAAAAGCCCGATGAATTATATCGGCGGAAAACACCGTCTCCTTCCGCAAATTTTCAACTTATTTCCGACGCAAATTGGGACCTTCCTTGAACCGTTTGCCGGCGGGTTTAACGTCTCCGTCAATATGACCGCAAACAAAATGCGCTGCAACGATATGAACTATAAAGTCGTTGAGTTAGTGCGCCTGTTTCGCTACGCCGACGCCAACTTTGTGTTAAACAGAATTGAGGAAAAAATTCGCGAATATAAACTCTCTCCGCAAAACGAAAAGGGCTACAACGCCTTTCGCGATTACTACAACGCCACCGGCGACCCGGTTGATTTGTTCACTCTCTCTTGTTTCTCTTTTAATTATCAGTTTCGATTTAACAGCAAGTTGGAATACAACAATCCGTTTGGACGAAATAGAAGTTCTTTCTCCCAAAGCACAAAGACAAAACTCATCGCGTTTATGAAAGCATTGCGCGAGAAAAACCTTGAGTTTTACACGCGAGATTTTCGCGAGTTGCCGACAGATGACCTCGGCGGCAACGACTTTATCTATTGCGACCCGCCGTATCTTATCACGCTCGGCTCCTACAACGACGGCAAACGCGGCTTTCGCAATTGGAGCGAAACAGAAGAAAAAGATTTGCTCGCCTATCTCGACAACGCAAACAAACAAAATATCCGCTTCGCACTGTCAAACGTCATCACTCACAACAACCGCACAAACGAGTTTCTCGCAATATGGTCGCGCAACTACAAAGTCCACTTTATCAAAAGCAACTACTCAAATTGCAGTTACAACAAAAAAATGCGCGAAACAAAAACACAGGAAGTTTTAATCACGAACTACTGATCTGCCTGTCTGTTAGAACAGCACCACCCACGCCCCGAAGGGGTACCTGACTTAGTAGTCGCGCCCCTTCGGGGCGTAAGAGGTGGGAGGGTCACTGTCCGGCAGTTCTGCTACGCTTCACTGCCAGTTATTCACGTTATCCCCCTTCGGTGGAGCGCGAGTGTAACGAGCGCGGATCACGTTATCCCCCCGTCGGGGGAAGCAGTGATGTCGATGCTGCCGCACCTCCGATGCCCCGGAGGGGCACAACGTGAATAACCGCCGGGGGAGCGCGAGTGTAACGAGCGCGGAACCGGCGGATCCGCCACCCCCTCCACCCGCGCCCCAAAGGGGCGCAACTCCGGACTTAGACCGCGCCCCTTTGGGGCGCGGGCAGACAGTGAAAAAAACATTGTGCTTGCAACGAATTTCCTTCACACCACACCACGTCATAAACACCACGTCACAAACACCACACCATCGGCATGAAAACCACACCATCTTTTTTACTGCGCAATTTTGTTGCGCTTGCATTGATAACAATCGGTCTCGCTGGGGGATCGGTTCAAAGTTTCGGAGGTGCCTATATGAGCGGGCAACGTTTTGTCGCCACTGATTATACAAGCGGAACAGTCAACATAGTAGAAGCCAACGGAAAAATAAGTTGGAGGCATCCTGCTAAGGAAAGCAATGATATCTGGGTGCTCCCCGGCGGAACCTTGTTATTTGTGACTGGCAACGGTGTTAAAGAACTCGATCCCAAAACCGGAGAAACGAAGTTTCGCTATGACGCAGGACGCAATTCCGTTTATGCGACCCAGCGTCTTTCCAATGGAAACACTTTCATCGGCGTATGCAGTGCTCAAAAATTACTTGAAGTGGCACCTTCCGGAAAAGTCGTGAAAACAATTTCACTTATCCCCGCCGGAAAAAAACGCAAAGGCGGGCACGGTTTCATGCGCAACGCACGGGTGTTGAAAAACGGCAATTATCTCGTCGCACATTACGGTGCCCGCGAAGTTGTAGAATACTCTCCGGAGGGCAAAGAAGTCTGGCAATTCAAATCACCCACTTCGGTCCACAGTGCAACGCGTCTCGCGAACGGGAACACGCTCATCATGGGTGCGGACGCTGGAAAACCCGGTCTCTATGAGGTAACGCCTGAAAAGAAAATAGTTTGGCAAGTTACCAACGACGATCTCCCTGGCAAGCCGCTGCGCTTCGTAGCGGGATTTCACGTTTTACCGAACGGTAACATCCTCGTTAGCAACTGGCTCGGTCACGGACAATTCAAAAAAGCACCGCATCTCCTCGAAATAACCCGCGCAAAAGAGATTGTTTGGACTTACAATGACCACGAACAATTTCGCACTATTTCATCGGTGTTTGTTTTCGACAAAAATAATAAACCCCTCCCGGGGGAGGGGTTGCACTAAAAGGAAAAATCGGTTCAGGAGAACACGGTTTTCATATCAATAACCGGCCACGGTTTCGCCTTTTTCCATTCACCCCGAGTAAAATCGGGAACGTCGATGGAATTGCTTCTATTTAAGACGGAGCGTTCGCTCAATTCTGTGATACTTGACCATGCTGCGGCGTCGTAAACATCTTGATCGAGCGGGAGTCCATTGCGGAGGCAGTAAATAAGGCGCCAATCCATAATATAATCCATTCCGCCATGTCCGCCGACTCTTCGTGCTTTTTTACCGATATACTCTTCGAGCGGGTGTTTATATTTCGCCATAATTTCCTTAAATTTTGCTGGATTTAAGAAGTTGTGCGCATTGGGTTCGAGAGCGATTTTTGGTTCGGGATATTTAACGGCATAGCCCTTCGTTCCACTGATTTTATGAATGCGGTCGTAAGGGCGGGGGCTGGTCGTGTCATGAACGGCTACGATAGTGTGTCCGTTTACGGTGCGTATCAAAGTCTGGCTCATGTCTCCTAATTTATAGGTTGCACGGGCTTCTGGAGAATTTTTTCCAAAGACTTTCTCTGCGTAGAGAGTCAACCCGAATTGATTGGAAGACATGGATGTGAGGTATTCAAAACGGTCGCCTCTGTTGATGCCCATGATTTGGGAAACCGGACCGAGACCGTGCATCGGATAAGGGTTTCCGGTATGGCGTTTGCTGTATTCGAGGCGCCACATTTTATAGTAACCCCGTTTGTTGTGTTTCAAGCCGCGCAAGTCATGGATATAAGCACCTTCGCCGTGGTAAATTTCTCCGAAAACGCCTTGGCGCGCCATGTTAAGAGTCGCCATCTCGAAGAAATCGTAACAGCAATTTTCGAGCATCATACAATGGCGTTGTGTTTCTTCGGCGGTATCGACTAACGCCCAGCAATTTTCCAATGTTAATGCTGCCGGCACTTCTACGACTGCATGTTTCCCGTGGCGCATAGCGCACAAGGCGATGGGGACGTGCAAGTGCCACGGCGTTGCATTATAGACGAGGTCAATGTCGTCGCGGGCGCACACTTTTTTCCAATCTTCTTCGCCGGTATAAGCGGCGGCGGCTGGGCGCCCTGTTCTCTTTAAGGTTCCTTGCGCGTTTTGTATGCGGCCATTTTGCACGTCGCAAAGGGCAACGATTTTTGTGCCTTCGATGTGCGATAGTCGTTGGACGGCGCCGCCGCCGCGTCCCAGACCGATTACGGCAATGCGCACTTCGGGGATGGGATCACAGCGTAGCCCCATCACAGTTTTTCCCTTTCTCGGGGGATCGGTGGCGGCGTTCCCTTGTATCGTTTGCATACAAGCTCCCGTTAAGCCGAGGGCGATCCCTCCACGAAGGGTTTTTTTCAAGAAGTTTCTGCGGTCGTTTTCCATGTTTTTACAAGAAGGTTGGTTGTAGTTAGCGGGCAAACGGTGTCTGCCGTTGGTGTGTGACCGGTGTTTTTCCTTAATGTTCCTTTCCTCCGGTATCTTGAAAAAATTATTTTTTTGGTTTTGTTTCGGGCGCGGGTGTGGGTTGCGATTCTTTTTTCGGTGCTGTGCCTTCTTTCACATTGAGGGGACTCGTGAACAAAGCGGTGGGGGAGATGTCAATACTCCACTGCGGGTCTTTCAGCGTTCCCGAGATATTCACCGGTATCAATTCTGTCCATTTGTTCAGCCCGCGAAACACGTATTTAATCCCCGGAATGCCCTCGCCGCTCTTTGCGACGAGCTGTGCCCGAAATTTCAAGCTCTGATCGTCTAAATAAAAACGACCTACGCTATCGATGGAGGCGTTTTCGCCGGTTATTTTTATATTGGGAAAGTAGATAATTTTTTCGCGGATAGTGAAATTACTTTCTGCGCGGGTGAGTTTGAAACTGGAAAACCCGATATTAATTTTATCAAGTGCGCGGGAGAGACCGCCGAAGATGTGTAGTTGTGCGAGCTTATTATCAAGAAGGTTAGTGGTGCCTGTGGCGTCGAGCGTCTCTAATTTTGGGAGGGATACGGAACCGGTGAGGGCGATATCGAGGGCGGAGTCGTCTGTTTCTGTCGGTGGTGGTTCGGGTGCGACAAGTGGCACAAGTGCAGGTGCTGGCACTGGCGCTAATGCTGGCGGCGTGGCATTTATTTTTTGCAAATTTTCGAGGAAGGTGCTGCGGCGTGCCCGCAGGAGTTCCAAGTCGAATTGGAGTAGGGGATCGGCGGGATTTAAGTCGAGCCAGAGGTATTGCGGGCGGTCTGGGCGAGCGGAAAGCCACGGGGCGCGTTTTTGTCCGATTTTTCCGCCGGCGAAAGTTACGTCATTCACGGTGATGGCGAGGCGTCCGGTGTCGTAGGCGACTGTGCCCTGAAAATCGGAGAACGGCAGGTTCCATGCGTTAATAGCACCGGTCGTTTTGGCACTTACGAGCACTTGGGTGCGTTCTGGCGCAGAGATGTCGTTGGCGATGTGTGCGCATCCGGTGACGGTCGCATCGACCGGTTGAGAAACGCGGAGCGGGGCGAGCATGGTGGAAAGTCTTCCGCCAGCGAGCAACACACCGGTTTCTTTTGGCATACGTCCGGTGAATAGAAAACGGATGTCGTTTAGTTTGTAATGTGGCGTCAGGGAATAGTTTAGGTGAAGGTCGCCGGTGGCGTTAAAAATGCCTTGGCGGGCGTGCACCTTGAAGAGGGCGACCCGTTGCGGCGTTTCAAGAATGCGCAGCGAAGCGTGGTCAAACTCCGCGCCGCGGAAGGTGATTCGCTCTCCGGCGGCGCCGCAATAAATAAACTCGTAGGGCACGCCCCAGTTGCCGTGAATCTCGATGTCGGCACGCGGCAGCGATTCGGGACGCAAGTTGAATTGTTGCCACAAATCCACCCAACTAGGTCCAATGAAATCGAGCACACCGGGGTGGATACTTCCTTCGAGGAGAAAACGAAACGCGGAACCTTTTGCGAAGCCGGTGCGAAAACTTCCTTTTGCGCCGTAATTGGCAGCGCGCACATCGGCGTCCTCCACAATAACTCCGTCCGGCGTGAGCTTGACGCGCCCTTTGCCGCTGTTGGCGTTGATCTCGCCGAAACGCACGGCACCGATGTCGAAGAAAAACTCGCTCCGCGCAAATTTCCCGCCGGGTGCAAATTCGGCAAATCCGTCTAATGCAAGGTGTTGCCCTACTTCTATCGGGGCGGGAACTTTCTTCAGGAGTGTTTTTACTGCGGGATGGGCGAGGTAAATTGACGGTGTTAGCTGTGCGGAAAAATCTATTTTTCCAGAACGTTTGGAGAAATTACCCTTTGCGTGCGCCTCCACAAAATCGCCGCCGCGCACAATGAGTGCTTCGGCAGAAATCTCTGGCAACGCTTCCCATTTCACATCAGCGGCGAGGTATCCTGCGTGTTCGCCGTTTACGACAAGATCGGTGAGCGTGGCGCGAATCGCCGTAGGCAATTCCCATTTCGTTCCTAAACGGGAGGAAAGCCGAACGGGTCCCGTCTTCGTTGAAAACGCTGGAAGCTCGGCACCGTCTGCCCCGTGGTGTTTCCATTCAAACGCCCCTACCGTCAGGACAACGGTGCCCACGGGTTGAAAGTCCACGCCGTCGAAACGCGCCCGCCCGCGAAACTGCGCATCTTTGACATGTGCCTGCCCGGGCAAGGGCAATTCAAAATGCGCCCCGAGTGCACGCAGCGAAAACGTCACCGCACCGGATTCATCTGAGCGCCCCCGCGCCTCGACAAAAACCTTGCCAATAGACTCCACCGTTTTCCGCACGTTGAGCATCTGTCCTGCTACTCGGTGGATAGCCGTCCATTCCTCCGGAGTCACCACGCCGGATTTCCCGTCCGTAACCGAATCCCACAACGCCCGCGGAATGAAGTCCCCGTAAATCACAATCGGCGTCTTGCCATAACGTGCCTGCAACACCTGCGCCCGCACACCCTTCGTCTCGCGATCAAGAACCGCTCGGATGTCCCCCACAACCACTCCGCGGTGTCCGTCCGGCGCGACCGACGCTGGGCAATAAAAATCGCCTCCTTCGAGTATGGCGCGGTTAAAAACGACCCGCCCGCGCAACAGCCACGGAACGCTCATCGTCGCGGCGACGCGTTTGATGACGAATGTCGGTCCGGCGGCACCGGGGGCACCCAATTCGACGTCCTCTACTTCAAGGTAACCGTTTGGACGAAATACGATCTCGCGGAAATGGCACGCAACCCCCGCCGCTTCAACACGTTGTTGAATAAAAC
Source organism: Puniceicoccales bacterium (assembly GCA_031269335.1). Taxonomy (GTDB): domain Bacteria; phylum Verrucomicrobiota; class Verrucomicrobiia; order Opitutales; family UBA953; genus CALNBE01. Next base: position 20,644 of record JAISZI010000092.1, read on the forward strand.
CGGCGACGAACCCCGGAAGCGTAATCTGTCGATCATTGCGCAAACACCACCACAGGTAAAACTGCAGCGCGAGCAGGGCGATGAGCAAAAGGTGAAACAATTCGCAAAAGCGATAACCTATCTTGCGCATAAACCCGGACTTGTCACTAAACGCTGATGGCTGCATGTGAAAAAAAGCACGCGGAGCTAAACAAGATTTGCTCCTTTTCAAAAGGACAAAAACCGCCCTGCCCTGCCGGCACCCCGCCCTGTCGGTGTCGGCAAACGGCGTCTCATTTTTTTGCCGTAGCGACAGTTACGTTCATGTCCGGCAGCGTGAAATCAATTTTGACGCCCCGCGCCGGGACTTCTTTGGGAAGTGCCCACGGGTCGCCCCAGTCGTAGCTTCGCCAGACGCCTTTTTTCCCGTCGGAGGCGAGTTTATGCCACATTTCCCCAGAATGCGGGGTATTGGCATCGACCCACGCCGTCAAAATACGCCACTCGGTTTGGCTAAGTTTTACCTGCATTTTTTCTTGTTTTACCAGTGCTTGCGTGAGGCGGCTTGCATGTGAGCCAAATTGTTTCACGCGGGTAATGGCACTGTTCATGTTGCAATTTGTGAGGGCGACGAGCCTTTTGCGGCGGATAGAGTCAAAGGCTTTTCCCGCAGCGAGATCGAGACCGGCTTTGGCGGTGGCGCCGGCGTGGCAAGAAACGCAATTCTTCGTGAAAATGGGTTGCACGTCGCGTGCGAAATGGATCGGTTGGCGTGCGCCCCACGGGAGGGGATTGGGATCGCTGGGCTGACGCGAGAGCGCGAGGTTGCGATTCGCACGCGGCGGGGCAGGAACGGTGGAGTTGGTTTCGTGGCAACCGTTGCAACTGCGTTGTTCCCCCGGTGCAAAGGAGACGCTGCTGCGCATACGGCGTATTTCCATGAAATTAGCGTCAAGTGCTTGGAAATAAACCGAGGCGTTATCGGTGACGGGCACTTTGAAATGCGCCGAGCCGTCGTTCTCTACCGGCACATCGCCGATGATGCGCACGGGGCACCAGCGGGTGGCGTCTCTCGCGCTGTTCGTCCAGCCCTGCGTCCAGCGTTTGACGCCTTCTCCTGGGATGACCGTCCAAGGCAATGCTTCGGCGATCCTGATATAGCGAATGCTTCCGGGGGCAACGCCGTCGAGACCTTGATAAACGTTTGGAATGCTGCAAATGGCATAGTTTTGCGAGCGGTCGGTCGTGTCGGGAAGTTGCGGCGGCATCTTTCGGGCACGCAGCGGGCGGGCACCGTAAACGCCAAGAAACGGGTCGCGGTAAAGGAGTTCTTTGTTGCCAAAAACGTCCACGAGGTAGGCACCGTAGCCATTGGAATCAACGTCGTAACGTTCGTGGCTGTATCGGACGGCGGCACGGGAGGGAAAGGCATACGAGGCGAGGAAAGCCTTCTCAGAGAAACCGTTAGGATCGGTGTAAAAACCGCTGACATCGACGCGCCCGCCCTCTGCAACTGGTCGACCGGGAACGCCTCCTTCGTTAACCCAAAGACCGCGTGTGACGACGTTGATGCCATTGGGGTCGTTGATGCCCATGCTCGGATTCAAAATGACGAGTGCGCCCTGCGGAAGCGCGTGGTGACCGGTCGCAATGGCGAGCAGTTTGTTCCCTTCGCCGAGGCTGCACGCGAGGCGGACGCTGTAAGGTTGCGCATTGTGTTGTTTGAAAAGCGCATCGGCATTGCTGCCGTCGGGTCTCGTCGTCCAGACCGCGTGCGTTTCCATGAAGTTTCGTTCCTGATATTCCCAGCGCAAATAGGCGACCAGCCCGTTGTTGAGCACGCGTGGGTGGGTGTCTATGTCCTTGTGGTTGAGGAGGCGGCGAATGGATTTTCGGTCTGCGGTCAAGGTGTAGAGATTGAGGTCGGATAAATCGTTGTTATTCGAATCGCAAGAAGGCGAGTTTCCCGCCCGGTCGCTGGCAAAAACAACACCGCCGTTGGGCAAATAAACAGGTTCGGTGTCGCCCCAGTAATTGTGGTCGGTGAGTTGGGAACATGTTCCCGTGGCGATGTTTAACTCGTAAAGATGCGGCGGCTCAAACCGCGCAATGTCGCGCAGCTCGCGGGCGAAACAGGCATTGTCGCGCCGCGGCCAAACGGTGCTGAACTTTTTCGGCGGCGGCCACACGGGCTGGGAGGCGAAAGAGAAAACGATGCGACCCGCGTCAAAGGCGAGATCGAACCCGTGGATATGCCCGGCACCGAGGTTCCCGCGCACGAGTGGACGCGCCGCCCCCGTGCGCACGTCAACCGCCAAAATATCGCCGCCCGGCTTGTATGACCACGAGGTATGCGTGCCGCAAACGTTTGGCTTGTAATGAAAACCGTAGCGCGTGTGGAGCAACAGCGTTTCACCCACGCCCGACGCGGCGAGAATGGCGGGGCGCATCCGCCGCCGCGCTTCCAGCCAAAGGGCACGGCAAGTGCCTTCATCCGCCTCGGCAATTTTTTCGAGAATATCGGCAATGCTCACGTTGACACCCATGCGCCGAGCGCGGACGTAGTAGAGCAGAACCTCACTGCGCAACGCTTCGGCAGAAAAAATCTTCCCTTCGTTGGCGAGATGGCGAATCCAATCGTAAACGACAATATCGTCGTGCGAGACAGCGACATACGCCTTTATCCACGCAGGAGCATCGGGTTTGGCAGCGTCAGCAGCCGTGATTTTAACGATGTCTCCATTGTTCGCATGACCAACGAGTTGCGCAGCAGCCGCATGACCAAGAGCGCGAACAAAGATGTCGGGCGATTGCAGTGCCCGGGCGATTTCGCCGTGACGGGCTTCGGGCAAATTACCGTTATACGCAGCACGTTCGAGCGCAACAGCTTGTTGCAACGGCGATAACGGAGGCGGAGAACGGCGACGGGGAGCGGCGTCAATGGAAACGCTAACCACAAGGAACGCCGCGATTAACCGCAAAAAAGGCCACGTAACAGAGGTCGTTTTCATAGCTAAACGTGAACACCCAAGAGAGGGGCGATGTTCCGGCGCACACGAACAATTTTTCGCTGCAAAACGGAAAAATTGCGCGGGTTGACACCGCTTGCCGACACACCATTCTCCGGCTTCCGCAGCCACGCTGGACAACGCACTTTTAACGCAATGACAGCACCAACCACTTTTCCACGCCGCGCCTGGGTCGAAATCGACCTCGCCGCCCTCGAACGCAATCTCGGCAAAATCAAAGCCGCACTCCCGCCCCGCATCCGCTACATCTCCGTCGTCAAAGCCGATGCCTACGGACACGGCGTCGGACCGATGGTGTCGCGTCTCCTGCAATGCGGCGTCGATTGCTTTTGCGTCGCAAACACCCGCGAAGGCGCCGATGTCCGCGAACTCGGGCGGGGCACGGACATCCTCGTCCTCGGCGCGGTGTTGCCGGAAGAAATGCCGATGCTCGCCCACTACGGTCTCACCGCTTCCATTTCTTGCGAAGCAGAAGCAACCGCCCTCGCCGATCTCGCCGCAGCCCACAAGACGCGCTTCGCCGTCCATGTAAAAGTGGATACGGGCATGGGGCGTCTGGGCGTCTGGCACGAACGCGCCCCAGACTTTATCCGTTTTGTCCTGCGCCAACCCGCCCTCGACTTGCGCGGGGTCTTCACGCATTTTTCCTGCGCCGATAGCGACGCCGCCTTCACCACGATACAACGCAACCGCTTTGTCGAAACACTCGCCGCCCTGCCGCCGACTTTGCGCGAATCGGAAAATCTGCTCATCCACGCCGACAATAGCGCGGGGTTGGAGACATTCTCCGACGGCGGTCCCTTCAACGCCGTGCGCGTCGGCCTCCTCCAATACGGTCTGCCTCCAAACAAAGACTCGCTGCTCGCACGCCTGAAACCGGAGGCGGTGTTAGGATTTCACAGCCGCGTCGGGCTGGTCAAAGAACTCCCTCGCGGCACGGGGATCAGCTACAACCGCACACACTTCCTCAAACGCGACACCCGCATCGCCATTGTCACCGCCGGATATGGCGACGGCATCCCCATTTCCGCCAGCAACCGCGCCCACGTTCTCATCCGCGGGAAACGCTGCCCCATCATCGGACGCGTCACAATGGACCAGACAATTGTGGACACTTCCGACCTGCCGGAACTCGCCGTCGGCGATATAGTTACGTTAATCGGCCGCCAACAGGGTGGCGAAATTTCTCTTAACGAGTTTTGCACATGGACAAACACAATCGCTTGGGACGTTTTCTGCTCTATAACAAAGCGTGTTGAACGCGTTCAAACGGGCTTAATTTAACTGCCGCACCACCAATTTTTGTCTGAAAAAAACTTCCAACAAAAACACGCTAATAGAAACTTCCTTCCATGAACAAACAGACCGAAACGACACCGCCGCCAGACATCCCCGCGAAACCCGTTTTCCGAAAAAAACAACGGGCACTACGCATTGTTTTAAGTGTTTTAATCATGATAGCATCCTTGGCAGCATGCCTGTGGGAACATTTTTCCAGCTCCGAAAAAAAAGCAAATAACTACCAAGCACGCGCAAAATTACTCGTTAGTTACCGACCGCTCACAACCCGAACACTCACTAAAATAAACCCCGCAGATAGGACCGCCCAACCACTAAAATTCACCCCCATCACCGAAGCCGATTTTGATGCTCTAATCGACACGATGAAAAGCGACGCCGTTGTCAGCCGCGCACGAAAACTCCTGACTCACGACCAACGAGCAGCCTTGCTAAAATCCGCACGCGCAGACCCGACTCGCTCCGCCGACGTCGCCATAGAAGAACTCTTGCGACAGGGCACACTCGTTTCTCGCGAAAAGGGACGACATACCGTATTGGTTTCCTTCTCCCACGCCGACGAGGAAACAGCCATAAACACCGCCCAAATTTTCGCAACAGCAATTGTCGAACATAACAGCGAAATCGAAAAAAAAGAAAATAGCACCACGCTGAACAAGGCAAAAGAAATTTTCACTAAAACCATGAAAGAATTGGATGATTTACGAACTAAAAAAGAAGAGATTGAAAAGAAAGAAAAAGAAAAAAATGACGCCGAACACGCCCGAAATGCACACTTTTTAACGCTCGAAAAAAATCGCGACGACCTTGCCGGAAATTTAGAAAAACTCACAAAAAAAAGAAATAATCTTCTCCGGTTAAAAAACGAAAAAAACACCGCCGATTACCCCTCCCTGACGTCCGACTCCCTTCATGTCCGTCTAATTCTTGAAGTTCTTGAAAAAAAAGAAACCGAGCGCGCCGAAGTGCTGAAAAAGAACCCGGAAAACACTAAAGAAAACAGGCGTTTAACAGCAGAAATAACACAGGCAAAAATCGAGCTGGAAAAATTATTAGACGTCTTTATTCCAGAAACAGACGCCCTCATCAAACAAACTGAGGCTCAACTTGAATTTGTTAAAAAAGAAATTGCCTCCGCACCTACCGCTGCTCCTGCTTCATTGGAAAAGCATGGAGAATTAGAAACGGCACTCAAAGAAAAGGAAATTGAATTGCAAAATTGCGAAAAACAACTCGCAAGCGCAAACACAATTCTTTTATACTCAATGGCTTCGCCCCCAATCAAAATTCTTATTCCCGCCTCCAACAATGTCTCCTACACTAAAAAAATACAACGCGATCTTCTCTCCATGGTTTTGGTGTCTGGCGTTGCAACAGGGCTTCTGCTAATAGTCCTTATGAACGTTCTCTGGCCGCGCACCAAAGAAAAAATGAATATGCCATAAGAGGAAAATAAGAGCCTCTTCCCTCACTTCAACGCTTTTGTCGCGCCCCTCCGGGGCGCAACTCCAGACCTCAGTTACGCGCCGCCGCCTCGGATCCACACCACCCACCCGCGCCAACGGCGCTTCCTGATGATAGCCCAAGGCAACGCCCTGGGTATTTGGGGAACCACAAACCCACAGCCCCAAAGGGGCGGCCCTAAGTTAGCCCAGGGCAACGCCCTGGGTGTTTGAAAACCACAAAAACAAAGCCCCAAAGGGGCGGCACCAATATAGCCCAGGGTAGCGCCCTGGGTGTTCGGGGACCACAAAAAATAGAGACCCTGAAAGGGTGCCCCCTATGCCGTAATTGGTGCCGCCCCTTCAGGGCTTATGGTGTTAATGACCTTCAATACCCAGGACGTTGCCCTGGACCTATGCTTTGGCAGTTATTGGATTTGGGGTTTTTTTGATTTTTCGTCTCCCCCGAAGGGGGATAACGTGAATAACCGGCAGTGAAGCGTAGCGGAACTGCCGGACATCGCACCCCCTCCCCCCTGCGCCCCGAAGGGGTGCGACTATAAGGAGCTTGTCGAACTCAGGAGTTGCGCCCCTTCGGGGCACCGGAGGCAAGAGGAGATAGGACATAGGAGATGCGCTCGATCTTCCATCTCCTCTACCTCCCTATTCCCTCCTCTTCTGCCCCCATCGTGAACAGCGGGCACAGCACTTGCTCTAAACTCACGACTCACAACTCTAAACTGCATTTTCCTCTTCCTCCGCGTCTTCGTGCAAGATCACAATTCAGATTTATTTTCCGAAACGGATGCGCGGGTCAACAGCCGCCACGCAAAAGTCGGAAATTATATTTCCTACTAACAATAAAAAAGAAGAGCATGTCAAAAGCCCGAGAAAGACCGGATAATCGCGCCCGACAAGCGAACTAAAACTGAGCATACCGATACCGTCTATGTCGAAAATTTTTTCGATAAGGAAACTACCCGTAAGAAGAGCAGCGAGGCAGTTGCCAAAACTCGTTGCCACAGGGACAAGGCTGTTGCGAAAAGCGTGCTTTATGACGGCGTCACGGAAAGAGACGCCTTTCGCAACGGCGGTGCGCACATAGTCAAGCGCGAGATTGTCGAGGAGCGTGTTTTTCATAAGCATTGTTAACAGCGCAAAACTCCCGCTCGTCAAACAAACAAGCGGCAGAAAGGTGTGCCATATACGGTCTGGCAAGCCTTCCCAAAACGATAATGATGCCGCATGTTCCGAGGCAAAGCCGGAGTGCGGAAAAATGTTCAGGCGAAATGCGAAAAAATACTGAAATATAACCGCGAGAATATAACCCGGTAACGCGTATCCTGTAAAAATCGCAACCGAAGTGACATTGTCTATCGGGGAACGGTGGCGCAATGCTTTGACGATGCCAAGGGGAATACAAACGCCGTAGGTGATAATGAGCGACCACGCCCCAAACCACGCCGAAATGGAAATCTTTTCTTTAATGACATCAAATACGGGACGCCCACGGAGAAAAGAACGTCCAAATTGTCCCTGCAACAAGCCATCAAAACGGTTGGTGTCGGGATTCCGCCAAATGCCAATCCATTCGCCGTATCCAACGAGCAAGGGACGGTCGAGTTTGTAGAACTTCTTCAGCTGCGCTTCTTCTTCCGGCGATAGCGAACTACTGCTTCCGCTCGTGCCAAAACCGCGCCCGCGTGCCGCCGCCTGTTGCTTCTCCGCAAGTGCTTGATCAAGCGGTCCGCCGGGGACAAAACGGGTGATAACAAACGCCACGAAAGTTATCCCCACCAAGGTAAAGGGCAAAAGCAGGAGGCGTCGAAGAAAGTATTGGCGCATGGTTTTCTGAAAAAAGTTTGTTAAGAAAAAAGTTGGAAAGACGTTTCGTGAAAAAGTGTCGTGTTTTAGAAACGCACACCCGCTTCAATACGGAAAACGGCAGCAGAATCACTCCTGAAATCATTCCCGCCGCCACTGCCGTGGAATTTATACGTATTAGAAAAATTCCCGCCGACATCGGCGCGGATGTAAGCAGAGCGTTTGAAAAATTCTTTAATAACACCCAATCTAACCTCACCCTCGCGAATTTCTATCGCCCGCTTCCGCCTCTCCTCGTCCGCCGAAACATTTTTCAGGCGAAATCCCGACATGCGATAACCGCCGCTTAACTCAAAACGCAAGGTGTGGTCGGCGAATACGTCGTAAACAAGAGTGAGTCCAGCGGCACTGCGGAGCGACCAATTCGGCGAAATTCGCCACGTCAACCCAGCATAAGGAAACCATGAGGGGTCGTCGGAAAGGCGGTTTGCAACACCGACACCCACAGAAAAATTCAAATCTTTTGAAATAGCATATTTGACTCCGCCGCCAATGCGCCCGGTCGCCCCGTCGCCAAAATCGGAACCTTGCTCCGCAGCCAATGCCCCCGACGCCAACGCAAGCACCGCCCACTTCGACGTCAATGCGTGCTCGTAAAAAAACGAAAGTTTCAGCTGTTCGCACCCGTCAAAAGGTGCCGCTACGCCACGAAACCGATAATCCGTCTTCTCATACCCAAATTCGCCGAAGAAAATGTGCCCCCGCGATGCCGCAAAAAACGATACTTCCGCCCCGTATGCCTGCGAAGACACCTGCCCGTCACTGCGAAGAAGGTCGCTCGTTGTTCGGAAAAGGGAATATCCGGCAACGGCGCGAAACGATGGCGGCACCGCCGGAGCCTCGGGCGGACTCGATGCGACAACTGCCTTATTAGCAACAGATTTTGAATCAGAATCGGCACCGGTTCGGTGCCCCGCTCCAGTCGCTGCCCCTATCAAAAAAGGCGGCGCAAAACAGAACGAAGAAACGGAAGTGAGGAAAAACACGAAACAGCGAAACTTCATAATTACGCGTCGTTAATGCCAGATTTTAGCCGAAGGAAAAGACTCAAAATCCGCCGCAACAAGCCTGCGCAAGAATAAAAAAAAGCATTTTTTTCTTCCCACGCTACCGCGCACCCACAAGGTTCCGCCGCCGTAAAACCAGCTCAAACATACTAAATGAGTCACAGCGAAATCGAAGAGGGAACAAAACTTACACTCGACTTTGGCAAACTGCGCAAAGTCGTAACCCAGTGCAGCGAAGACGTCATCCCCGCCGTCGCACAAGATGTGGACAGCGGCGAAGTGCTCATCGTCGGCTATGTCAACAAACTCGCCCTCGAAACCGCGATCCGTGAAAAAATGGCGACATTCTGGAGCACTTCCCGCAACGAACTCTGGATCAAAGGGAAAACATCCGGCAATTACCTCGCCATTCAGGAAATCCGTATTAATTGCGAGCAAAACTCCGTCCTCTACCGCGTCAAACTCGCGGGCACAGGCGCGTGCCACACAAATTCTGCCACCGGCGCGCCCCGCCTCGGCTGCTATTATCGACGGCTAAAAGACGACGGCATCAACCTCGAATTTCGTGACAACATGAAATAGTCAACACGCTCTGCCTTGCGCCTCCCCCGCCGCAACTTCTTAACAATCAGTTATTACCAGCAATCAAATTTCGATATGAGTTCCGATAAAAAAATAACGCCGATGATGCGTCAGTATTTGGAATACCGCCAAAAGCTCCCCGCCGACGTCCTCTTGTTCTTCCGCCTCGGCGATTTTTACGAAATGTTCGGCAAAGACGCCGAAGTTGGTTCCCGCATCCTCGGCATTACCCTCACCAAACGCCTGACGGAAAGCATGTGCGGCATTCCCCATCATGCTCTCAACAGCTATCTTCCGCGCATCCTCGCCGCTGGGCACCGCGCCGCGATTTGCGAACAAATGGAAACCCCTGTCCCCGGAAAACTCGTCCGGCGCTCCCTTTCCCGCATCCTTTCCATCGGCACCGCACTGGAAGATGACCACCTCGACGCCCGTAAAAACAACTACCTCCTCGCCCTCGACACCGGCAAACGAGACCAAATCAACGCCGCCTGGCTCGAACTCTCCACCGCCGAATTTCGCCTCGCCTCCGCCGAACCCGCCACACTCCTCCCCATTCTCGCCGCCCTCGACCCCCGCGAAGTCCTTATCCCCGATGATGTTGCCACCCAAGCGACACTGAAAAGACTCCCCGCCCTCGACGCCTTCCTCTCCCCGCGCCAATTGACCAAAACCCCGCGTTGGCAATTTGATCCCGTCGAAGGCGCACGCGCCATCGCCACCGCACTCGGCGTCCTCAACCTCCAAGGCTTCGGCATCGATCCCGCCCACCCCGCCCTCGGTTCCGCCGGTGCCGTCCTCGCCTACGCTACGGGCAACCTCTGCCAAAAACCCAAAAACCTCTACCAAATCACCGAATACAAACCCGCCGGCGCACTGCTCATCGACCACGCATCCCAGCGCAACCTCGAACTCCTCTGCGGCACCAACGGCACCCGCACCGGCTCCCTCCTCGAAGCCATTGACGCCACCACGACCGCCCCCGGCGCCCGCCTCCTCGAACAATGGCTCGCCGCTCCCGCAGCCGACATCGCCCTCGCACGCACCCGCCAAACCCACGTCGCCGACTTCCTCCGCCACAACGGCACCCGCGTGCGCATCCAAGAAAAACTCCGCCTCGTGCGCGACCTCCCGCGCATCCTCGCCCGCCTCCAAAATCGCATCCGCAACCCACGCGAACTTGGCGGCATCCGCGACACCCTCCGCCAACTCCCCGAAATTACCACCGAACTCTCCGCCCAAGGCCTCCAATCCTCCTCCCTGCCCTCCCTCGCCAAAGATATTTCCACCTGCCCGGAACTGCGCACCCTCCTCGACAACGCCCTCGCCGACGAACTCCCCGCAGACATCGCCAACGGCGGCGTCATCCGCAAAGGCTACGACCACGAACTCGACCGCCTGCGCACCCTCGCCCACAAAAATAAATCCTGGGTAGCCAACCTCGAACGCTCCGAACAAACCCGCACAGGCATCAAAAACCTCCGCATCCTCTACAACGGCGCATTCGGCTACCTCATCGAAATCACTAAATCCAACCTCCACCTCGTCCCCGAAAATTACGTTCGCCGCCAAACCCTCACTAATGCCGAACGCTATGTAACCGAAGAACTTAAACAAAAAGAAAAAGAAATTCTCCGCGCCGACGAATTCGCCCTCACCCGCGAATCCGAACTCTTCCAAAACCTCATCCAAAGCATCAACGAACACGCCCTCCCCCTCCAGCGCACCGCCGCCATGCTCGCCCAAATTGATATCTATTGCGGCTGGGCCTCCCTCGCCCGCAACTGGGACTACTCCCGCCCCGAAATCGACGAATCCGACTCCCTTGAAATCGAGCAAGGCCGCCACCCAGTCGTCGAACAAATGCTCCGCAACGCCTCCAACTCCTCCCAATCCTTCGTCCCCAACGACACCCACCTCCAATCCTCCGGTCAACAAATCGCCCTCCTCACCGGTCCCAACATGGCGGGCAAATCCACCTACATCCGCCAAGTCGCCCTCATCGCCCTCATGGCTCAAATCGGCTCATGGGTCCCAGCCAAACGCGCCCGCGTCGGCATCATCGACCGCCTCTTTTGCCGCGTCGGCGCCAGCGACGAACTCGCCCGCGGCAACTCTACCTTCATGGTCGAAATGAACGAAACCGCCAACATCCTCAACAACGCCACCCCCGCCAGCCTCGTCATCCTCGACGAAATCGGACGCGGCACCAGCACCTACGACGGAATCAGCATCGCTTGGTCAGTCGCCGAATTTCTCCACGGAACCACAGAACGAGGTCCGCGCACCCTCTTCGCCACACATTACCACGAGCTAACCCGCCTCCAAGACTCCCTCCCCCGCCTGCGCAACTACTGCGTCGCCGTCAAAGAATGGAACGACGAAATAATCTTCGTCCGCCAAGTCATCCCCGGCGCCGCCGACCGCTCCTACGGCATCCACGTCGCCCGCCTCGCCGGCATTCCCCTCTCCGTCATCAACCGCGCCAACGAAATCCTCGCCAACATGGAAAACGGTAGCTCCGCCTTCATGCGACAATCCCCCCCTCCCTCATCACCCAACAAAAAAACCACACCCCCGCCTCCACCCCTCCGCGCCGCCCCACCACGCCAACCCCAAGACGAAAATCAAATGGAATTATTTTAGCACGAAAGTTTTTGCGGAACAGGAACTTATTAACGTAATCCCCCGCCGTGAGTGCGAGTGATGCCGCCGTGCCTCCGCTGCACATCCGCTGCCCCGAAGGGGCGCAACGTGAATAACCGCCGGTGGAGCGCGAGTGTAACGAGTGCGGATTACGTTATCCACCGTCGGGAGGACAACCGCACCTTTGGTTCCTTTCTGTTTTTTATTTTCAAAGAACACGCTCCCCCGGTCGGGGAGGACAACCGCATCTGCTCTACTGCGCCGTTGTTTCTACTCTGCGACGGCGGCGGCGGAGTAGTGCGAATGCGGCGATAAATACGCCGGAGAAGAGGCCGTAGGTGGCGGGTTCGGGGACGCCGATGTAGTCGGTTTGGTCTAAGATCAGGCGTCCGTCGTCGGTAAATAATAAACTGAAACGACCGTTCAATATCTCAAACTCGTTTTGTCCGAATATGGCTAATGCGAGTTCGTCCATGCCTACTACGCTGGCGGAGGCTGCCATCGTGGCAGTATCCAGCCCCGACATAAGTGTAAAGTGCCCGGGATAGCTCTGCCCGCCATCTTGCGAGGGTTGGGGGATATAGCCAAATGCGTCAACGCGCAGGGTGGAGCCAGCGTAAAGGACGACGGTGCCGCTGGCGCTGGTGATTGTTAATTTCGGAATAGGGTTGGCGAAGGTGTCAACGTCATCGGAGGCGAGGCGAAACGCGAAGGTGATATTGTTATTGGGCAGTTCGCCGAATACCGGTGCATTAGTAGCGTCTATTGTAAATTTCCCCGGATTCACGACGAGCGTGGTGTTCTTTTCCATGACAAAACTTTGCGTATAAACTTTCCCGCCGCCGCCGACATACAGCATGGAACCACTTCTTACCGTGAAAGATTGTTGACGTAGATACTCCAACCCGTAGCTTTGTCCAGCGGGGACGTTCAGGTGGAAAATGCTACCGCCGGTGATAATGGTTGTTCCGAAAAAGCCGCTGGCGTTGCCGGCGTAATAGAAAGGCATTCCGCTGTTTATTTTCAAGGTGCCGCCGCCGGTGATCGCACCGTTTGCGTATTGATAATCACCGTTATACGCAAATTCAATAGTGCCGCCACCGGTGATGCTCATATCGCCTTTGTAACGGGCGTGGTAATAAGTCGCTTCCAGCGCGCTGCCTCCGTCAAAAGTTTCCTTTTCCGATCCGAGCGGACCGGTTATTTGCAGGGTGCCGCCGCCTTTCACGGAGAGATTGCCTTGGAAGGGATTTTCTTTTTGATAATAGGAACCGAAAATTGGGTTGGGATTTGTAAAGCCGCGACCTGCGACGATGAGCGTCCCTGAGGTATTTTCCATTTCGACGGTGCCGTATTTACCCGCCGCGTCGGGCATTATTTTACCGGAAAGAATTTGAGTGGAAGCGCCGCCGTATTGGAAGGTTCCGCCCTGACCGATGACAAAATCTTTGTTATAGTCGCCAGACACGCCTATTGTATTTTTAACAACAACCTTCCCAGTGAGCACTTCGAGTTTTGCGTTGAAGGTTGCGTATCCCGTGTCGGAGAGGAGGACTTGACCGGCGGTGCTGTTAACGAAATCCACGCGGAGGGTATGTGTTTCGGTGAGGGCAGCCGCCAAACCGAAGACACCTGCTCCGGCGATAGTGAGCGTGGCGTTGGGGTCGGTTGTAGAAGCGAGCGATTTGGAAGTTCCGCCGACGGCGCCAAAGATTATTTTTCCGGTGCTCTCGGTATCTATTGTAATGGTTTGCGCGGAGCCGGAGAAAGCACCGTTGCCGGCGAGTGTCAGCGCGGCGTTTGTTTGCGATTTGTTAACGAAAAGCAAGTCCCCCGGCGTTCCATTTAGGACGTAGTCATTGAGGAGGGTGACGGAGGCGTTGTTAACAGGCAGTTCGAGGGTGCCTTTATTGAGAGTCAGCGTGCCGGTGCCGAAGGCGTTGTTATTGGTGATGCGCACGGTGCCGCCGTCGAGGGTGAAACCGTTGCTGTAAGTGTTTACGCCGTTTAGTTCCAGAATGCCCGCGCCAGTCTTTGTCACTCCTGCGAAGGCGCCGGAAATGGGATTGTTTATCGTCAATTTTCCCTCGGCGTCCACGATGTTTATCGTGAGATTATTTTTGCTTACGCCAGCCTCGTAGGCGAGAGTCACAGGCGTGTTTAAGACGAGGGTATTTTTGTCCGAGACGGAAATGGAGACACCGGCGTCGGTTCCCGCCGTGCGCAACACAAGATCGCTCGCACCGGTAGCGTTGAGGGTGACGGTGACTACTTTATTTCCGGTGACGGCGAGGTGTCCCAGCGTTACTTGTCCCGTGAAAGGCAAGTTCACGTCTAGAGAAGAACCGGAAGCGATGTTCCATGTTGTATTGTCGCTGTTAAAAGTCGCGAGCACATCTTCACCACTGGGGACGACAATGTTTTCGCCCGTCAAGGGTTTTATCCAATTTGTGACATTGCCGGCGCCATTGGCGTTCCAATTTGTATTTACGCCCGATGCGCCCGTCCATTCAAACTCGTTGGTGAAAGCGAAAAGGACGCCTTCGCCGTAGTCGTTAATCTTCACGATAGCGGTGTCGGTAGCGGAGCCAAGATTGATGCCTTGTATAATGAGACCGATTGGCTGTCCGGTGACGATGCGCGTTTCGCCAAGACCCGTGCTCGTATCGCCGCGCCAGTTGAGCACGGAAATCTTTTTCCCGGAAGTTATATTAAAAGCGTCCACTGAAAAAACAGTCGGGGAAGCGTGTGTGCCCGCCGTGCCGAGATCGATGACGGAATCGTTCGTTACATACAACTCGCCGCCGAGCGTCTGGCTTTGGCTGTTTATATCGAGTGTGCCGCCGGAAAGTTCAAGTGCAGAGACACCGCTTAACAAATTTTCCGCGGTTGTTTTTATGGTGCCGTTACTGATTACCAACGAAGGGGCGGTTATCTTAACGCCTATTTCGGTGGTGCCCGCGTCCAATGTTTTCAGCAGTGGTCCAGTTGTTTCGAGAGTGCCCAGATTAGCCGGTGTGATGCTGGTTAAAGCAGTGCCGCCGGTGAGGTAAGTTGCTTTTCCTACGGGTGTTTCGGAACGGAGTTTCGCACCATTGTCGAGCTGGTAAATTTCTCCAGCACCTCTTAAATAAACATCGCCGGCGTCGGCTTTCAGGTGAAAAGTGGCGCTCGCGCCGTCGGCAAAATGTTTATTAGCGGTGCCAAAATAATTTTTTCCCGTTTCTGCGGTGCCGGTGACAATATCGCCCGTGGGGGCGCGGGCGCGGATGACGCCGTTTTGGGTGACGAGACTACCGGAAAAAGTGTTTCCACCGTTGGCGAGTTCGACGACGCCGGAGGCACCACCGCTGCTTCGCGTGAAGCCGCTCGGGGTGGAAGCGCCCGCGTCCACGATTTTCTTTTCGATGCGCAAAGTATCGTTTACAGCGACACGGATTTGCAGGGTGCCTGCGTCGCCGCGCAGAGTAAAATCGTCTGTTCCGGCTAAAATCAGGGTATTGGCGTCACCGGAATTATCCACGGCGAAAACAGTGGTGTTGGCGATGTTTATATTATTGGAAATTGTGCGCGAAGTGATACTGGTGCCCGTATCGCTATAAGCACCGAAAGGGTTGACTGCACTGACCGTAAAAGTGCCCGTGCCGAGGGCGTTGTCATGGCCGATTTGTAGAAGCGGAACATTATTTCCCTCAAGGGCAATTCCGCCGGAAAAAGTGTTGTTTCCTTCCAAGCGGAAAGTTCCTACACCGACGGCATTATTGGGATCATGGGTCAGGGAAATGCTTCCGGTTCCGGCGAGCACGAGATTTTTTCCAAAAATGGTGGTTCGTGAGATCAACCACTGGTGGGAACCCGTAATTGTAACGACGCCGCTGTAATCAAATTTTATATTGCCGATGCAGAGGCTGGCATTGCCAGTCGAAGGAAACTCTAATTTATTGGACAGCACGTGAATCGTGGAGCCGCCGCTAAGGAGAGAGTTCCCTAAATCGCCACCATAAAGTTTAATTGTGCCGACACCGAGAGCGTTGTCCGCGTTAGCGGTGACAGCTGCGCCACTCATATCGAAAATAAAGTCACCGGTAAAATCATTGGTTTTATTGAAGGTGATGTTTCCGTAGGCGGCAGAGTCTAATTTATCGAGGGACTCAACGGCATTTGGAGAAATAATAATACCGCCGGGACCGCTTAATTTTCCATCAAAAACAAGGTTAAGGACAACATTGCGCGCGCTGCTTCGGTAGAAAACGTTTGCGTAGGAGCTGATGCGGTGGTTGCCGGCGGAAAGGGTGCCGTTTCCGGAAAGCGTCAAGGTGCGGGAACTATTTTCCGGCGTGCTGCCGATACCCGTGGCGCGTTGGAAAATAAAGTCGGCTACGTTAAGCTCAAAAGGTGCGGAGATGCTGCGGTCCCCTGAAACCGATTTGATGAAAAGTTTGTTGGTTTGTCCGGTGCCGATTTTCCATATTCCCGCGCCGAGGGATGCCGCGCCTCCCATTATTTCCAACTCGCCACTTTCCCAGACGAGACCGCCTGTCCACGCGGTGCTGTCTCCACTCATACGGAGGGTGCCGACACCTGTTTTTATGAGTTTTCCCGAACCGCTAATGGGACCTGTCCAGTTTATATATCCGACAGTGTTTCCGACGTTGTCGTTGAGGATAGTATCCACAGACAATTGCACGGGAACATTAATGACAACTGTGCCGCTTCCGGAGTGGTTGATTCGAGGTTCGAGTCCGTCGAAAATAAGTTTGCCTGCGCCGCTGCCGGCGAGTGTAAATTCGGTGGCGGTTGTGGAAAAATTAATTCTGTTAAGTGTGACGGCGGAATTGATGGTAATTGTCTTTCCGTTTAAGTTTGGGTCGCCGTCTCGAAAAGAAACCGAGGTAGTATTTCCACTTTGCGGAATGGAGCCGCCGCTCCAATTCGTTGCCGTGGACCAATCGGAACCTGACGTGCCAAACCATTCGTTAGTGAGGACGCCTGAGGGTGCCAGATAATAATAGCCGTTAGTTCGAGCAGAAAGTTCTGCGCCAGGTTCATAGCCGGAAAAAGTGATATTGTCGAGTTGTGTTTGAGTGAATAGATTGGTACCGCCATGGTACGCAAAACGAATAAAAGAATCGCTGTCCGGGTCGCCTGCCCATTCATCATTGTTACCCAGCCCAGCCCAGGTGCCGGACGCGTTTTGTATCAGCAACGAAGCGTCGGCAGCATAGGAAGCGCTTTTTAGGAAAAAAGTGATGTTTCCGCCATCTCCGAGCAAAATGGAGCCGCTGCCGCCCGCAATCAAGATACCATAATTTTCCAGATTAAGAGAGTGCCCATTGACATCCAGTGCCCCCCCGTATAAGCCCACGAGAACGTGATCTCCGTCCGATGGTTTTGCGTCGAGGATTTGGTTGTCTTTTGTGAGGCGTAGCGTGCCCGTGTTCATAGAGATCAACCCTGATTCCGTAGAAAAGCTTTGAACCGAACTTTCTATCGTAGTTCTATTTGGACCGTCTTTATCGAAACGGCGACCAAAGACGATGTTTTGCCCCAAGCTCGCCCCAGTTGCGGAAATTGTGAGACCCCCGGCAGGGACAGCAGCATCCATGCTTGCCGATGAAGTGACTCGCACTTTTTCTATTATTCCGCCGTCAAAAACAGCATTCCCAGAGAATGCAACAAAACCGCTACTGTTTCCTGTAATCAGCGAACCACTTTTTAAGATGGTAGTCGTCCGAAGAAACGGACGTAAACTTCCACCATTCAGTGTAACAGTCATTCCGTTTTCCAAGGAAACGTTGCCCCCCGTCGTTTGAATTTCTACAAAGCCGTTGTTGGTAAGGGTAATATCCCCCGTGCCGAGATAATTTTTACCTGGTGCTTCCGCGCCCAGAACAACGTCTCCCGTCGCCCCGATTACGATTCTTGCAGCCTCCGAGGTGAGGCCGCCGGAAAAATTGCTGTTGGCTCCGGAGAAAGTAAATCCATAGCCTGTCTGACCATTTGCCTGAAGAGTTAATGCGCCCGTGCCGGTGAAATTAAAATTAGTGCCAAAAGAAATCGACGCATAGACCTCAGCGGTGACCAAGATGTCGCTGTATATTCGGTTTTGGGTTCCGGTGAGAACGACATTTGTCGGGGTGCTTGGAGCAAACTTGATAGCGGAGAGCCTAAAGCTCGCGTTTTCTTCTATTACGAGGGGGTTTTTGAGTGTGGCGAATTGTGCGTTGTAGCCGCGTATCGCTTTGGTGTCGGAATTTGCTTTGATGGTGATGGGAGAAGTGCCGAGAGATGTAGAGGCGCTCAAAGAAATTGTCCCTTTTTCCAATATAATTCCGCCGGTGATTTCCACCTGTGTGTCCATCAAATATAAGTTTCCTGCGCCTTTTTTAGTAATAGAATACGAGCCACCGCTTTCGGAAATAGTAAGACCGCCGCTCGGCCAGAAGTAGCGGGAGGTGTCTATAATGAGGTCGGAACGCAACTCCATGTCGGAGAAAATCCTCGGATTTGTTGCTGGAACGGCTGCCTCTATAATTGTTGCGGGAACACCCGGGCTTCCGCTGTCGAAAATTATTTTAGAACTAATGCCGTTTACCCCGATATGAAAATAGGTTCCCGTGTTAAGGGAAGAATCAAAAACAAGATGGCCGATGGTGAAAGTCGAATTGTCTAATCGGATAGTGTTAATTCCCGGAAGAAGGGCGGAGTGGATATTACTGTCGAACTTCGCCGTTGCGCCCGGAGAGTTCGGGATGGAATAAATATCGTCGCCGCCCCATGAGAGAGGGTTGCCCCATTTCCAGTCGCCGAGAAAACCAGTGGAGTCGTTTTTATTATCAAAAGAAGAGACGAGCAACCCGTTGGCAGGTGTGATGGTGCCGGTGGCAGAGTCGCGGGCTGCGCCTTTGTTGTAGCCGTAGAACCAAACATTGTTCGTGTTTAGGTTGACGGAAGAAATGATTTTAACGACGTCCGCAGAGGCGCCTCCCGCCCAATTTTCGATACGGAGAATGCCTGCATTATTTACAGAGGAAAAAGAGAGCGAGGTCGTGGAGGAAGAATTACCGCCGAGATGAAAGGTGGCGGAGGCGTTGTTTGCAATGGAGAGCGCGCCCAAGGACTGGTTGTAACCAGAGAGAGAAATCTTTGCCGGGGAAGAGGTTGGAGAAACAAAAGAGAGCGGTGTGGCTGAAGAAAGTTGATTGGCGGCGGAGAGCGCAAATGTGCCCGTGGAGAGAGTAAGCGATGCGGCGGAAAAAGTGTTAATAGAAGCGGCGAGCGTGGTGGTGCCCGAACCTGTTTTTACAAGAGAACCGGCGAGAGCAACAGCACCCGTGGCGGGTGAAAAAGAGAGGACCTGGGCATCGGTGTTAGAGAGTTCAAATTTTACGCCGGAAGAAGGAATATCGTTAGCCGTAAATGTTATATTTTGCGAGAGGCGGAGCGTGGCGTTGGCGGCGTTGGAGAAAGTTGTGGCGCCGAGCGTTGCGGGCGCGTCGATGGTGAAAAAACTGTTGGCGGAAGAAAAGTCAACGGTTCCCGCAGAGAAAACAACGGCGGTATTGGTGACAGTAAAGGGAGCGCCGTTTTCGAGTTTCAATGTGTTTCCGGAGAAAATAAGCGTGCTGTTGTTTCCACCCGAAAGAGAGGCTTGGGTGGCAGCACCGGAAATGGTGACATTGCCTTTTCCGAAGATGCCTCCCGCGCTATCGTTGCCAATATAAGTAGTCGTATCTGGTGCAAGTGTGGCTGTAAGGAATCCCGCGGAAACGGCGAGCGAGGAGAAATTAGAATTTGGATTAGAGAAAGAAAGTGTGCCGCCGCCTATTTTAGAAAGAGTGCCGCCCGAAAGGATGTTTCCTGCGGCAAACGCAAGCGTTGTGTTGGGGTCGAGCGCAAGGGTGTATCCGGAACCGTTAAAGAAAGATGAGTTGCCGTGAAGCGTGAGCGTATGCTGTCCGATCGGGGCGGAAGCGTCGAGGGTGAGGGCGAGGGTAGTGTTGGCGAATTGGTAGTTGGATTGGTGAAGGGTGCGGCTGGCGTTAATAGAGAAGGAAAGGGAGGAGGAACCGTCGAGTTGGAGAGAGGTCGCGGAGGCAGTATTGCCGAGGGCGTCGTCGCGGAAAAGAGCGATGTTGCCGCCGTTAAAATTAACAAGGGAGCCAGCCGTAAAAGAAGAAGTGCCGGAAGCGGAAAAGACGAGCGAACCGGCACCGGTCTTGGAGAGGATTCCGCCGGCGGAAAGCGATGTAAGCGTAACCTTGGCGGCGGTCGCAGCGGTGTTGATAAAGAGCGGGTTGCCGGAAGAATCAAGGAGGGCGGCAAAAGTGATGGAACCGCCGAGGGCAGAGGCGTTGCCAACGGTGAGACCGGATGCGGACGCGACCGAGACGGGGGCGTTGAAGAGGAGGGAGAGATTTTGGGTGAGAGAAATGGTGGCGGGGGAGACACCATTGTCAAAAATCAGCGAGCCGTCGGCAGCGGAAGTGCCGATAGCGAGGGAATAGTTGCCTTCGGTGTTGAGACCAGTGGCAGATAGTTCGGAAATGGTGCGGGCGGTGCCGAGAGAAATGATCTTGCCGGCAAGCGTGGGGTAAGCACCGAGGTCGAAGGAGGCGGAGTCGGCGTTGGAATTGGGGACGGCGGCGGGAAGCCAGTTGGCTGGGTCCGCCCAAAGAGTAGGATCGGAAGCAGCACCGGTGAAGGTGTGAATAGCGGCGGAGGCGGACGGCGCAGTGCCGAGCGCGAGAAGCGCGGCGGCAACAAGGACGCGGCGCGGGAGAGCGAAGACGCGGGCGGTGCGGGTAAGAGACGCACGGGAGGATTGAGTTTTCATGACGGCAAAGGTGGTTCGGGTGTGGAAAGGTTTCGGGAATTGGCATAGCAACGGCTTTCGACGGAAAGCGACTCCGAGCGGCTAAAATCGAGGGCAAGCGGGGAAATCAATGGCACCCGGTAAGGCGGCACATTGCGACGCGTCTGCCGGGCGCGTCCTGTTTTGGAATGCTTAAGTGCTTGATTTACAAGAAA
>JAISZI010000010.1 GCA_031269335.1 Puniceicoccales bacterium
GAATGTCCTCTTCGACGGCGTCCTCAAAGGGGATGCGAGCGGAACGGACTCTTTGGCAAAGGCGGGCGATCATAAGATAACACTCCAAGGCGTAAATACTTACACCGGCGAAACAACGATCTCGGCGGGCGTGCTCGCCCTCGGAGGTTCCGGAAGTATCGCCACTTCTTCCGGCTTGAAAATCGCAGACGGAGCCAGCTTCGACATCTCGGGGGTCACGAGCGACACCACGATTAAAAACGTGGATACGACCGGAGACGGAACCGGCGTCATCATCGTCCTCGGCGACAAAAAGCTCACGATTGGCGAAAACACGGTTGGCAACGGCGGCGGCACTTACAAAGGCGTCTTCACTGGCACGGGCGTTTCCTCGCTCGTGAAAACGGGAACGGAAACCCTGAGTCTTTACGGCAGCAGTGGGGCGGGCTTTGAGGGCGACACCGCTGTCAATGAAGGCACGGTGAAACTTTACGCCCTCGATGCGTTGGGAACGGGCACGGTCACCATCGCCACTGGCGCGGTGTTAAGTCTCGAAACAGCAGGCACGCTTGCGAACAATCTCGCCGGAGCGGGCAGGCTGTCCCACGACTCCGTTGACGTCGGCGAAGTGGCGCTTTCTGGCGACTCCACCGGTTTCGCGGGCGCGATTTCCGTCACAAACGCAAACACCCTCGCAATCAGCGCCGCCGAAAATGTCGGCACCGCTTCCTTCACCCTTAACGCTGGCACCCTCCGCGCCACGGGGACGCTCACACTTGCCGCAAATACTTTCACCCTCGGCGGCGCCGCAAACAATACTTCCGGCACGTTCAGCGTGAATGATGGCGCGGTGCTCACCCTCGGCGGCGTCATTTCCGGCAAAAACCTCCACAAAACGGGTCTTGGCACGCTCGCCCTCTCCGGCACAAATCTTTATACGGGAACAAGTTCCGTTGACGTCGGCACACTCGCCCTCATCGGCGCGGGAAGCATCGCCGAGTCGGCGGGCGTTATCCTCGCCCAGGAAACGACCTTCGACATTTCCGGGCTGACAACTGGCTCTCCGGCGACGATCAAGACGCTGAACGGCGGGGGCGCCGACGCGAAGGTCGCTCTTGGCAACAACGAACTCATCATCGCACCGGGGGCGGGCGCAGTGAACGCAGGTTCCTTCGCAGGCGTTTTCGTCGGCGGAGAAAACAGTGCCCTCCAACTCAACGGCTCGACCGCCAATAACACCACGACGCTCGATCTCACCAATCGTGCTGCGCTCGAAGCATTCGGGGGCACGGTGAACATCGCCAACGGCACCATCAAAATCTACGGCGGCGACACGACGCAATTCAACAGCCCGCTCGTGGGCACCGGCGTCCTCTTCGTGACCCTCGACAACGCAAGCTCGCAGTTCTCCTTCACCGACCGCGTTGACGACGGCTTTGAAGGCATCGTCGAACTCAGCAGGGGGAAAATTTCCCTCGACAACGACGGCTACAACGTCACCTCGCTCACCAATGCTACGCTGAAACTTGATACTGAGGCTACCGCAGAAATTAAGAGCAGGCAATTAATTAGCTTCAAAGGGCTTACGCTGAACGGCGGAACGCTCGACTTCACGGCGGCGCCGATAACTCCGGTTGACTTCGCGCCGCTCGTGGCTCCGGGGGTTGCGCTGAAAGTGGAAAAGCTCGACATCACCGGCGGCGGAAAGCTCGTCATCAACAAGTTCTCGGAGACCATTGCGACTAACCCGCCTGCCGAGCAAAACATCTTCGACTACTGGCAGTCCCCGGAAAATTACCAAGTCCTGCTCGTCGAAGCTGATAACGTTGCCGGCACCGGCCCCATAACTTGGGATCCCGCCCCCTTCGCGCTTCCGAATAGCGCCGCCGTCTCTCGCCTCATTGACGGCGGCAATGGCACGGCAATCTTCAACTACGCGGGCGCGGTGGATGCCAACGGTACTCGCACAACTGCCGGTAAGAAAGGTATTTACCTTGGCTACGGTCTTTCCGAAATACTCGCGATCGGCGGAGCCACCGTCACCCTCGACGCCTACGGCGCCAAGGCGGGCGCACGGATTACAGCGCGTTTAGGCGAACTCGCCCCCGGAGGCGGGTTCAAGTTCACCGGCGTCGAAGGACAGGAAATTTTAATCGGTAACGTTGATAATTCTTACACCGGCGCGACGACGATTGACAAAGTCAGCGTCAAACAAGCGACGGACGATGCCTTCGGTTACACGAATAAGTTGAATTTAACCGTTGGTGCGAAACTCGACCAAAACGGTCTCTCCCAGAGCGTCGGTTCTCTCTACGGCGAAGACGGCGTGGAACTCGTCCTCGGTAAATTGGAAGTGAAAAACGGCGGCGCCTTCGCCGGTGTCATTTCCGGCGCGGACACCGACAGCGAACTCGCACTCACGGGCGGAACCCTTGATCTCTCCGGCGCAAATACTTACGCGGGCAAAACCTTGGTCACCAACGGCGAATTGCTCATCACTGGAACGCTTGGCGAAAACGCGAATTACAGCGGCGACATCGCCATTGAAACTGCGGGCAAGATCACCTTCAACCAAGACGAGGGCGTCACCCAAACATTAAGCGGCACACTCGCCGCCTTCGTTAACACGAGTATCGTAAAACGCGGCGAAAGCGTGCTCGTCTTCGCGGGCGACAATGGCGGAAACAACGCCGATGTCTCTGTCTTCGACGGAACGCTTTCCCTCGGAAGCGACAACACCGAGGAAGGCGCGACGAACAACCTCGGCTCCGGTCAAGGCACTTACACGCTCGACGGAGGCAGGCTCTTGTTGACGGGCACAAGCTACGTCAGCGATTGGGTAATCGGCGTCAACGACAGCGCAATCACCCACGAAAACGAAGCCAAATTCGCCGGCGACCTCTCCGGCACGGGCGCGTTGGAACTCACCGGCTCCGGCGTCCTCACCCTCGCCGGCGACAACACCGGACATTCCGGCGCGTTGCTCGTCACGGATAGCGCGCTCGCCATCGGCTCCGACGCCAATGTCGGCACGGGAACGCTCACCCTCGACGGCGCGGAACTTGTCCTCACAGGAACGAGTTACGAAAAAGATTGGGTCATCGGCGACGCTGGCGGAAAACTCTCCGCCTCCGGCGACACGGTCTTCAGCGGCGACGTCAGCGGCACTGGCGCGCTCGCCTTGGACGTTGCCGGTCACCTCATATTTGAAGGCGAAATCGCCGGACCGAACACCGCTGCCAAAACGGGCACGGGCACGCTCGAAGTCAACGGGCACATCGCTTCACCTTTCTCGCTCGAAGTGGGAACGCTCGCGGGCACGGGTTTCATCGACGACGCTTCTTTCAGCTCGGGCACGACTATCGCGCCGGGTACGCAAAACACGACCGGCACCCTCACGATCGGATCGCCTTCCACCACAACCTATTTCGCCGACATCACGCTGCAAATTGACCTCGAATCCGCCGACAGGGGTGCTCCGGTTGACAACGCCGACCACATCGCCATCCTCGGCGACGCGGTCTTCGGATCGGGAATCCGCATCGACCTCTCCGCCAATAACCCCGGCTCCGGCTGGACGGACGGCGCCTTCTCCATCCTCTCCACCGAGGGCATTCTCGACGCTTCGCCGGAGATTCTCGCCCAAACGGTCTTCAGCTACAAGGGCATCACCGTTGACGTGCCAAACTCACGCCTTAAAGCCGCACTCGTCAACGAGAACGGAAAGGCGCTTGTCCTCAAAACCTACGCCTCCGCAAGCCTCCAAATCATCTGGGACGGCTCCGCGAGCACCAACACTTGGGACAAAAATAGCACCAAGAACTGGCGCGAAGGCACGGTGAGCGGGCGCGATTTCCAAGACGGCGACATCGTAACGTTTGCCAATGGCGAAGGTGTCGAAAAGGTCATCAGCGTCACCCCGTCGGGCGGCGGAGTCCTCGTCGGACGGATGACGGTCACGGGCAACGACTTCATCTTCGACGGCGGCAGAATCGCTGGCGTTTCAACGCGCACGAACGGACCCGTCTTGGGACCCGACGGCGTCTGGGGCGAAATCGAAGCAGACGCAAGCCTGCTGGTCGCAACCGGCGCATCGGTGACCTTCCTCAATGACGTTGATTTTGCGCAAGTTAACGTCGCCGGTTCCGCCCGCTTCGCCGGTCACGTCGCATCTGCCCAACCGATTTCAGTCGCCAACGGCGGAACGTTCACCCTCGCCGACGAAGGCACGCTGGGAACGGACAACGCGCTCAATATCGCCAACGACGGCAAAGTCGCCTTTGACCGTTCGCAAGGCTCGCCCTTCACCTACAACGGCACGATTTCTGGCACGGGCGAACTCCTGAAAACGGGCGAAGGCAAATTGACGCTCACGAACGAAAACACCTACACCGGAAACACAACCGTCACCGGCGGAGCACTTTCCATCGGGTCTGACACAAATATCGGCGGCGGCATCAATACGCTCAACGGCGGCGCGCTGAACCTCACGGGCGGACGCTACGCCAAAGATTGGACGATCGGCGCGAACGGCGGCACGATTGACAACGCCGCCGGCGTTGCCTTCGACGGCGTTCTCTCCGGAGCCGGCAACTTCGCCAAAACGGGTCTGGGCAAACTTTCCCTTTCCGGCGCAAACACTTACACGGGCGACACCACCGTCGAAGGCGGCGTGCTCGAGTTCACGGGTTCGCTCGGTCAACAGACCGATGCCAGCACCCACACGCACTCCGGCAACTTCGCACTCGCCAGCGGCGACCTCGCCTTTAACCACCAAAGCGGCACGCAAACCCTCACGGGGACGCTTTCGGGCACGGGCAATTTCTCCAAAAATGGCGCGGGCGAGCTTGTTTTCGAGGGCGCAGGAAAGAATCACACAGCGGGTTCCTTTAACAATATCAGCGGCGTCACCCGTATCCAAGGCGCTCTCACCGCCCGCAGCGTCGAAAACGCGGGCGAACTGCACTTCCGCTCCATCACGGGCGATGTCACGAATCGCGCAGGCGCCACCCTCTTCCTCGACGCCAGCGGCGACCGCGTCAAGACCATCAACGGCACCTTGCGCAACGACGGCTGGGTGCGCTTCGAGAACTACGGTAACATTCTCTATGTCAACAACCTTGACAACGCCAGCTCCACGGGAACGGGTTACTACGACATCGAAGTTGACCTCGCAAACCCAAGCAATACCGACCGACTCGTCTTTGCCAACGGCGGCGTCGTCAAAGGGCGGCACGTCTTCCTTATCCGCGACTACACCTTCGACGACACCGTCACCACGGAAACCGTCGTCCCGCTCATCGAAAATGCAGTCTTCGACGCGGACGCCGAAATCGTCATCACGGGCGAACCTATCATCACGGGCATCCTCCAATTCGGCATCGTCGGCTCGGGCAACGCCACCCTGCGCACCACCGGTTACAGCCCGGTCGGGCAAGCACTCGTCAACACTTCTGCTTCCACCGCAACAGGATGGTTCACCCAACTCGACAACTTTGTGAAACGCATGGGCGACCTGCGCCTCACCTCCGTAAGCGCCGCCCGCCAGGCAGACGCTGCCAAAGACACGCCCGCCCTCGCCTCTTCCCTCTGGACATCGACGATCTCCTCCGCCTCTAACGCCTTCTGGGTGCGCGGCTACGGTCAACAAATGGACACCGACCTCGGCATCGAAGGCGTTTCGGACTTCCGCGAAAACCAATACGGCGCCGATATCGGCATCGACCACGCCTTTATCCTCAACGACCGCAGCGCCCTTTACCTCGGCGTCCACACGGGCTACCAAGTCTCGCGCCGCAGTTTCCACGACGCCTTCGGAAGCAAGGGCACCGGCGAATCCATCGCAGGCGGCACCTACGCCTCTTGGCTCCACAAAAACGGCTGGTATGTGGACGGAACTCTCAAAGCACAGTATTTTGAAACAGAATACGACGCCGGCACCGACCACGGAGAATTTGAGAACTACGGCATCGGCTTCTCGCTGGAATCCGGAAAACGCTTCGACTTCGATGGCTCATGGTTCGTCGAACCAAGCGCGCAATTCGCCTACACCCACATCGTCGCCGAAAGTTATAGCACGACCAACGGGCTGCGCGTCACCGCCGGCGATAGCGATATCTACCGCTATACCGCCGCCGTTCGCGCCGGAAAAACCTTCGACCTCGGCGAACGCGGTCTAATCCAACCCTTCCTCCGTGCCGGTATCGAACACCAAGAAAGCGACGGCGGCTCCATCCGCGTCGGCGGCACCCGCCTCATTCCCAACACTGATGGCACCCGCCTCCTTCTCGGCGTCGGCACCTCCTGGCAGCTCACACCCAACCAACAAATCCACCTCGAATACGAAGCCTCCTTTGGCGACAAATACGACAAGCCCTGGGGCATAAACGCCAGCTACCGCATCCGCTTCTAAAGAAGCGGAAGACCTCCAAACCCCAGGGCGTTGCCCTGGGCTAACGTGGTGCCGCCCCGTTGGGGCTGCGGGCAGTCGTGCAGGCGGGACGCCTGCGCTCCCATGTCTGGGCTATGTTGGTGTCGCCCCTTTGGGGCTATGGTTTGTGTGGTGGTCCAAATACCCAGGGCGTTGCCCTGGGTTTGATGTCCATCAACACCGTAGAGCCTCCAAAGGGGCGACCCTAACATAGCCCAGGGCAACGCCCTGGGATTCGGAGGTGAAGGGAGTGGAAAGCCCCAAAGGGGCGGCCCTAATATAGCCCAGGGCAGCGCCCTGGGTTTGAGGTCGTTAATAACACCACAAGCCCCAAAGGGGCGACCCTAATATAGCCCAGGGCAACGCCCTGGGTATTCGGGACACCACAAAATGAAAGCCCCAAAGGGGCGGCCCCAATCATTTCCCAGGGCAGCGCCCTGGGCTAACTTAGAGCCGCCCCGTTGGGGCTTGTGGTGTTAATTGTCCCCCATACCCAGGGCGCTGCC
>JAISZI010000039.1 GCA_031269335.1 Puniceicoccales bacterium
CGCCTTTCGCGGGCAAAAAAAAGTGAGCAACAACCGCACTGGTTCAGCTGCACTCCCGCAAGCGGGATTTGGAGGGCGAATGCCCTGTGTGTCTTGATGCTGCCGGCAATGCTGAGAAACCGGCGTTAGACTCGTGCTGATTGTTGCTCGACATGGCATCATGCGCGGCAGCCACCGCTGCGCAAGCTCATTCTCTCTTTTTTTTGGTTCGTCGCTCTTTTCGATGAAAAAGCAAAGCCCCGAGGGGGCACAACTCCAGACCTCGGTTACGCGCCGTTGCCTCGGATTCGCCATCGCCGAGTATCCGTCTCCGCACGCCCTCGGTTGCGCCCCTGCTGCGCTTATGTCGCGCCCCTGCGGGGGAGCACGGCAGCGGTTGTTGCTCGCGCCCCTCCGGGGCGCGGGCAGAGAGGGGCACTGTCCGGCAGTTCCGCTACGCTTCACTGCCGGTTATTCACGTTATCCCCCTTCGGGGGAGCGCGAGTGTAACGAATGCAGATCACGTTATCCCCCGTCGGGGGAGACGGTGATGCCGCTTCGCCTCCGGTGCTCATTATCCCCCTCCGGGGGATTTTCCATCCCACTTTCCGCGAGCGAATTCATTGGCGAGCATATGTGGACTCAATGGATGCGGTGGACACAATTACGCGTCGGCGTTTCACCTGTGCTATGAAATCGCCGGAGAAAACCCTTGTTATTTCTGGTTGGTTGTTTTTGGTTTAGAGAGGAAAAGGAAGATTCCTTTTTTATTAGCGACAACGATGTCCGGCGTATTGTCTTTGTTAATATCTTTTGCGACAACTTGCGTGCCAATGCCGCTGTCGTTGTCTATTTGATGCGGGATAAAAGAGGCACCGCCTTTGCCATCGCGTTTCAATTCAAACCAGTATAAAACTGCCGGTGCATTGGGTTCTCTATCACCGCCGGAGCCGTGCGCCCAAAAGCGTTTTCCCGTGACAATGTCCGGCAAGCCATCGCCATTGAAATCCACGATGTCCATGGCGTGCATTTGAGAAATGCGGAGCGAAGGTGATTTGAGGTCTGGTTTAATGGGAAGAATTTCGTGCCGTTTCCAACTAATAACGCCGTCTTCCGTCCTCTTTTGTTCATACCATAGAAGACCATAAAGATGGCAATGCCAAGCCGTTACAACGTCATTCAAGCCGTCGCCATTTACATCAAAAACCCGCATGTGTGCGCCTGCCATAGCGAATTTGAATTTATGAAAAATCCACGGTGTTTTTCCGGTTATTTTCGGTTGTTCCCACCAGCCTTCTTTGTCTATAAGATCGACAAGTCCGTCGCCATTTATATCGCCGCAGCCGACGCCGTGTGTATAGCGTTCATAACGGCGGGTGTCTTTGTGTGAAACGGGGTGAAATGTCCATTGGGGGGCGTTATTTTTGATTTTATAGGTAGAAAAACCGAGGTAGCCGTTTCTGTTGTAAAGAAGACCTTTTCCGGCGCCTTTTAAGATTTCCGTCCACATCCATGATTCGTTGCAAACTTCGTTTGCGAAAAAATGTTTTTTCCAGTGTCCGCTCCTTCCTTTTGGGTTTTCATACCAGTAGCCTTTTGTTCCCGGATGGGGGCAGATAAAGACATCTTCCCAGCCGTCTCCGTTTAAGTCCACGGAGAAAACGGAAAAGTTGTCGGAGTATTCCTCTGGATTGAAGAATTGCGGGGGGTAAATTTCGTGTTTTTTTGTAAAATCCGGTCCTTCATACCAGAAGGGGCCGGCGACGACATCGGGGAAGCCGTCTCTATTAAAATCTCCGAAGTTGGCGCCTTCGGCGTAGAATTTGTCGGCGAGGACAAGTTTTTTGAATTCTGGCGCGGCGGTATTTCCGCAGGCTGGGTCGGCGGAAAAGAAACCGGAGGAGAGAAGGAGGAAGGCAGCGAGGCGGATTTTTAGCGGCATGGTAGTTGTGTCAGTTTTTTGTGGAAAAAGTTCCCCCTGAATTTCGTTGCGAATTGCACAAAAAAACCGCCTGCGCCGAGAGTTTCGGCGCGGGCGGGAGGGGAATGGTTGTCGTCGTTTTGAGGCAGGGGACGTTCTGTCGTTGGCTGTGTTTAGGCGCCGAGGATTGCCAAAACTTTCGGTTCCCAAGTTTCGTAGTCTCCCTCGTAAGAAACGTCGGAAGAGAAAACGGGTTCGACGGGTGTGGAGCCGAATTTAACAAGTGCGGCGTCGAGGTTCTTCGCGAACGCGTTGAACTGTTCGTAGTTGCTGTCACCGAGGCCGAACACGGCGTGTTTAAGGGTGCTCAAGTCAATGCTTGCTGACGACAGATCGGCAAAGAAGTCCTCGGCATCGGAGGGTGGTTCGCCGTCGCCCCAGGTGCTCACGATGAAGATGGCGTTGGGCGCGTTAGCGAGGAGGTCTTCGACTTTCGCATCGGCGAGGTTGTGCAGTGTGGCGGTCCAGCCGTTGGCGGTAACTTTGTCATAGGTGCTTTGCGCAAGAGCCTCGGAGTTGCCGGTCATGGTGCCGTAGTAGATGGCGATGTTTTTGCTCATGTTATCTGGTGTGTGGTTTATGTTTGGATTAAAAAAAAGCGGGGCGAGGAAAATTCCGTATCTGCTATGACGCAAGGGCAAAGCGAGGAAAGTGAGAAAAACTCTCAAAACTTCTATGTGGGGCGGCGGGAAGTGTGTCGTTTTTCGGCATTAGGCGTTGAGAATGGCGAGAGTCTGTTCGTGGAGCCAGGGGTTGGCGGCGATGATGTTGCCGCTGGCAAGCGGGTCGCCGCCTTTCCAGTCTGAAACCGTTGCGCCGGCACCGCGAAGCACGGGCAGGAGGGGAATGAGGTCCCACGGGCAGAGGACCGGGTCTGCCATGATGTCGCCGAGACCTGCGGCGACCATGAGGTGGCCGTAACAATCGCCCCATGTGCGGAAGATGCCCGTGCGGGCGACAAGGCGTTCCCACGCGGCGGCGTTTTGGTATTTCGCGATATTTTTCACATCGGTTGTGAGGAGCAGTGCGTCTTGCAAATCGCGTTTAGTGCTCACCCGCACGGGTTGCCCGTTGTAACAGGTTCCCGATGCGTCACCGATAACACGTTGGCGTGTAACGGGTTGGTCAATCACTCCAAGGTGGGGGTTGCCTTGGTAAATTAAGCCAAAGAGGAGGCCGTAAAGGGGGACGCGGCGGATAAAGGATTTCGTGCCGTCAATCGGGTCAAGTATCCAGACAAATTCGGCGTCGCCGCGGTCTGTGCCAAATTCCTCGCCGATGATCCCGTGCTCCGGGTAACGCTCTTTTATCCAGCGCCGCAAGAGGAGTTCGCACTGCTTGTCGGCGAAGGTTACGGGGGAGCCGTCTGCTTTGATTTCGACTTCCGTGCTGGGGCTATCGTGGTAGGAGCGCAGCAACTTCGATGCGCGGTCGGCGAGCTGGTTGGCGAAACTCCAAAGTTCGCTGCGGTGTTTCTCGGAAAGGCTCATGCGCGTTTTTGTATGCTGCCGTGAATGGCGCACTGGCGCCGGTGCGGCAACCCCCAAAGACGCCGGCGGCGTTGAAAGTGGCGCGGGAGGCGTAACATTGCCTTGCAAGCATAGTGGAGAGCGGGAACATGGCGGGCATGGCACTTTTCTTTGATTCATCTACTCACGGCTCTGCGGGGCACGCCAAGCGCACGGTGTTTCTGCCGCTTCTCGTATCCATGCTTCTTGTGGGGTGCGCCGAACGATTTCCCCAAAATGAGATCGCATCACTCAAATCCGTCGCCGTGGCGTCGGTCAACGTCGTCACCCACGGCGAACGTCTTTCCAACATGCCGCCGCAGATCGCGAAGACGATTGAAACAACGTTTGCCGCCGAACTCGTCAAAAAGGGATACGTGATAAAGGCTGACCCCGTTCAGGCGGATTTCATCGTAGTTGCTTCCTTTGGCGGCGAGGCACCGCCGCCCAATCCCGCCCGTTCCGCCACCGCGTTCGCACCGGTGGAAACGAGCACGTTCAACGTGTTTTTCCGCAAGCACGGCGGAAGAACGCTCCACAGTCTGAGCATTGACACGAACACTCCCCTCGGAGCCGTAACCGTGCGGCAGGCGGAAGATCTTGCCAGAGCGGCACTGGCAGACCTACCCGCAAAAGCGAATCCCGCCCTGTGAGTCGTCCTCCGAAAAAAAGCGGCGCAGGCACGGGGCAGGTCGGCGACGCACGGCTTGACATCGCGGAAAACAGCGGTGCCGCCGTGGTTCGCATCTCCGGGGATTGGAGCATCCACGCCGGGTTTCCCTCTGCCGCCGCCTTATTAGAAAAACTCCCCAACGCCGCGCCCAATAGCCTCGTCTTTGACTGCGCCGCCCTTGGCAACTACGACTCCAGCCTGCCGTCCTTCCTGCTCTCCCTCCTCCGGCACAGCGAAACCTGCGGCATCGTGCCCGACACTGGCACGCTCCCGCCGCGGGTCTCCCGCCTGCTCGCGCTCAGCGCCGCCCGCCCCAAATCCGTCTCCGCCGCAGTGGAACGCATTGCCGCGACGCCTGCCGCCGCCCGGGCAGCCGTTCGCCAACGTCTCGTGAGTGCCTCTGTCTTTGAACGAATAGGCGTGTGGAGCATATCCAGCGTGCGTTCGTGGGACAAGGCACTTGATTTTATCGGGCAGACGACCCGTGCGCTGTTCAACCTTTTTCGAGGTCGGGCGCGAACCCGTTTCCGCGAATGCTGGTTTTTTATTCAAGCAAGCGGCGCGGATGCCCTCCCCATTGTCTCGCTCATCTCATTTTTGACAGGGTTGATACTCGCGTATGTTGGTTACCTTCAAATGCAACAAGTTGGTGCCACGGTGTATGTCGCCCCGATGGTTTCATTGGCAATGATGCGGGAAATGGGGGTCTTGATGGCATCCGTTATCTTGTGCGGGCGCACAGCCACCGCCTACGCCGCCCAGCTTGGCAGCATGCAAGTCTCCGAAGAAATCGCCGCCCTGCGCGTCCTCGGCGTTCCTCCCGTGGAGTATCTCGTCTTGCCGCGCCTCATCGCCCTCGTGTTCACGCTCCCCGTGCTCACGCTTTACGCGGACTTTTGCGGCATCCTCGGCGGTCTGCTCGTCGGCTCGTCCATGGGTGTCACGCTGGATCAGAGCCTCAACATGATGGAACGCGTGATGACGGTCCCCAACGTTACTTCGGGCGTCATCAAAAGCGTTTTCTTCGCCGTCCTTATCGCATGGGCGGGTTGTTTCAGAGGCATGGTTTGCGGGAAAAGCGCGCAAGCGGTCGGCAACGCCGCCACCTCCGCAGCCGTCCTCGGCATCACGCTTGTCATCATCGCCGACGCCGTGTTTGCCGTGCTTTTCAACGCCATTAATTTCTTTTGACCCGCCAATGCCGCCCTCCGACGTCCATCACGAACACACTCCTGTCGTTCCCATAATCGAACCCGTCCCCCATATCAGCGTGCGCGGCCTTACCATGGCTTATGGCGACAACATCGTCATGCGTGACCTCGATTTTGAAATCCGCCGTGGCGAAATTTTCGTCATCATGGGCGGTAGCGGTTGTGGCAAGAGCACCCTGCTGCGCCACCTTGTCGGACTCCAACAACCCGCGGCAGGCGCGGTTTTTTTCAATGGCGAAAACTTCACTGCGGCGACGGAAGCGAGACGCGACGTTATGCGGCACGATTTTGGCGTGATGTATCAAAGTGGTGCCTTGTGGACCTCGCTCACCCTTGCGGAAAACGTCGCCCTGCCCTTGCGCGAACACACGCAACTCTCTACACGGGAGATAGATGAAATTGTCCGCTACAAACTGGCACTCGTCGGACTGGCAGGGTTTGAGGAGTATTATCCGGCACAAATCAGCGGCGGCATGACAAAGCGAGCGAGCCTCGCCCGCTCAATGGCTCTCGATCCCGACGTGCTTTTCCTCGACGAACCGGGCGCCGGTCTCGACCCCGTGACATCCCGCCTCCTCGACAACCTTATTCTTCAAATCCGCGACAGCCTCGGCGCCACCATAGTCGTCGTCACCCACGAATTACAGAACATCTTCGCCGTGGCAGACCGCGCCCTCTTCCTCGACATCGCCACCCGCACAATTGGCGCACTCGGCCACCCGGTTGAATTGCGCGACAACTCCCCCAACCCCCGTGTCCGCCACTTCCTCAGCCGCAGCGACTAAAAAACACTTTACACCCGCGCCTGAAACGCAACCTTGCCCGCCTCAAACTTTACCACACACACCTTAACACATGGGAAATCTGAAGAAGAAACGCCGCTTAAAGATGAATAAGCACAAACGCCGGAAGCGCTCCAAAGCCTCCCGCCACAAAAAGCGTTTGTGGGGTTGACGCCGGCTCCCCTCCGCGAAAGCAACCGCTCTTTGCACGCGTCTTTTGGGTCCATGCACCGCAAAAACAACTTGCCCGGTGCCCTTTGTTTCGTTTGAGAGAGAGTCGTCCCACGTTTTATGCGCTGCAACCTTTCCAGTTTTTCCGCCGTCTGCGCCGCCGTTGTCTGCGTCGCCAGTGCGGGTGCGTTTGCAAACGGCAACCCGCCTGAGGTAAAACGGATAGGTTTGCGCGTGACAATTGATGATGGATCCGGCGGTGTGCGCACCTACCGCCTCAGCGAAGAAGAACGCGCCCAAGCCCGCCTCCGCCCATGGCGCGATCGCTTCATGGAGGAAACGGGAGAAGGCGGCGGTCCCGCCCAGCCAGCTATCGCCGCCCCTCTCCTCGTCGCACCGCGCCCTCGCCCAAAACCCGAACAAGCACCGACGCCCCCGCCAGCCGCAAGCACCAATAACACCGCCGCACCAAAATCGCCGTCCCCTCCCGCCGCCGCTACGCCCCCGCCAGCCGCCCGCGGTGCCGACGGAAATTCCGTCATCCTTCCCCCGCCTGTTGACGCCCGATTGCCCGACGGGCGCAAACTGCCCTTCGGCATCCCTATCTCTCTCCACAAAAACCGCGTCGGCAAAACGGTAGATGAATCCGTTGACCCCTATGGCGCCCTGCGAAACTACGGTGAAATCAACAAAGGATTCTCCACAGGTCGTTACGAATCTTCTTCATGGAAAGGCGGTTCCCGCTCCAAACTTGAAGACCAAGAAACGCCGGCACTGATCTCCTCCCGCGAATGGCAATCCCGTTTCTCCCCGTGGGTCGGGCGTCGCGACCTCGACATCGAGACCCGCGACCTCTTTCAAGGCGACCGCCGCGAAATGCCCCTGCGCGAGCAAAAACACAAAGAAACCTCCATTTCCCCCTGGTCTGGCGAACGCGCCTCCGAGACGCTCCGCAACGGCACAACCCTCGTCATACGAGACCATAACCAACGCTTCTTAACCAACGAGATACGCGAAATGAAACACGCCACTAACGCGTATGCCCGCGAAGAAATTTCCATGCAATCCCTCAACCGATATCAGTTCCGCCGCACACACCCAGTCGAACCCGGCTTACCCGGCATCTCCCCCGGCGGCGCCCTCCAGCCCAACCGCTTCAAATCCAGCAAGTAACCGACACGACTGGCACGCCGTCACCCACGCACCGGACACCATATCCGCACCACTATCGCCAATTAATAATTTCCCCGATTTTGCCGCAATGCCTTCCTTTGATACGCTTCAGGGCGCCTTTTCCTCCAACCGGCTCTTCGCAGATAAAACTTGGCACTCCACTCCGGACGCCTTCCCGCTCACCCGCGCTCAACTCGACCAAATCCAGAAAATCGGCGACGCCTGCCACTCGTTTTACCACGCACAGGAACTCCTCTATTTTCGCTCCGCCAATAACAAAAAAATCCTCCGCAATAACGGTCTTCTCGTTCCATGGGTCGCCACCTACCTCGACCGCGGCAAACCCGATGGCCTCGTCGCTCACGGACGCCACCGCACCATCAAAGGCCTCTCTCCCCTCATTATCCGCCCCGACCTCCTCCTCACCGAAAACGGCTTCGTTCTCACCGAAATGGACTCCGTCCCCGGCGGCATCGGCCTCACCGCCTTCCTCAACGAACTCTACGCGCCAGACACCCCCAATCTCATCGGCGGCACCCGCCAGCCCGACCTCTTCTATCGACACCTCGCCTCCCTCAACCCCGCCAAAAACACCGCGAACCCGCTCATCGCCATCGTCATCAGCGACGAAGCCTCCACCTATCGCCCTGAATTTGAATGGCTTGCCGCCTCTTTGCGTGCCCGCCACCTCAACGTCCACTGCGTGCACCCCGCCGACCTCACCCCCCTTTCCGACCAAATCTGCGCTCCGGTTGACGGTGCCCTCGTCCGCGTGGACATTCTCTACCGCTTCTTTGAACTCTTCGACCTCGGCAACGTCAAAGGAGCCGACGCCCTCTTCGACGCCGTAGAAGCCGGACACGTCATCCTCACCCCACCCATGAAGGCTTATCAGGAAGAAAAACTCAACCTCGCCCTTCTACACCACCCCGCCCTCGGCGAATACTGGCGCGAAAATCTCCACCCAACCCACCTCGAAACACTCCTCCGCGTCGTCCCGCGCACATGGATAATGGAAGATGTCCCGCTCCCCCCCGTAGCCGTCCTCCACGCCCCAACCGTCGCCGGAAACCCCGTCCGCGCATGGACCGAACTCGCCAACGCCTCCCAAAAAGAACGCAACCTCATCATCAAAGCCAGCGGCTTCCACGAAACCGCCTGGGGTTCCCGCAGCGTCACCCTCGGCAGCGACATCTCCCGCGCCGAATGGCTTGCCGCCATCGAAGACGCCACAGACCCCGAAAACGAAACCTTCTACGTCATGCAAGATTACCATAAACCCAAACGCATCACCCACCCCATCTACCAAGACAACGGCTCCACCGCCCCCTTTGAAGGTCGCGCCCGCATTTGCCCCTACTATTTCGCGCCCTCCAATCCCCACGCTCCCGTGCAGCTGGGCGCCGTCCTCGCAACACTCTGCCCAGCCGATAAAAAAATCATCCACGGCATGAAAGACGCCATCCTCGCGCCTTGCACCCTCACCGACTAACCCCAAAAAGGATCGCCCGACAGTAGAGAAATCCGCCCGACACCAAAGATTTTTCGGGAGGTCCAGACAGATATTGACCCTCCTGCGGGTCGAGGAGGAGAGGGGGCAGAAGGAGGATGCGAGGGTCGAGATGGGGGGGCATTATGGGCGAGGAGTTGAGCGGGGGTTTGGTCGGAGCGGGAGCGGTTTTTGCGGGCGAAGTTGAAGAAGTGCTGGTAAGTGGTGACGGAGGCCAGGAAGTGTTGGGGGCCGTGGAAGGTTTCGAGGTCGAAGAACTCGTATTCGATGGTTGCGTGGGAGCTTTCGACATCGGCGTTGGCGTTGGGGCGCGCGGGCGGGTTGAAGCGGTGGCGAGCACCTGAGGCGAGGATAGTGCCGTGGAAGCCGTCGGGGCGGTAGCGGACGGTGTCGCCGTCGAACTCGGTGCCGAGGTCTGTGCGGATCTCGATGAGGGCGGGGTCGAGACCGTGGGTCTTGAGGTGGGCGAGCAGGCGGGAGAGGGTGAGGGTGGCGAAGGTTTTGGACAGTTCGGAGGCGTAGGAGACGAAGAGTGCGCCGGTGGCTTCGTCGCGGATGGTGTATTGGAAGCGGGGTAGGCACTGAGCCTGCATTTGGGACCAATAATGGGGGATATCATTGAGGTATTTGGTGTCCATTTGGAGGCGGGTGAGGGGTTTGTGAGCGGCTTTGATTTTGCGCAAGTCAGCCTTACGCTTGTGTTTACGGGGTCTTTTGCGGAGCAGGTGGTGGTCGCGGAGGATGCGGTGGGCGGCGCCTTTGCCGATGGGCAGATCGAACATGTCCACCAGGCGGCGTGCGCCGAAACAGGGGGCTTTTTTTCGTGAAGCGACGACGGTTTGCGCGATGTGATCGGGGGTGCGCGCGGGCATGTGATGGGGGCGGCGGGAGTGGTTTTGGAAGGGATCGTCGCCGTCCTGCCAGCGGCGCAGCCACAGCCGCACGGTGTTGCGTGCGCAGCCGAACTGGCGCGTGGCCGCGTGGATGCCATGGACGGTGGCGTAACGCACCAGTTCGTGGCGCAGGGCAAAAAGGTCTTTACTTGCGTGGCTCATGACAGTGTAGAGTTTGAAGCGGGAGTCGGATGGGTTTTGCACAAACCAGCTTCGCATAGCGGAGCGTCCGGCTTCCACTTTTTAATTTTGAGACAGGCAGGGTGCGGTCCCCAAGCGGCCCGCACCCTGCCTGTCTCAGGTGGGCTTTGAGCCACTTGGTTCCCCGTTTCCCCAGCACTCTGAGAGGTTCCATTTTCATCCTCGGTTCTTTCTTCGTTTTCATCTTCGACTTTCCGGGGTCTCCTCCTGGGTCAACATGTCTATAGGTCTTTCCGACACCAAAGATTTTTCTATTTGACGCTCCCGCAAAAACGCACACAAAGACGCGCCTCTCCACGGTCATGCCAGCATAGCACAGTGGTAGTGCAGCCGCCTTGTAAGCGGCAGGTCGTCAGTTCGAGTCTGACTGCTGGCTCCATTTCACATCGCTTATCCTTTTTCTGCTCAATGGTGTAACGGTAGCACAAACGACTCTGACTCGTTTTGTCCAGGTTCAAATCCTGGTTGAGCAACCATTTTTTCGCCCAACATATCTGCGTGCCGTCAAAGGGAGGCAGGAGAAAAAAGATAGGTTAAAGATTGAGCGAAAGGCTTTCCGACCCTACCCCTTTCCCCCATGCAAAAACGAGCGTGTTTCATTTCTTTTGAAGGCGGGGAAGGAAGCGGCAAATCCACTCAAATCGCCCTCCTCTCAGACCGCTTGCGGGCAATAGGATGCATGACGCGGGTATTGCGCGAACCGGGCGGAACCTTCCTCGGCGAAGAAGTGCGGCACATCCTCAAACGCGCCCCCAGCGACCCCCGCTCGGAACTTTTGCTCTTCGCCGCAAGCCGCGCTCAACTCGTCACCGAAATCATCCGCCCGGCACTCGCCGACAACGAAACCGTCATCTGCGACAGATTCACGGACTCGACTATCGCTTACCAAGGCGCCGGGCGCGGGCTATCGTCCGAAATAATCGCCACTATAAACGCCTTTGCCACAGGAGGTCTCACGCCAGATTTAACAGTGCTGCTCGACTTGCCACCCTCCGCAGGCATTGCCCGCGTCCACGCCCGCGCAAGCCTCACAACAACGCCCTTGCCCCCCGACCATATCGAAATGCTCGACATCGCATTTCACGAACGCGTCCGCACCTGCTACCTTGAACTCGCCGCCCGCGAGCCAGAACGCTTTTTCGTCATAGACGCACGCCAGCCCCAGCAAGCCATCGCCGATCAAATCTGGCGGCACATTGCGGAAAAATTAGGACTACCACTCTTTGCCCAGCCCGCATAACTTTCGCAGCTCATATGTCCGCCCAAGAACTTTTTTTTCTCGCCGCACTGGCAACACCCTTCGCCATCGGCACCCTCTTGATCGCGCTCGGACGCCGCCTCCCAGCGCCATCAATGACAATGGCGTTTCTTGCCGGCGCAGGTTTCCTCTTACCCGGCGCACACGCGGTAACGGCGTGCGCGTGGTTCGCGCAGAGCATCGACCCCGCCACCGGTTACGCATGGGTGACCACGCTCCCCTTCGGCATCGAGCCAATTGGCATTTCGCTCACCCTCGCTCTCAACGGCATCTCGTTGCCACTCTATACACTTGCCGCGCTTGTCGGTGCCGCCGCCGGCATCCACGCGCTCGGGAGCGATGTCGAAAATAAGCCCGCCTACCTTGGACTGTTACTTCTGATGCTCGGCGGAATGCTCGCCATGTTTGCGACGATGGACGTCTTTTTTCTGTATTTTTTCCACGAATTCACGCTCATCCCCGCCTTCATTCTCATTTTGCGTTGGGGCGGACTCGGTCGTCGCACGGCGGCAATACAAATGGTTATTTATCTCACACTTGGCGCAATGATCTCGCTCGCTGGCATCATCCTGCTCGTGTTGAAAAGCGGCGCTGGCAACTTCAACCTCCTCGCGCTAAGCCACGCAATTGCCGCCTCTCCCATTGACGCTACTTCCGCAAATTGGATTTTCGGGCTGCTCCTTTTCGGATTCGGCATCCTCGTTTCCCTCTTCCCTTTTCATTCATGGGCGCCACCCACCTACACCGAGGCACCGACCCCAGTCTCAATGCTGCACGCCGGAGTGTTGAAAAATTTCGGTCTCTACGGCCTCATTCAACTCGGAGCCTTGCTCGTTCCCGCCGGTCTGACGGCATGGGCAGACGTGCTATTTTGGCTCGCCATCGGCAACACCCTCGCCATCGGCATCGTAACACTCGGGCAACAACACTTGAAGGAAATGCTCTCGTACAGCTCCGTCGCGCACATGGGGACATGCTTTTTGGGTATATTTGCATTCTCGCTCAGTCGCGATTCCGCAACGGCACTCGGCGCAACCGTAATAGTTATGTTCGCGCACGGCCTCTCCACTGCGGCACTTTTTTCACTCAGCCACAGCGTCCAACGCCGCACCGGCACCCTTGAGTTTGACGAAAACGGCGGTCTCATAAAACGCGCCCCCGTACTGGCGGCATTCTTCGCAACAGCCGCAATGGCAAGCATCGGCTTGCCCGGATTCGCCGGTTTTTGGGGCGAAATGGGCGTGTTCGTCAGCCTGTGGAAACTTCCATTGTGGAAACTCCTGCTCGCCCTCTGCGGTCTCCTCATTTCCGCAACATACATGCTGCGGGCATTCGCCATCATCTTCCTCGGCAAAGAATCGGAAAACATCGCCCACCAAAACACCCTCTCACCCATCCGCGACATCACTTGGAACGAACGCATCAGCACAGGCATTCTCCTCGCCGCCCTCCTCGCCACCGGCCTCCTGCCCCGCCTCATCACAGATAACCTCAATACCGCATTAGGCGGCACCCCGTAGCGGTCTCTCCTTCCTTCGCGTGATTTCTTCAACTTATTTTCCGTCGCACTGGCTTTTGGCGCACGCGGAAGTTCCCAGAAATCTCAATTCTCTTCGTTTCCTACTGTTCAAAATGGTAATCCAGCTCACGCAGGCCGAGGCGGCGTTTCGCACCGCCAAAAGCGACTTGGGAATGCGCCCGATTTATCATCAAAAAGAGGACCGGGTGCACGTGCACATCCTTACGTAAATCGCTCAAATACAATGAATGCGTCTCACCAACTGCGGAACTCGGGTTAAAAGACAGCAAATTGCGTGGATGGGAGGAGAATCTTTCATTGCGTTTGAGAGTCAGGCCGCTCAAAAAAACGCCTTTCTCAATTGCCCGTAATCTTTTTCCAGTGACGAAACCAACGACTACCGACGAACAAGCCTTCCTCGACGAACTGGACAAAAAGCTCTGGAACGCCGCCGACCGCCTCCGCTCCAACCTTGACGCCGCCGTTTACAAGCACGCCGTCCTCGGCCTCATCTTTCTCAAATATGTCTCCGACGCCTTCGACCTCCGCCGCGAGGAACTGGAAAAGAATTTCCGCGACCCGAAGAGCGATTATTACATCGACCGCGCCGACTACAAAACCGCCGCCGCCTACGAGGAAATCATCCACGGCGAACTGGAGGACCGTGATTATTTTACCGAGAAAAACGTCTTCTGGGTGCCGCCGCTCGCCCGCTGGCGGACCATCCGCGAAAACGCCACCCTCGCGCCCGACACCGAGATCATCATCCGCAACGGCAAGACCGGAAGCTACACCTTCCGCTCCGCCGCCCGCCTGATCGACGACGCCCTTGAGGCCGTCGAAAAGGAAAACGAAAAGAGTCTCAAAGGTGTCATCGAAAAAAACCGCTACATGCAGCTCCAGTTGGAGCCCGCCAAGCTCGTCGGCCTCATCAGCGAGGTCGTTTCCTCGATTCCCTTCAAACACGCCAGCCTCAACGCGAAGGACATCCTCGGCCACGTTTACGAATATTTTTTAGGCCAGTTCGCCTTGGTCGAGGGCAAGAAGGGCGGCCAATATTACACGCCGAAAAGCATCGTCTCCGTCATTGTCGAGATGCTCGAACCTTACTCGGGCAAGGTTTACGACCCCGCGATGGGCTCCGGCGGCTTCTTCGTCCAGAGCGAGGCCTTCATCGAGGCCCACGGCGGCAAACTCGGCGCGCTCTCCGTTTACGGTCAGGAAAGCAACCCCACCACCTGGCGCCTCGCCGCGATGAACATGGCCATCCGCGGTATCGACTTCAATTTCGGCAAACAACCCGCCGACACCTTCCTCAACGACCAGCACCCCGACCTCCGCGCCGACTACGTGATGGCCAACCCGCCCTTCAACATCAGCGAATGGTGGGATGGTCGGCTGGAAGGCGACCCGCGCTGGGTTTACGGCACCCCGCCGAAGAGCAACGCCAACTTCGCCTGGGTGCAGCACATGCTGTATCACCTCGCCCCGCACGGCAGCATGGCACTGCTTCTCGCCAACGGCTCCATGTCGTCCAACACCAAGGGCGAGGGCGAAATCCGCAAGGCTCTCATCGAAGCCGACCTCGTCGAGTGCATGCTTGCCCTCCCCGGCCAACTCTTCACCAACACCCAGATCCCCGCCTGCGTCTGGTTCCTCACCAAGAACAAATCCGGTAGGGCGAACCGTCCCGGTGAGCCGAAAACCCGCGACCGCAAGGGCGAAGTCCTCTTCATCGATGCCCGCCAGCTCGGCTACATGAAGGACCGCGTGCTCCGCGACTTTGCGCCTGCCGACCTCGAAAAAATCACCGGCACTTACCGCGCATGGAAGCGCGGCCCTCTCCCGGCCTCCGGCCACCCTCTCCCAGCCTCCGGCCACCCTCTCCCAGCCTCCGGCCACCCTCTCCCAGCCTCCGGCCACCCTCTCCCATTGGGAGAGGGACGGGGTGAGGGCGAATCCGTAGGCGAATCCGTAGGCGAATCCATGCCCTACCAAGACATCGCCGGCTTCTGCAAATCGGCGACTTTGGCGGAAATTGCGTCGCATGGATTCGTGCTCACCCCCGGCCGTTACGTTGGCGCCGAGGAAACCGCCGCCGACGGCGAACCTTTCGACGAAAAAATGCAAAAACTCGTCGCCGAGCTAAACGCCCAGTTCGCCGAATCGGCGAAGCTGGAATCTCAAATTCGCCAAAACCTGAAAGGACTCGGCTATGGCGAATAAATTGATTCCCGATGACTACGGCTCGTGGCTTGAAACCCTCAAAAGCCAAATTGCCGTCGCCCGCACCCGCGCCGCGCTCGCCGTCAACGCCGAACTCATCCGGCTTTATCACCACATCGGCTGCGAAATTCTCGAACGCCAGACCGCGCGCGGCTGGGGCGCAAAAATCGTCCAGCGCATCGCCGACGACCTGAAATCCGCCTTCCCCGACATGAAGGGATTTTCAGGCAGCAACCTCAAATACATGCGCTATTTCGCCGAGCACTGCCCGGATATTCAATTTGGTCAGCAGCCTGCTGACCAATTGCCTTGGTTCCACATCGTCATCCTGCTCACCAAGGCGCAACCCGATGAACGCGAATGGTATGCCACTAAAACCGTGTCCGGCGGCTGGTCCCGCCTGACGCTCGAAAGAAACATCGAAAACAAACTCCACGCCCGCCAAGGCGCCGCCGTCAGCAACTTCGCCCTGCGCCTGCCGACGCCGCAATCCGCGCTCGCCCACGAAACCCTCAAGGACCCTTACCTCTTCGATTTCCTCGGCTTGGCTGACGACGCACACGAACGCGACATCGAAAACGCCCTCGTCCACCACATCACCCGCTTCCTGCTGGAACTCGGTTCCGGCTTCGCCTTTGCCGGACGCCAGTTCCGCCTCGAAGTCGGCGGCGACGAATTTTTCATCGACCTGCTTTTCTACCACACCCGTCTCAAGTGCTACATCGTGGTTGAGATCAAAGGCGGCGCCTTCAAGCCGGAGCATGTCGGGCAACTCAACTTCTACCTGACCGCCGTGGACACCCAAATCAAGACTCCCGACGACAAACCCACCATCGGACTTCTGCTCTGCCGGAAGCAAAATCGTCTCGTTGCGCAATACGCCGCCAACGGCATCGAAAAATCCATCGGCATTGCCGAGTTCCAACTCTTGAAAGACCTCCCCGAACCGCTCGCCCAAAACCTGCCCAGCATCGAACAAATCGAGGCCGAACTGGCAGGGGAAATCTTCCCGAAACACAAGGAAACGGAGCCGGACACATGATTTCACTTTTCTCATTTTACGCTTCACTCATCTTCGCCGCCGAGTCGGCGAAACTGGAACAGATCATCAAAGCCAATTT
Source organism: Puniceicoccales bacterium (assembly GCA_031269335.1). Taxonomy (GTDB): domain Bacteria; phylum Verrucomicrobiota; class Verrucomicrobiia; order Opitutales; family UBA953; genus CALNBE01. The sequence continues at coordinate 16,207 of JAISZI010000039.1, forward strand.
GGAGAGGCTTGGATATGGTGAGTAACTTACGCACTTTGCCACTGGAAGATTGTATGGCCGCAATCATCGACTACCGCGGCAAATCACCCACCAAAACCACGCAGGGCGTCCCGTTGGTCACAGCTAAGATTATTAAAGGCGGCAGGATTGAACCTCCGGACGAATTTATTGCGGAAGAAGACTACGATTCTTGGATGCAGCGTGGGCTACCTCAAAAAGGTGATGTAGTAATGACTACTGAGGCTCCACTGGGTGAAATAGCTCAACTTGACGGCAGTAAAATTGCACTGGCCCAACGTGTAATCACATTGCGCAGCAAACCGGATCTTCTAGATAATACGTTCCTCAAATTTCTGCTTCAGTCGCAGCCTGTCCAGGAAGCACTCTGCTCACGCGCAACCGGCACGACTGTCTTAGGGATTCGGCAAAGCGAACTTCGTAAAGTTCCCCTGACGCTCCCCCCCCACCCCGAACAAAAAGCCATCGCGCGAATCCTCGGGACGCTGGACGACAAGATCGAGTTGAACCGGCGGATGAACGCGACGCTGGAGGCAATGGCGCGTGCGCTGTTCCAGAGTTGGTTCGTGGATTTCGCCCCCGTCCACGCCAAAGCCGCCGGTCGCCAGCCCGCAGGCATTGACGAGTCCACCGCCGCCCTCTTCCCCGCCGCCTTCCAAGATTCCGAACTCGGCGAAATTCCCGACGGGTGGACTGTAGGAACGCTCGATAAACTGATCGATTTTGTTATCGGCGGAGATTGGGGCGCGAATGAAGCGAACGAAGAGGCTAACGTCCTCTGCTACTGCATTCGTGGCGCAGACATAC
>JAISZI010000060.1 GCA_031269335.1 Puniceicoccales bacterium
CATTCCCAAAAGTGACTTTCTTCTTTTCTTTGAGTTTGCGTTCCAAGATGTCAATATTCTTGGCACATTTCAGGAAATCGGAAAGAGCTGGGACAGCGGACGAACTAAGAATTTCCTTAAGTTCTTTATATGACCGTTCACTTTCTAATTCCCGTTTCGCCTTTGTATCATTGATCAGATCATCAAAATGCCGGCGCAACTCATCAAGGGGTGCTCTCCACTCGTCCCCCCTCCTGTGCGGATCGGGCATAGTCATTGCTGTAACTTCGAGTTCAGTTGTCGCAAGGCGTCCCATCGTTTCAACTTCTGTCTGCATATCTCTCACCTCATCTTCACACCGTCTGACTTCCTCCGCCACCGCTTCGGGTGAAGGAAACTCCGCAGCACTACGCATTTCGTTTAACTTGTCAATAAAACTCCTGCGATTATCTCGGAGCGGAAAAGTATCGTCAGTTTTAGCCACTACATTCCATGCAGCCAAAAGACATGCGAAGTTGTTTTGCAAGACTTCAATTGCGTCAGCGAGCGGTCTTATGAGTTTGGCGCGATCTTCGAGTTGTTTTTTCGCATTCTTTTGAGATTCTTCAATGGCGGTTTGGCCTTTTTGAATGACAGCGCGGATTTCGTCTTTTAATTTTCCGATTTCACTGTTGAAAAACCCCTCGTTGAGTTTGGAAACTTCGCCACTTTCAAGCGAGTCAAGCTTTCTTTTCCAAGCACCGTAGGCACCCTCGGCGGGGCGGAATTTGGCGAGGTCTTCATTCGTCCCGTCCCTAAGTAAGCCGCGAGCATTAAGTTGAGACGTCATTTCTTTGAACCGCTCCAAATAATCGTGGGCTTTTTTGTCACGGCGAATAAAATGGTCATTTTTCAGCAGTGCCTTGATCTTGGTGCTATCGGCTTTCGTCTTTTTGACGACATTCTTGACTTTGGAAAGGTCGTCGGGGTCGTCGAGGTTAATGGCCTTGAGGCGATCAACCTGCTTTTGGACGGTCTTCCGCGCCGGATGCTTCGCAGGCAGATCGGATTTCCCCAGCGCGTCTTCAATGTCGGTGATGACGGCGTGAAGTTCGAGCGCGATCTTTTTTTTGTCCAGAGCGACGCCTTCCGTTTCCACGGCGGCATCAGAGAAGGCAGCGATAAAATCTTCAACGGTGATGGGAGGCATGGTATGTTGTGGGTGTCAAAAGTGAGTATTGAGTGTTGTAAAGAGATCGGTGTTTGTGTTGTTTATTAAAAAGGTTTGTCGAGAGTTAGCAGAGCACGAATACCCTCAAGGTAGGCCTCTTTTGCGAAACGGTATTTCTCACGGGCTTCTTTCGTCTTTTTGTAGAGGTCAGGGAGACCACGAGCGAGAACTGCCAACTCTTTGACCACAGTTTTATCCGCCTTTTGCCCTCTTTTAAGCGCGGCGGCAACCGCGACCATAAAATTACTGGATTTACTGACGAGAGTGACATTCACGTTGCCGCCGATATTAGCCAACTGGTCAAATTTTATGTGGTCAATGGATCTGGGAATCGGTCCGACATCTCTGACGAGTGCCTGCAAAGCGTTCCACGTACTCTCCAAGTTATCAGACTGCTCATCAGCATGCATTGCCATAATACCGGGCGCATTCACTTTTGGGTCGAAAGTCGAGACCTGTTTCAGGAACACCGTAAGTTCGCTGGTGATTTCTTTCAGGCGGACTTTTGTGCCGTCCGAAATGTCCTGCTTTTTGAGATAAGCGGCGTCGCCAGCGACTTCCTTTGCCGCCTTTTGGACTTTAGCCCAAATCGCTGTCCAAATGGACTTTGCGTTCATCAGTGCCCTTTCATCCCGAATGGCAGAGGCGGAGTAGATGCGCCAGTCCACGGAGAACGCCTTTTCGAGGGCGCCGAGGGCGGGACCGAGGTCACTTTCGGGGACGGGTTTTCCGGAAGTCTTTGTTTCTTTGGCTTTGAAGTCTTGCCACGCTTTGCGCGTGAGCATGGACGGGTATTCGATGACGTCAACGTCGGAAGGATTTGGCATAGTGCTGGTGTGTGATTCTATTGGTTAGAGTTTGAGGTCGAAGATTCGAGTGTGGGCGAGTGCGGGACTGTTGCTGTCTTCAAAAGTTCCTTGTAATTCCGCCGACTGACACTTGCCAACCGTGAGTAAAAAACGGACGCAAAGAACCGAAAACGGCGGGCACAATGCGCCTTCCCGCCGCGAATGCAAGCCGTATTGTATTAAAAAATTACAGTATTGTTTGTAATGGCTAACCGTTTGACACAGCGCGAGTAGAACACCGCAAGATGCCGTCGCCGCCCGCCCGTGATGGTCTGTGTTTGTCTGCAATAGTCCGTGTAAGACCATGTCGAGGCGGTGTCCTGCCCCGAAAAAACCCCCAGGGCGTTGCCCTGGGCTATGTTGGGGCCGCCCCTTTGGGGCTTTGGCAATGTGGTTTCCTAATTACCCAGGGCGTTGCCCTGGGCTATATTAGGGCCGCCCCTTTGGAGGCTCTGGTTTGTGTGGTGTTGCCCAAATACCCAGGGCGATGCCCTGGGCTAACTTGGTGCCGCCCCTCTGGGGCTATGGGTTGCGCTCACTCCTCTTGCGAGGATCGGATTCAGCGCAGCATATCCGAACGCTGCCCTGCCCTTACTTCACTGCGTCAAAACCGGTTTTCAAGTCGTCGATGATGTCGTCGATGTGCTCGGTGCCGACGGAGAGGCGGACGGTGTTGGGTTTGATACCCTGTTCCAGAAGTTCCGCTTCGCTCAGTTGCGAGTGGGTCGTGGAGGCCGGGTGAATCACGAGGGATTTTACGTCCGCCACATTCGCAAGAAGGGAAAAGAGTTCCAGCTTTTCGGTAAACTTCTTGGCCTCGTCCGCGCTGCCTTTGAGTTCAAAGGTGAAGATCGAGCCCGCGCCCTTGGGGAAGTAGTGTTTGTAGAGACCGTTGTCGCGGTGGTCTGGCAGAACGGGATGGTTCACCCGCTCGACCTGTGGATGCGAGGTGAGAAAATCAACTACTTTGAGCGCGTTTTGGAGGTGGCGTTCTACGCGGAGTGACAGCGTTTCCAGTCCTTGGAGAAAGAGAAATGCGTTGAAGGGGGAGAGCGCCGCGCCGGTATCGCGGAGCAACGTCGTCCGGGCCTTGATGATGTAGGCGATGGCCCCGACCGCCTGAGTAAAGACCACGCCGTGATAACTGGGGTTGGGCTGGCTCAGACCGGGGAACTTGTCGCTTGCCGCCCAGTCGAATTTGCCGCCGTCCACGATGATGCCGCCGATGGAGGTGCCGTGTCCGCCGATGAACTTGGTGGCGGAGTGGACGACGATGTCCACGCCGTGTTCAATGGGGCGCAACAGATAGGGGGTCGCGAAGGTGTTGTCCACGATGACCGGGATGCCGTGCTTGTGGGCAATGGCCGCGACCGCCTTGATGTCAACGATGGTGCTGTTGGGGTTCCCCAGCGTTTCAAAAAACACCGCCTTTGTGTTGGGCTTTATCGCCTTCTCAAAGTTGGCGGGAACGCTCCCGTCCACGAACGTCGTCTCGATCCCCTGATCTTTCAGCGTGTTGGCGAACAAGTTGTAGGTGCCGCCGTAGATTTGGTTGTCGGAGACGATGTGGTCTCCGGACCGGGCGATGTTCTGGATCGCGTATGTGGTCGCCGCCGCGCCGGACGCCACAGCCAAGGCTCCGACACCTCCTTCCAACGCCGCGATGCGCGCCTCGAACACGGCCCACGTGGGGTTCATGATCCGCGTGTAGATGTTCCCCAACTCGCTCAGCGCGAAACGGTCCGCCGCCGATTTGGAGGACGGGAACACGTAGGAACTCGTCTGATAAATGGGCACCGCTCTCGCGTCGGTCGCGACATCCGGTTTTTCTTGCCCCGCGTGGACCTGAATGGTCTCAAACCGATAACTTTTTGCCATGAAGACGACGTCATCCACGAATTGTATAATGTCAACTCAAATAATGTGAATTGTGAAATTTGGTACCCAGAGAGGGACTTGAACCCACACCCCTTTCGAGACCTGATTTTGAGTCAGGCGCGGCTGCCATTTCGCCATCTGGGCATAACAAAGTGAGGTGCAAGGTGGTGTTTTCGGATGGATATGCAAGCGGAAAATGGGCAAACGGCTTGCGTTTGCCTACGAATTGGACAGCGTCCTGCGGCAGGATGAAAATCGTTATTACGGGAGCGTCAGGTTTTCTTGGTCGCGAGGTAGCTTTGTCGGCGATTCGGCGCGGGCACGGCGTCGTTGCGATTGGCGGTTCCCGGCGGGTTCCGGTCGTTCACCGTGCTGTGCGCACTGCCAATGTGGACTTGGGCGTGCCTCAAAATCTTGAACGTCTCCTGCTGGACGAGTTTCCCGACGCCATTGTCAATTGCGCCGCGTTGACCACGGTGGAAGCGTGCGCGGCGGCACCGGAGTTAGCGGCGAAACTCAATACCGATCTGCCGCGTTTTCTCGCGATGATGGCGCAACATTTTTCGGCGCGCCTTATCCATGTTTCGACAGACGAAGTATTTAACGGCGAACAGGGCAATTACGCGCACACGGACACGCCGACTCCGGCGCACTTGCTCGGAGAGACGAAACTCGCGGGGGAAAAGGAGGTGCTCGCACACGGAAAGTTTCACGCCGTAGCGTTGCGCGTTCCCCTGATTAGCGGGAACAGCGTGTCCGGTCTGCACGCGTTGCACGAGCGGCTCGTCGCACGCTGGGCGCAGGGCGAAGTCACGGCACTCTCGCCGACGCAGATCCGCCAGCCGGTGGATGTCTCCAACCTCGCGGACGCGATGGTGGAATTGTGCGAGCGGGACAACCTGAGCGGCGTTTATCACTGGGCGGGGACGGAGGCACTTTCCTTGCACGAAATCGGGCGGCGCGTCGCAGCGCATTTTGAGTTAACCTCCGATCGCTTCGTAACATCCGCCGAGTCTGACGCCGTGCGCGTGCACGACCTAAGTCTCGACCTTCACCCGCTCCGGGGAAAGTTGAAGACGCGGGCACAGACGTTTTCCGAGATTTTGTCGCAAATGCAAATGCCGTCGCAGTTTGCAGATTGGCACGCCGCGCAAATCGGACGCACTGCGGTGCGGTGTTTTGTCCGAGGCGTGGATTTTTAATGGGCACGGAGTACGAATAATTTTGCCAGCCCATTCACCCTTTTTTAACCACACACAACATCATGTTAAACATCGGAATCATCGGTCTTGGCTCAATGGGAACAACGCACCTGAACGCTTATGCGGAAAGGAAAGACGTCACGGTAGTAGCCGTCGCGGACGCAAAGTTCGCCAGTGCGGGCACGCAAGTCGGGCGTGCGGGAAACATTCCCGGTCAATCCGGCACCATCGCGATTCCCGCTACCGCGACTCGCTATGTGACAACGACGGCATTGCTCGCCGACCCCGCCGTCGAGGCGGTGGACATCTGCCTGCCCACGCTCGCCCACAAGGACGCCGCCCTTGAGGCGATCCGCGCCGGCAAACACGTTTTGGTTGAAAAACCACTCGCTCGCACGGTCGCCGACGCACGCGAAATCGCCGACGCCGCACGCGCAAGCGGCGTTGTCCTCATGCCCGCGCACTGTATGCGCTTCTGGCCTGGGTGGGATTGGTTGAAAGAGGCCGTCACAGACGGGCGGTTCGGCGCGGTTCAGAGCGCGGAATTTATCCGTATCGGGGCGAAACCGCCTGTGCCTCTCTACAACGACGGGGCGGCTTGCGGCGGCGCGCACCTCGACTTGCACATTCACGACACCGACTTCGTCCTGCACCTTTTTGGAATGCCAGACGCCGTCACCAGCTTCGGACGCGTTGGGGAAAGCGGTGCCATCGAGCACACCTTCACGCACTACCATTACAAGGGCGGCGCACTCGTCACCGCCGAGGGTGCGTGGACGCGTGACGCGGAACAACGCCCGTTCGTAATGCGTTACTGCGTAACGTTTGAGCAGGCGAGTGTGGCGTTTGAATTTGGGACGCCGCCCGCGCTCACGCTCTACCAAGCGGGAAAAGAACCGCAAGCGGTGGCGTTGGCACCCGAGCTTGGTTACGAACGCGAAATCGCCGAGTTTGTCCGTTGTGCGACAAGCGGGGTAAACTCGGAAATTGCGCCGCCGGACGCCGGTTTCCACGCCATCGAAATCATTGAGGCAGAACTGCGTTCCATTGAGAGCGGCACCACGCAAAAGCTGGGCGCGAACAGTGCGCAATGACGGGGGAGGACGTTGATTTTATGCGCTGTCACAGCTATTAATTCGACCGTCCGTTTTCTCACAAAAAACAAATTTTCTTCAAACCGAAGAGCGACCTTAACGAAGACCTTTTCACCATGCGTATCCAAACACTTCAACAACTCGCCGTTTGCAGTTGGTCAGGTTGGCCGGACTCACCGCAAACCCTTGTCAACCGTCTCAACGCCATCGGGTTGCGCCGCGTCCAGCTCGCGTTTGACCCGCTTCTCTCCAAGCCAGCGTGGAGCGACGCCCTTCCCTACTTGCGGGATGCCGGTGTCACCATTGTCTCCGGCATGTTCGAGAGCGGCGCGGAAGATTATTCCACGCCCGCGAGAATCCGCGCCACTGGGGGCGTCGCACCCGACGCGCCCTACGAAGCCATGCTCGCCCGCGTCCCGTCTTACCTCGCGCTGCTCGATCAGCTTGGTCTCGACAAAATCAGTTTCCACGCGGGCTTTATCCCCCACGAACCGGAAAATCCGTTGCGCCCACTCATGCAATCTCGCCTCGCCACCCTTGCCGAACGCTTCGCCGCAGGCGGCAAGCTGCTCCTCCTTGAAACGGGGCAGGAAACCGCCGAAACGCTCGCGGCACTGCTCGGCGAGATGGACGCCCCAAATCTGCGCGTGAACTTCGACCCCGGCAATATGCTCCTTTACAGCATGGGCGATCCCGTCGCCGCGCTGCGCCTCCTCCTGCCGCGCATCGCTCAAATACACATCAAAGACGCCATTCCTTCCGGCAACCCCGAAGTCTGGGGCGTGGAAAAACCCGCCGGCGAAGGTCAGGTGGACTGGGCGCGCTTCTTTGAAATTCTCTCGCTCGCGGACTACGCAGGCGACCTCGTTATTGAACGCGAATGCGGCGACGACCCCGTCGGCGAAATCAAGCGCGCTGTCGCATACCTTTCGCGTTTCCTGCAAGCGTGATTGCAAAGTCTATGCAGCGGTGAAAGTAATGACTGGCGTGCGGCGCACCACGTCAGTCCTTCCTTTTGGCGGCTTCGCTTCTTTCTCCTCTTTATCTATTGCTTGCATCATTTTTAAGAGCACTAACGCGTCTTTCTTAATTTTTTCGTCGGGTGTTTTTAGTTTAAGAATCGCGTGTATATCTTCCGTTGCCCGTATTACCCACTCTTTTTGGGATGCGGTAAGTTTCGTGCCAAATTGTTTGTTTTTTGAACGCGTATTTGTCAATTTTGAGACGTATGCCGACATGCGTGCAAAATAAAGCCGTGAACGGTTTGCGTCATCCAAAATTTTGTTGTAAATTTCCAAACAATTTGTCGCCTCGTTTATTATCTTATCCGGTATCCCTTCGTTTATTATTTTATCCGACCCTTGCTCTTTTGTTCCGTATCCGTGTGAAATTCTGCGGAGGACTTCGACTTTCGTCATTCGCAACACAAGTTGTTGATTTTCGTTCTCCGTTTTCGCCATGAGTTCTTCAATTTTCTTCAATGCCAAGTTATCGTTAATTTTTCTCTTAGCTATTGTTGTTAACAAAGTTACAATTTTTTCTTTAATAGGAGAGTCTGCCTCTTTTTTAGATTTGTTAATTTCCGCTGTTTCGTCAGTAGAATTTTCTGAAGGAACAAGTTTTTCCAAAAGAATTTTAGCATCTTTGTTTCCACTTCGTGCGGAAGCTCTGCACAGGCGAATTGCTTCAGGCAGGTTTTTTTTCTCGCCATAGAATCCATTACTCAAAGTCATGGCGAGTATGTATTGAGCATCCGCATCGCCGCCTTCCGCTGCCATACGCAGGTAGAAAATCCCTACTCTTTTTTCTTCGTCCCGATCATTTTTTATTCCCTCTTGCAACATTAGCATTCCCAAAATTGCCCGAGCTTTGGGATGCCCGTGTTTCGCTGCATTAAACGTGTGTTTTTCCCAGTTTTTTACATCCCCGCGTTTCTTTGCTTCTTCGGCGAGCTGAAAACTTTTTATCGCAGATGCCGCATCCTTCTCTTTCTTTTGTTTATCCCCGTCGCAGGCGGTAAAGAGAACGCAAATAATGAAAAAAGGAAAAACGCGCCAAACCGACCGGTGCTTATTTACGAACGACCGCCCTAACATTTGAGGCAATCTTCCCCAATTATTTGAGCGATAATGAAACGGTGTTTTACTTATTTGTTTATTGTCGGCTTCCATGTCTTGCAGTGTCGGATGGTTGAGATGGCTTCCAACCTTGCGCGAAACGTTTCGCGCAGGGAGGAAGGCAGGAGGCGGCGAGTCACGGCGAAAACTGACGAGTGTCAAGCGGTTTTTTGGCGCACTCTATTTGCGGTGGTGAAATGCCGCGGCACCACTTGCGCCAGCCTACAATCCTTCTGGCAGCGAGCTACGTAGTCGTTCTATCACCGCAGGCGTGACCGCTACTCCGCCCAGTGCCAGCGCACGTATCGCAGCACCCGCAACGGGCGGAATGCGTGGCACAAGCGTCTTTGCACCGGGCAAAGCCTTTTGCAGGCGTTCTTTGAAAATGCTGGCGCCGGGTTCGTTCAGGATCACTCCGCCCGTAATGCCCACTTGCAGTCCCTCGGGGCTGAAGCCGAGTTTGTGCGCCACTGCCACCACTGTCTCTATGACGGAATCAAGCGCATCCACGACTACTTGCCGCGCTACGGCATCCCCTTCCGAGCACGCTTGTGTGACGTATTTTGCCAGCGCGGCAATCTCCGCTTTTGTCATGGGTTGCCCGGGATTTTCGAGGCTGTCTTGGTGTATGCGCTGCGAAATTTCGCCGTATTCTGAAAGGCGCAACGCGGTAAAAATAATCCGTTCCAACGCGGTCGCCGGACCGCGCCCATCCGCCGCCCGCAATGCTGCTTTGATGCCGCGCACGGCGATGTCGTGTGCGCTGCCTTCGTCTGAGACCAAATAATCGACGCCGCCCGCTTCCCACTCGCGGTTGTCGTTCGTGCGTCCGTAGCACTTGGAGCCTGTGCCAACGATGAGCACGATGCCGGAGCCAACGCCGAAGGTGGCGGCGTGCAGGGCGCGCGTGTCGTTGGCGACCTCGAACCCCGACATTTTCACCGTGGAGAATTGGTTGACGAGATTCGTCACAAGGCGGGCGGCGGTGCTGTCGTTAACGCCTGCCATTCCGAAGAATACTGCGGCGTAGTTTGGGGCGAGACCGTTTTTTTCCGCCGCTTTCGCGAGCACGCTCTCCATGTTGTCAGCCGCAGAGGCGACACCGGCGGTGTTGATGTTGCTGGATTCGCCGATGGCGTGGGCGACACAATGTCCGTCTGGTGCGACGACGAGGGCACGCGTTTTCGTGCCACCGCCGTCAACGCCGGCGTAAATGGGAGTGGGAGTGTTTTTCATGTTGAATGTTGCTGTTGAGAAAAGGTCGGCATGGGTAAGCGGCGCGTTGAAAAACTCAACACAAAGCCGCATTGCGCAGTGCCCGCCGCCGCCGACCTTGCTTTTTTGCGAGGCACCGCGCACCCTTCGTCACGTTTTCCTTCGTCGTAATCCGATATGACAAACCAAGCTGATTTCTTAAAAAATCTCGCCATCGTGCGGGAACGCATCAACGCCGCTTGCGTCGCCAGTGGGCGTGACCCTGCTTCGGTGACGTTATTGCCCGTGACCAAGACGCATCCTCCCGAAGCTGCCGCAGTTGCGTATGCGGCGGGATTGGGTGCCGTTGGCGAAAACCGCGTCCAGGAAGCAGCGGCGAAACGTCCGCTTTCGCCAGCCGGTCTGCGTTGGGAACTCGTTGGGCATTTGCAGGGAAATAAGGCAACGCTCGCCGCAACCGTTTTTGACCGCGTCCAGTCACTGGATTCGCCGCAGCTGGCGGTGCGCCTCGCTCGGAGTCTCGCCGCTGTCGGCAAAGTTATGCCGGTGCTCTTGCAGGCAAATACGGGTGGCGACACGGCCAAGTTTGGCGTAGCAAACTTCGATGCGCTCTTGCACCTTTGCGACGAAGCATTTTCCTCACAATGGCTTAATGTGGAAGGCGTTATGACGGTTCCGCCGTTGGAATCGACGACTGGCAACGGAGCGTCACGGCGGGCGTTTGCGCGATTGCGCGAGTGGCGCGACGCTCTCGAAACGCGATTCGGTCGCGCATTGCCGATACTTTCCATGGGAATGAGCGGCGACATTGAGGACGCCGTGGCGGAGGGGAGCACATTGGTGCGCGTCGGCACGGCATTATTCGGGACGCGATAAAAAAAAGAGAAAGTCTGATGTAATGGCAAAGGGACGAGCAGGGACGCATTCTTCGGTGATCGAAGCCGCAAAGCCGTTGGTCTCGCTGCTTGAGGCGCATGGGCGCGTGTCGCGTGGCGTTATTGAGGCGCGCGTCGGTGCCGGCGGGCGCACGATCAAAGTATTGCCACAGCGCGGGGCACTGCGCGTGACGGTGGTGGCGAAGGGCGCGAAACAGGAGTTCCACGTCTATGGCATTTCCATCGAAAAAGTGCGTGAACTATTGTCCGATGAGAACCTCGCGGGATTCCTCGTTCGGATTTGAAGGATGCACGCCTTCCGCCTTCTCAAACGGGAACGCGCCGTCAATATACGTCGGCAACTCATGGAAAATCAGGACAACACCGCCGCCGCTCCTCCTGCGGGGGATTCGTCATCAAAAACGGAACGCGCTCCCGTGACGAACGTGCGCCGCTTCGTTCGCACCTTCTTCCTTTGCTGCTTCTCCGCAATCGCTGCCTACATGGTCGCCATCCTCGCCACCTCGCCAGAATCCCGCCTGTGGTTTCAGCCATCGTTTATCCATGCGTGGCTGCGCGTCGCTCGTGCAATGAGTTTCACGCACGTCAACTACGTCACCAAAGATGACGTTTCTCACGAAAAACTTGCCGCCCGCGCCATCGCCGGTGCCGTCTCCGGTCTCGACAAATACAGCGAATACCTGCCGCCCGCCGACTACGAGAGCTTCGAGCAACGTTTGCGGCAAACATACGTCGGGATCGGCGTTTCGTGGAGGGCGTTAGATGGCGAATGTGTCATTTTAAGCGTTAGTCCGGGCAGTGGAGCCGCAGAGGGCGGAGTGAAGGCGGGCGACCGCGTCATCAAGGTAAACGGCGAGGCTACGACGGTGGCGCAGAACAATTTTTGGCATCTTGTGCAGGGCGCGGAAGGCACAAGTGCCGTGCTTGAAATTTTGCGCGAGGGAAGTCCAGAACCGCTTCTTTTGCGCGTCGAACGGCGTCGAACGCATCTGCCAACAGTCGTGGGAACCTGCGTTTTGAATGGCGCGACCGGCTATTTGCGCGTGACCCGTTTTGAACGACACACGGCGGAAGAAATTTCTGCCGCCGTTAACCTTCTCGTCAAAAAGGGGATACGGCGGCTCGTGATCGATTTTCGCGACAATCCGGGCGGTCAGCTCTTGGCGGCGGTGCGAACGGTGGGGTTGTTTTGCCCGCGGGGCACCCTTGTCACGACATTGGAGGAACGGAGCGGCGCGAAGAAACACACCACGACGGACGCGCCTATCGCGCCTGCTTTGCCGCTGGCGGTGCTGGTCAACCGCAACTCGGCGAGCGCGTCGGAGATAGTGTCCGGCGCATTGCAGGACTTACGCCGCGCCATCGTTGTCGGCGAACGCACCCTCGGGAAGGGCGTCGCTCAGACGGTTTTCCGGTTGAAAGAAGGCGACGGGTTGCGGCTTACGACGGCGCGCTACACCTTGCCCAGCGGGCGGTCGATACAGGATAACGGCGTGTCCCCCGACATCCACCAACCGCTGACGGCGCGTGCTGCCGAACTGCTCTCTATCGCCACCGCATGGCGCGAACTGGACGCAGACCACGCATTTTTCCGTCGCCACGGGACACCACCGCCGGAGGACATCCAGCTTGCCGCCGCAGTGGACGCCTTGCTCGCCATGGAAGAGTCGTCCGCGAACGCCATTCGGTAAAACGCGCCGCAGTGCTCTTCTAATGCCGCGCCGCTCTCCTAATAAACCACCTTGTTTAAGGGGTATTCCACGATGCCCTCCGCCTTTAACGCTTTGAGCGACGGGATAATCTCACGCACGAGCTTGTGGTCGATGATGGTTTCGACCGCAGTCCATTCCGGGTTCGAGAGCGAAGAGATTGTCGGATTACGCAGCGCGGGCAGGCTCGCCAAAACATCAGCCAGGGCACTCCGAGGCAGGTTGAACTTCAGCCCCACAAGCGACGATGCGTTGAGTGCGGATTGGAGCAGCAAGGCAATGGCCTCGATTTTGGCTCGTTTCCGCGAATCTTCCCACGATCTCTTGTTCGCAATGAGCTTCGTGTTCGTCGTCATTATTTCGCCAATGATGCGTAAGTTGTTTGCGCGGATAGAGCTTCCCGTCTCCGTCAAATCCACAATGGCATCGGCGAGATCGGGCACCTTTACCTCCGTTGCGCCCCAAGAAAATTCCACCTCAGCTTCGACACCGTGCGCGGCGAGAAAACGGCGCGTGCTCGCCACCAATTCCGTGGCAATGCGCTTGCCCTGCAAATCGGCTACAGTCTGCACAGGCGACGCCGCCGGCACACAAATCACCCAGCGGCTTTTGACGGCGGATGCACGGCTGTAAATCAGATCGCAGACCTCGATGACGTCGGCATCGCTCTCAACGACCCAGTCGTGCCCGGTCAAACCACAGTCAAAGAAGCCGTGCTCCACGTAGCGCGCAATCTCTTGCGCACGCACGAAACGCCCGTCTAACGCGGAATCGTCAAACGACGGTATGTAAGAGCGTGAGCTTTTTTCGATTGGGTAACCCGCTTTTGCAAACAGTGCCAACGTGGAACTTTCAAGACTGCCCTTGGGCAGACCTATCATCAGATACGGACGGTTGTTCATACTGGGGCGCGAGGAATCAAAAGAAGCGGCAGCGCGCAAGTTTCAAAAAAGTGTCCAAAATGTGGTTGACTCGACGCGGGCACTTCCGTTTTCCTCTCGTCCGTTGCCGTCAAGCAACGCCAAAACGGAACCACTTCACACCTAAAACCTGACTCTCACTCCTCCCTGCTAACTACAAAAGCTTCTCCCTATGAAAAGAACACATGCGCTCCTCGCGATCACGGCTCTGATTGCCGCAGGTTGCACCGAAGGCGACCCTTCCACACGGGCAACGAGTCCGTGGCAACAATCCGGCGTGGGTGGCCCCCCCAATCCGATCACGCGGGCGATAACCACCGACGCACAAACGACGGCAGCCACACCGGTAGAAGTCCCCGAATACAGTTTCTACTCAAAAGCTAACAAGGCTGCTCCCGGCGCAACGGCGCAAGTCGTGGTTGCGCCAGAAGACCCATCAAGGCTTCGCATCACTGGAATCAGGGACGATTACGCCCTCTTTTCCTTTGTATGCGTCCAGAAACCCGCGCTCACGAGCGTGCTCAACGTCCATGACAACCGAAAGGCATTGAGTGCCCGCGTGGTCTCCATAGACGGAGACACGGTCGTAGCCGAGATACTCGCCGGTTTAAGCGGGGATTCTATGCCAAAACTGGAAGTCGGTGGTGAGCTGACATTTAGTATCAAGCCCGGCTCCGCGCCGGAAGCCGCGCCGCCTGCGCCGCCTGCGCCGGGTGCTGCCGCCCCAGTCGCCGCTGCACCGGGCGCCGATCTCCCGCCGCCACCGCCGGCAGAGGCAGCTCCCGTCCCTGCGGGACCCATAGAGGCGCCTGTCGTTCTTCCCGCGCCCGCGCCCGAGCCTGCGCCAGTGGAAGCACCAGCGCCATTGCTGCCGCCGCCATTAGACCCAGCACCACCGGCACCAGCACCGGCGAGTCCTCCGGCTGAACCACCGGCACCGGCACCAGCGAGTCCTCCGGCTGAGGAACCGCCGCCACCACCGCTCGTTTAGCTGCATGACGGCGAATGCGTGTCCGGTTAGGACGGCGCGTAACCTTTATCCATCAAAACCATGGTCGTTTCGATCATGGTTTTTTTGTTTTCCGTGTCCGGCGCGGCGAGTTTGGTCTCCGGCACGAGTGCTTTTTTAATGAAGTGTCGCGCTAACCACCGCCTATCGTGCGCCTTTATCTTGCCGGACGGGCAAGTTATTTTAGAGCACTACGCATGAGATTTATCAGCACACGCGGCGGAGATTCCGCCACTTTTAGCGAAGCACTTTTCAAGGGACTTGCCGGAGACGGCGGGCTGTTCGTTCCGGAGACCTTGCCGGATGTTTCCCCGTTTCTGGCGCGGTGGCGCACCTTGCCATACCCAGCGATGGTTGCCGAGTTTCTGGCACTTTTCGCGACCGATATGCCACCGGCCGCGCTGCTCGCCGCCGCCAAAAATGCCTACGCCTGTTTCCCTGTACCCGACTCGCCCGTGCCGCTTGTTTCGCTCAACAACGCTGTGTCGGTGGCAGAACTGTTTCATGGACCTACGCTTGCCTTCAAAGATTTTGCCCTGCAATTGCTCGGTCAACTTTACGCAAGCGACGGGCGGGCAGTGAATATTCTCGGTGCGACTTCGGGGGACACGGGTTCGGCTGCCATTCACGGAATGCTGGCGGTGCCGGGTGCCCATTGCTTCATTCTCTACCCCGAAGGTGGCGTCGCAGAATTACAAGAACGCCAAATCGCGTGCACCGGCTCGCAATGGGTGCACCCAATCTCCATTCGCGGTAGCTTCGACGACGCCCAAGCCATTGTGAAAACGATTTTCGGCGACAGTGCTTTCGCCGCTGCCAACGCCCTCGCCGCCGTCAACTCCATCAACATCGCACGCATCCTCGCCCAGTGCGTTTATTATATGGACATCGTGCTGAAAACTGGCGCGAACGAAGATAACGCAGTCGAGGTCGTCGTGCCGACGGGAAATTTTGGAAATGTGCTTGCAGGCTGGATGCTGTCAAAAATGGGCATACGCGGACTGCGTTTTTGCGTGGCTTCCAACGCAAACGCGGTCGTATCAACGTTTTTCCAAACAGGCATTTATCGCATCGGAACCGTCACGCCGAGCCTCGCGCCCTCAATGGACATCCAGCAGGCGTCCAATTTTGAACGCTGGCTTTGGTGGCATTTCAACGCAGACCCCGCCCGCGTGCGCACGGCGATGTCCGATCTGCGCAACGGCGGCACACTCACGTTAACGCAGAACGGCGCGCCGCCAGATCCCGCTATCCGCGCTGTTTCGTGCGATGATGCGGGCATCCGCGCTCAAATCGGGCGCGTGTGGCGCGAAACAGGTTATTGCGTTGACCCGCATACGGCGTGCGCATTCAGCGCATTTCGCGAAAACCACGCGGCGGCAGCTGTTGTTTTGGCTACGGCGCACCCGGCAAAATTTCCCAAAACAATTGAAGCGGTGACCGGAAAACGCCCGACGCACCCGTCGCTGGAAGCATTGTTAGACCGCCCGTTGGAACGGGAGACATTGCCCGCAAACGCGGACGCCGTGAAAGCGTCGATCGCACGGGCGTTGTCGCGTCGTTGATGCGTAGGACAACAACGGCGCACGGCGTCTCATTTAACGCCGCCGCGCATATTCCCCTCCGGCGTAGTCTGGCTCGAAGCAGTTCGCCATTTGCGGTCCGCTGATCACGGTGACCTTTTTGCCGCTGCGTGAATTCGCACTCGGCTTTGTGTCAATGAGCACGAGGCGAGTTGCCCTGCCCGCGATTTTCACCGCTACGATGTGCCGCCCATCCGCGCACCAGACGGGGTGCGTGTAGTTGCCCACCGGCGTTGTCGCCACTTTCTCAACGACTCCCGTGCGCGTGTCCACGACACCGATGTGAAACCCGCCGGATTGGTAGGTGAAGGCAATTTTGTCGGGAAAAACGGGGTTCCATGACGGCTCCGTTGCGTAGTTGAAACCGGTGTTGATGCGCCGCGCAGCACCAGAACCGGGAACGCTGGCAATGTGAATGCTCGGGCGCCCAGCCGGACCGCTCGTGAACGCCAAGCGTCCGCCGTCCGCCGACCACGCCGGATCGGTCTCCACTCCTTTGGTGGAAATGAAGCGACGGGCGTTTCGCCCCGATGCGTCGGCAAGAAAAATGTCCATGTCGCCAAGTGAAGAAGAGGAAAAGGCGATTTGCCCCGTCCGCGGATTGGACACCGCACCGATAGAAGAACCGCGTGCGCCAACGACGACGCCGCGCCGCGCACCGGTGGAAACGTTCACCGCGTAGATGTCGGTGAAATTGCCGTTGGCATACGTGGTGTAGAGGACTTCCTTGCCATTGTCCGTCCAGCGCGGGGAGACGCAGATAGACCCGTAGTTGGTAACCGGACGCACTTCGCCAAGGAAAAGATCGCCGACATAAATTTCTTTCTTGCCGGTGCGATCACTCGCAAAGGCAAGACGCCCCGCGAAAAAAGGAAGATTGCCGTCACGGACAAGCACGGCATCGCAGGCACGCAACACGGCATCCCGCCATGTCGCACCGGTTATGTCGCGGGTAATTCGCGTCCCGCCAGCCTGATAGACGAGATTCACGGCAGAATCGCTGATTTTCGTAAGACGCAGGTGCGGAACGTTCGCCGCCTCACCCGACAACTCGTAGTCGCCGTGCGCGGCAAACGCCTTGCGCGCAAGCGCGGCAAACGCGGGCGTGTCGGACTCAACAACAATACGACGGACACGGATTTCCCCGTAGATAGTCTGCACGGGAAGGGCAAAAACAACGCTGTTGGCAACGGCGAGAAACGCCGCACCAACCAGCATGAGAAAACGAAGGCGTGAGTGCATGGTATGCTTTGGAAAAGTGAAAAACACGCCGCAAGATGAAGTCACGAGAGCATTGGGAAAAGCAGGAAATTTTTTGAACATTGCGAAAGTCCCCCGCCCAAACAAACCTCTCCCGCTCCGTGGACAAAAACACCATTCTCAACGCACTCAAACAAGTGAAGTATCCGGGATTCAGTCGCGACATCGTTTCCTTTGGCCTCGTCCGCAACATTTCCCTCCGCGGCGAGGGCGCGGATGTCATTCTGTCCGTCTCCACTTCCGACCCTTCCCTTCCAGACCACCTGCGCAACGCCGCTCATGCCGCATTGCACAACGCAGGCCTCGACACGGCATCCATTAACATCGCCATCGAATCGCATCCCCTTCCCGCCACCACGCAAAATACGGCAAACGCCGACACACCTCCGCCCATTGAGGGCGTCCGCTGCCTCATCGCCGTCGCCAGCGGCAAAGGCGGCGTGGGCAAATCCACCATCGCAGTCAACCTCGCCTGCGCTCTTGCCCGCGAACTAACGGCTCGCAAAAGACCTGCGCAGACAGGCCTGCTCGATTGCGATATCTACGGTCCCTCTGTCCCGCTCATGTTCGGACTTCACACCCGCCCGGATATCGAGGGCGATGTCCTGATCCCGCTCGAACGCTTCGGTGTAAAGGTCATGTCTCTGGGCTTCCTCATTGACGAAGACGCACCCGTGATCTGGCGCGGACCAATGGTAATGAAGACGATCCGACAATTCACATCAAAGGTCGCGTGGGGCAATCTCGACGTGCTCGTCGCCGACTTGCCTCCCGGCACAGGTGACGCCCCACTCTCGCTCGCACAAGCCGCCAAAATCGACGGCGCGATCATCGTCACAACCCCGCAGACTTCCGCCGCCACCGTCGCACGCCGCGGCGCAGCTTTATTCGACCGCGTCGGCGTGCCCCTGCTCGGCGTCGTCGAAAACATGAGTTACATGGAAACCGCTACCGCCGGACGGCGTGCGATTTTCGGCAGCGGCGGCGGCGCAGAGACGGCACGGGCAACGGGAACGGAGTTCTTAGGGCAAGTGCCTTTTGACGAAGTTGTTCGCGAGGGCAGCGACAACGGCGTCCCCTGCGTCATCTCCCATCCCAATTCTCCGGCAAGCGCAATTTTTACAAAAATTGCACAACGAGTTCTCGAAAAAGTTGCAATCGTGTGACAACGCGTTACCACCCTCCCCTAAAACAGCTCTAACGCTTCTATATGTGTCCAAACTCTGCCAAATCTCACTCAAATAAACGCGGTGCGCCTTCTCTTGGAAACCGCTCAACCCTCTACCAAGAATTTCAAGCCGAACGCGAAGAAATCTTGCGCCACAAGTGGTTGGAATCGGAAAAAGCCGGATACGACATCGGATTTGAACGGGCACTCTTAGATTGGAATGAAAAACACCGCAGCACATGGCGCGGCTCACGACATTCCAACGCCAGTCAATAAACACCCTCCCCTTCCCTCCTCCTTAAAAAAAACTTGCAACACCAACCGTCTCCGCGCCCTTTGCTCCGCCATGGGCTATCCGGTCTGCGCCGGGTTCGTCTTTGTCAAGCAATGGCACTTCCACAGGCACCAGGAAAAAAAAGACATCGTGATGCGCACATATATAAAACAACTTGGAGGGGTGCGCGCAGACTATTCTTTCTTTTTCCGAGACTGCCTCGATTTTTCACATTGCGTCTTTGAATACACAGAAACTTTATTCAAGGAGGTCTGCAATGAAAAGTAATTTCGCTGCTTCGCGCCGCGTGTTTTTCCGCGTTACTTTATTAATACTATTTCCATGTGTTATTCTGTGACACATGTCTCCTGTGTCATTCCCGCGTTTTCTCCAAGCATCCCTTTTCATGAAGCACAAGATGCTTTTTTTGAATTGAAGGTTCACGAGAAGTTTTGAGAGGAAAACGCGTGGCGGAATCCACGGCGGGTGAAGAAATTTCCCGATTTTATTTGAACCGCACAGGAATTGATTCATTTTTACGGACATGTTAGACACCGTCGCAGATGACACCCGTGCCATCGTGCCAGCCGCAGATCACTATCGCCCGCCCGTGCCGCCACCTGTGCCGCCGGAGGAACGCGCCGATCCGTGGGTGCAATTGAAGCACCACACTTATCTTCCGCACGTCTATCGTAACATGATTCGTGCGCATTCTCCCCGGTCGATTCGTGCTGGTTCCATTGTTGCTGTTTATGATACCGAAGGGCGGCCATTCGGCACGGGTTTTTGCAATCTCGGCGCGAAAGTCGCTTTGCGCGTTTTCAAACACGGCGCGGAATTTGTGGACGAGGCGTTTTGCGAAACCGCCCTGTTGCGTGCCGTTGCATGGCGTAAAGATTGGCTGCGTCTTGAAGAAACCACGGATGCCTACCGCGTCGTCCATGCAGACGGCGATGGGCTTGGAGGGTTAGTCGTTGATCGCTACGATGATACACTTTCAGTCGAAGTCACGAGTCTCGCTGTTTTTCAACGCCTCACACGCTGGCTTCCCGTGCTCCACAACGCCCTCGGCACCCGTCAAGCCGTTATCCAAGTGGACAATGCGATCGGTCGCATAGAGGGCATTGACCCGCGCCTTATCCCCGTTTCGACCTCGCGCAGCGTTAAAATCAAAGAAAACGGCGTTCGCTACATCGTGGATTTTCAGGCAGGACACAAGACGGGGTTTTTCTGCGATCAGCGTGACAACCGTCGCAAAATTGCGCAACTGGCAGCGGGGCGGCGTTTGCTTGATGTATGCTGTTACACCGGCGCATTTTCGATCGCTGCGAAGCTTGGCGGTGCCACGGAAGTCACGGGTGTTGACCTTGACGAAAAAGCGATTGCGCAAGCGCGTGCCAATGCGAACCTGAATCAAACACGCATCAATTTTGTCCACGCCGACGGTTTTTCCTATATGCGCCAGATGATTCGTAATAATGCGCGCTGGGACGGTGTAATTCTTGATCCGCCAAAATTTATTGATGGCCGTGACGCCTTTGAAACGGGGGTGAAAAAATATAACGATTTGAACGTTCTCGGAATGCAGCTGACGGCACCCGGCGGTCTTTTCGTAACCTGTTCTTGTTCCGGTTTGCTTTCCGCCCCGGATTTTGAGGATTTGGTTGTCCACGCAGCGCATCGCTACGGACGGCGTTTGCAAATTTTCGACAGGACCGGTGCCGGAGCCGACCACCCTGCTTTTTCCAATTATTCGGGAAGCCGCTACCTAAAAGTCATCTGGGCACGTGTGTTCTAAAAAAGCAAATACTCATCTTCCGCGTTATGCTGCTGAAAATTCTCGGTACACTAATCCTCGCACGAAGGAAGACAGCCTGCTGGTGCGGAACCTTCGTGATTCCGCGGCTTCGGGACTTCGTGCGAGACCGCCCGTCCCATGAAAATTTCCCCACTTTCGCCGTGTTTTTGTGCTTGCGGAAGCACCCTTTTCCCCTTTTTTCGCCGCTTGAAGTTTTTTTCTTCCTTCTCATTCTTCTCTTCTTTCCTTCCTTGCAATGATCCAGCCTTCCATCGAATTTTCGCATCTGCGCGCACACCGCGCATTTGTCTTCGGTCTCCTAATTGCCGCCGCCACGCTCGTTCCGACCCTCAATGTCTGCGCGGCTCCGCCAGCCCGCGCCGCCGCCGCAGAGGAGAAGGACCCCATTCTGCAACTCTTCTCGAAAGCGGAAAAATTGTTCCAGACCAGCAAGTTCAAAGAAGCCATCAAATCCTATGCCCAATTGCTCGTTGATGGCGAAAAAAGCGGTCTTTTCGAAGAAAACCCCGCCTCATCGGCACTCGTCCACCTGCGCCTCGCATCCTGTTACTACAACCTCAAGTTATGGCCGTTCGCCGAAAAAGAACTCTTGATTTTTCTTGACGTCAAAAAGCACCCCAAGGGCACCGACTCCCTCCTCGGGAGCGACAACAACTACCGCGGCATCGCCCAAATCACCCTCAGCGACGTTTACGCCAAACAGAAAAAATGGGACGACGCCATCAAGCTCCTCGCGACCGTCACCCAACGCTCCAACTTCAACATCCGCCAAGAAGACCGCATTCGCGCCATTGTCTTGCTCACCCGCGTCCTTGAAGCCAAAGGCGACGCCGACGAAGCCTCCGCCGCCGTCAAAAAGAAAATAGCCAGCGACTCCCTCCAACAATACCTCCTCCCCATCATCGCAGGGCGCGCCTACCAGATCCCCGAAGTCAAAGACGCCGCCCACCGTGCGGTCGAACTCTACACCAAAATCGGCGCAACCAAAGAAGCCCGTGCACTCAGCGACGGCATCTCCTCCGTCCTCACCGGCAACCCCCTCGACAAAGTCAATGCCAATTTCCGCCTCTTTGAAATCGGCGACAGCCTCTTCGAGCAAGCCGAGACCGAAAACGACAAAGACCGTAAGAAAAACCTCTATACCCAATCCCTCTCCACTTATCAGGAAGTCCTCCGCGCCAACGCCCTCAACGCCATCCTCGACGACGCCATCAAAATTCAGGAAAACAAGGTCATCGTCCTCCAAAACTCCATGCCCAAACCCGATGACGAGCAAAAAGCTGTCATCGAAAAAGCCGAGGCCGAGAAAGCACGCTTCATGGAAGTCGTCGAAAATTTCCGCAAAAGCAACGACTACAACGCCATCATCTCCTACCGCATCGCCCTCTGCCTCCTCGAACTCAAACGCCCCTGGGAAGCCTACTACGCCTTCCGCGATATCTTCGACAATAACCCCAAATTCTCCCGCATGCCCACCGCCCACTTCTTCTATATCCAGGCACTGCGCGACACCCACCGCGTCAAAGAAGCACAAGCCGCATGTGAAGACTTTCTCAAAAAATATCCGGCGGACGAGAATGTCGGCGAAGTCGCCGTCATCAGCGGGCAAATCTCCTTCGACCTCGGCGACTTTGAAACCGCCATCACCCAGTTCACCAAAACACGCGCAACCGTCAAATCCCTCACCGTCGAATACAAAGAGTGGATTGATTGGTATATCTGTTGGGCGCGATTCCAATCCGTCTCATGGGCATCAACTTACGAAGCCGAACAAACTGCGCTTATCAGTGCCATCGAAAAATTCATCTCCAATTACCCCAAGAGTGAACAGCGCGAGCAAATGGTCTATCTGCGCGCCCTCTTCTACTTCTACATGGGCAAATACAAAGAAACGATGGCAGGAATGAACGACTACCTAAAAGGATACCCAAAGGGGATTTTCCGCCCTGACGCCGAATACCGCCTCGCCCTCGTTTACTTCGGCCTCAAAGCCGCAACCGCCAAAGAAGCCGCCTACAATAACGAACAAACGCGCCAGAAGGCACTTAAGTGGCTCGAAACCTACAAAAACCCCACCCCGGACATCCGCGAATCCGTCGAACGCCAACGCGCCGAAATCTACACCCTCCTCGGCGACGTCCACTTCCGCTACTTCGACGACAAAAGCAAAGACAACACCGAAGAAAAAAAGAAAGAAAATCTCAAAAAAGCGATCGACTATTACGTCACCGCCGCAAAAGCCGCCCAAAACAACCCCCAGACATTCGACTTTGTCACCCGCGAACTCGACTCCCGCCTCCCCTCCCAAGGCGAATGGGCACGAATGCTCGATATCTACCTCACCTTCTACAACTGGAACCCCGACGCCCCAAAAGCACTCGGGCACCTCCTCCAAGTCCTCCGCGCCGCCGACAGACTCGGCAAAACTCCCGAAGAAAAACGTGCCGCCCTCGAACGAGAAGGCGTCAAAATCCCCGACGAATATGTCACCAAATCCGCCGAAGAAATCCTCGGCGACGCCATTGTCCGCGGTATAAACGACCAAAAGAAAGAAAACCTCGAACAACTCATAACCAATCTCGCCGAACGCGTATTACGGAAAGCACGGATCGCCGAACGCGCCGCCAAAAGCGATCCCGAACGCGCCGCCGGTGCCACCAAAATTGATCCCGAGAAACAAATCCTCCAACTCCTCAAACTCGACGAAGGAAAAGCCACCCTTCTCGCCCAAGCACGCGGCTACTTCGCCCGCGCCGAAGTCGCCCGCCTCCGTAGTGCCCGCGCCCGCGGTGAAGAAAAACTCCGCAACGAACAGCTCTTCAAAGAAAATATCGGCAGAATCGCGAATATCTTTAAGCCCGAAGAACTTAGCCCTGCCCTCCTCGCCGTCGTCATCGAACTTCTCCTCGAACAGAAAAACTTCGCAAAAGCAGAAACCTTCGCAGACTACATCCTCGAACACTGGCGCAGCTCCGACTACGCCGACTACGGGTTCCTCGGCAAAGGCACCGTTCAACTCGAACAAAAAAAGCCCAAAGAAGCACTCGCCACCCTCAAAGAAGCCGTCGATGGCGGTATCCTCCTCTTCAAAGAATGGGAAACGCGCCTCGCTTACGCCCAAGCACTTACCACCGTCGGCGGACGCGAAAACATCGAAAACGCAAAAAAAGAACTCAATGCCCTCGCCACCAATAAAGACTGGCGCCGTTACGGCGTCGCGGCATGGGCACTCTACTACCTTGGTCAAATTGAAGAAAAACTCGTTAACTACAACGAAGCCATAAACTTCTACAACCGCGCCAGCCTCGCTTGGAAAAAGCACGGCCACGTCACCGCCAAATGTTACCTGCGCGCCGCCGAACTCTACCTCAACAAAAAACACGACCCGCGCGCCGCCGCGATGACCATCCGCGACATGCTTCGCCCCGACAATCCCGCCAGCCAACAACCCGAAGCCGCCATCGCCCGCACCATCTTATCCCGCCTCCCCGCTTCCGCACGCGAACCAGCACCGACGCCGACGACCACCCCCCTCGCAAATGCCCAAACCGCTGCACCCGCCCAATCAGCCAATTAAACACACTACCAAACGAGACTAACCATGAAAATCATTCGTTTCCGAACACACTCCCTCTGCGCCACCGCCGTCATTGCACTCCTTTCACTCTCCCCCCTACTGCCGCCCCTCACACCCCAGCTCCGCGCCCAGGTCCTCGTCATCGGCGCAGAGAATTGCCCGATAAATGACCCTTTCGCCAAAACCCCGCTCGACCCCCGAAAGTGGACAATTGTAAACACCGATCTCGTCAAAAGAAGCATCCAGCGCGGCTCCATTGTCACCGAACGCCGAAAACTCGCCGATGTGCTCAAAATCATGTGGCCAAACCCGCCGCCACAAATCCAAGAAGCCAACGTCGCCGTCCAGCGCGGCGATGCAAGTAAAGCACTTACCACCATCGAACCCGTCCTCGTCTTTTTCGCAAAAATGAAGAAGAATGTCCCCGGTTCCCATTGGCTCGCTGCCGCAAGCATAAAACTCGACGCCCTCGTCCTCCTCAAAAACGACGTCGTCCTCAGCAGCTTCATCCGCGAACTCGAAGGCGTGAACGCCGCCCTCGTCCCAGGTCTCGCCGATCGCATCAAGCTCGCCAAACTCGACCAACTTCTGCGCCGCGGCGATATCAGCCAAGTCCTCGCCGATACCAAAACCCTCATCAACGAAACCATCGCACCAGAGACCCTCGCCCAACTCCACATCATTCGGGGCGACGCCCTCCTCCACGAACGCCGCCACGAAGAAGCACTCCGCGCCTTCCTCAGCGTCACCATCTTCTACGGCAACAACCCCAAATATATCCCCACCGCCTACATCGGCGCCGTCAAAGCCTTCCGCGCCTTGAACACTCCCTCAAACAAACACCTCCAGCTCGAAAACGTCGCCAACTCCTACCTCAACGAAATTATTGCCCGCTACCCACATTCCAAAGAAGCCCAGATCGCCCGCGGAATGCTCCCCAAAGACGATAGAGAAAACCTCGACAAAAAAGACGCTCGCGGTCTCGAAACCGCCCAAGCCATCGGCACCGGTGCCGCCGAAGAAGAAACCGAGACAGCCGTCGCAACTCCACCATCGGACACCGGCAGCGAACCCGCCACACCCACACCCACACCCGCCGCCGACGCCGACAAAGATGCGCCCGCCGACGCCGACAAAAAGCCAGTTGCCGGCAAAAAACCAGCCGCTCCTGCCCCCGCACCCCCTCCCCAACCCGACGCCCTGTAACCAGAATAACTACTTTTTCTGCTTCCACTCCCCCGCAAGCTCCTTACCTTCGCGTCCCACTTTTTCTTCACTCACCAAAAACAAACTATGAAAATCGCCCGACTGTTCCGCCAACTCGCCGTCGCTGCCACTCTCGCCAGTGCCGCCGTCGCCCTAACGCTCCCGTTTGCAACTATTGCTCAAGCACAAGGCTCCCCCGCAGCCCCAGCTGCAACATCAACCGCAGCAGGAACCGGCGGCGGCGCAACCACCGTAAAGGTCAAGGAGAAAACCCTCTGGGACGAGTTGAAACAGGTCAACCCCATCGTCCTCGTTGCCCTCCTCGCAGGTTCCGTCCTCATGATTTGGTTCGGCGTCGATGGTGTCATCCGCACCACACATGCCCGCGCCATCCCCAAAATACAGGTCGCGCAGTTTCGCGAATTTTTCAAAGCCGGCGACTACGTAGCCGCCTATAACTACGCCAAAAGCAACTTCTCTCCCCTGAGCGACGTCGTTCGTGCGGGAATTTCCTTCCTGCCAGACGGCAAAGTCATGACAGAAGAAGCCATGTTCGGCGAAATCGCCCGCATCAACGGCACCCTCATGGGACGCGTCTCCTACCTGTCCGTTATCGGCGTTTGCGCCCCCATGGTCGGCCTCTGCGGCACAGTTTTCGGTATGATGGGTGCATTCTCAAAACTCGGCGAAAGCGGCATCGGCGACCCATCGGCACTCTCCGCCGAAATCGGCGAAGTTCTTGTCGCCACAGCCACGGGACTTCTTCTCGCCATTCCGGCATTCATTCTCTACTACGTCCTCAGAAATCGCATCACCGTCATCCTCCACGACGTGCAAGAAACCGCCTCCGGTCTCTTCCGCAAAATGCCCTACGAGTCCTTTGATGGTTACCACCTCGGCGATGATGAAATCTACGCCGCACAACCTAACTGGGTTGACCAAGAATCCCCCGCCGCCACCCCAGCCGTCCAATAAACAAACCACAACCCTACCACTTTTCTCAATAATCAACCCTAAAGCAAAGGAAACACCATGGGAGGCGGAGGCGGAGGCGGCGACAGCGGCGAACCAGAGTTCCAAGTCGCACCAATGATAGACGTGCTACTCGTCTTGCTCATCTTCTTTATGAGCATCACATCAGCACAGGTCTTGAAGGTTGACAAAAACATACAACTCCCGCTCGCCGTTCACGGCGTTAAACGCGACGACAAAGCCGCGGCGGGACTCATCAATATCTCGTGGAACGAAGCCACGAAATCACCAACTTTCAAACTCGACGACAAACTCATTCTCGACGCCGACACAAAATCCGCTTACATTGACGGCTCAAAAGAACCCGTCGTCGAATTACTGAAAAAACGCAAAGGAAACAACGAACAATTCCGCCTCCTCATCCGCGCCGACAAAAAAGTTCAGGCAAAATTTGTCGACCGCGCTCTCCGCTGGGGCGCAGAAGCCGAAGTCGCCAACATCGCCTTCTCCGGAGTTAACAACGAAAATTAACTAACCACCACCCATGCGACAACAAGAAAACAAAAGCCCCGGCGATCTCGGCTTCCAAATCGCTCCCATGATCGACGTCGTCTTCGTCATCATGCTCTTCTTCATGGTCATGGCAGGCGCCGTCAAAGTCGAATTCGAACTAAAAATTAAACTGCCAGGCGACTCCGAAGCTGCCGCATCCCAAGAAATACCCGACGAACTTACCATCGCCATAACCGAAAAAGGACAAGTCTCTATAAACGATAGCAACGTGGATACTCCCCAATCCAAAGAACTCAGACAACTCTATATCGAAATATGTAAACTGAGAGAAAACGCGCGCCGCGCCAAAACAAAACTCCTCGTCACCGTCCAAGCCGACGAAACAACTGTTTACGAACGCATCGCACTCGTCCTTGACACCCTCGCACAAGCAGAAGCAAACGAAAACGTAACCTTCTCCATCGGTGAAGCCGAAGAAGTTTAACCTAACAGTGCCTCTGTCAAAAAAACAACATATTATCGTAAATTACCCTGCGCCTAATATGCAAAGTTGCTGTGCGTTTATTCGTAGAAATCGAATCGCGACTCCGCACGCGCACCGTCCCACTTGAACATTCAATAACACACAAATCCACCAGTCAAAAACATGAAACACTGCGGTTGGTTTCTTAACACTATCTTTGTAGGAGCACTCTTAACAGCACTCCCGCAAACACAAAACATCCACGCACAAGAAACAGCAGAAACGCTGCATTCTCTCGCCCGTAAATTCAACGCACCGTCCGATGAATATAGACCCTTTGTCTGGTGGCATTGGATGGGAAGCAACTTTTCTAAGTACGGAATCACCAAAGACTTGGAAGCAATGAAAAATGCCGGTATCGGCGGTGCTACAATTTTCAATTTGGCATCCGCCGTGCAGGAAACACATGCGCCGACCAAAAATAATCCCTGGCCACACCAAACCTACCGCAGCCCGGAATACTGGGACGCCTTGCGCTTTACCGCCGCCGAAGCTAAACGACTCGGATTGAAGCTCGGCATCCAAAATTCACCAGGATACGCGACCAGCGGCGGACCATGGATATCCGAAGAACAAGGCATGCAGACTCTCGTATCAAACAGAAAAAAAATTACCGGGAATCAATGGATAAACGCACGTATAGAAAAGCCGGAACTGCCCGTTTATGGCGGCTACGGCACAACAAGAAAACGCGCGACTTTTTACAAAGACGTCGCAGTCATGGCGGTTCCTGTAAAAGCAGATGTAAGCGCTTCCGAAATACTCGATATTAGCGACCGAATGGACGCATCAGGCACCTTAAATTGGCAGGCACCCGAAGGTGAATGGACAATTTATCGCATCGGACACGCGCCAACAATGGCAAACCCGCATCCCCTCCCGGATGACATTATCGGAAAAACGCTCGAAGTAGATAAAATGAGCCGCGAAGCCAACACCTATTATTGGCAAGAAATGATCGACCCCCTGCTCGTTCATTTGAAGGAATACATCGGGAACACCTTCACTTTTGTTCACATCGATAGCTACGAAGCAGGTTCGCAACACTGGACACCCAGTTTCCGCAACGAATTTATCCGCCGAAAAGGCTACGATCCACTCCCCTGGATTGCCCTGCGCTACTCAATCGGAAAACGCAGCGATATTGATTTGTTTAACGCCGATTATCGCTTCGTCATAAACCGACTCTTTATTGATAACGGATGGGCGGTCGCACGGGATATGATACACAAAGCCGGATTACAGCTTTATTGGGAACCCTACTCAGGACAGTTCGATCAATACGAATCCGTATCGCTCTCCGACGTGCCAATGGATGAATTCTGGACAGGCGGAAGTGGCAAGATCGGGCAAACAACTTTTTCAGCAGCGAAATACTATGGAAAACGAATCGTCGCCGCAGAAGCATTCACAGGGCGCCCAGAAATCAGTAAATACACCGAAGACCCCGCATTCCTAAAACGTTCTGCTGACGGCAGCTTCGTATCAGGCGTTAATTGGATGTTTCTACACCACTGGGTTCACCAACCCTTTGACGACAAATACCAACCCGGTATGGGCATGGGCTGGTGGGGCACACACTTCGGTCGCCACCAAACATGGATCAAACCCGGAAAAGCATTCTTTACCTACCTCGCACGCTGCCAAATGTTACTCCAACAAGGAACTTACGTCAATTCAAAAGAAGGTATCATCCACCGAAAAACGCCAGAGGCGGACATTTTCTTCGTAATCAATCAAGACACTAAAATAAAAAAAACTTATGCGTTCCCTGTTAAAGGCAGAACCCCAGAACTCTGGGACGCATACAGCGGAACGATCCACCAAACAACCCACTGGCGGACACAATCCGATTTAACACATATAGACCTAAATCTCGCCCCTAACCAATCGATGTTCGTAATTTTCCCACACCGCAAAAGCACCTATAATATCCTGCCCGAAATAGAAGTCTTAACTGAAACCCCACTCCCTATAACTGGTGAATGGAACATCCTCTTTGAACCAAAACTTGAAAAACCCTTCACCAAAGTATTTCCAGCATTGGTCGATTTCGGCAAACAAGATGATGCCGCCTTAAAGTATTTCTCCGGAACGGCAAAATACGAAAAAAGTATTAATATAGTTCCCGAAACATTAGACAAAAATAAAAGAATTGTCCTCGACCTCGGCGAACTTCACGACATCGCAGAATTAGAAATCAACGGACAAAACGCCGGCGTACTCTGGTCACCTCCGTATAAAATAAATATCACACCACATCTGAAGTCCGGCGAAAATAAAATTGCTGTTTATATAACAACTAACTGGGCAAACCGCCTGATCGGAGACGAACAACACCCTCCGGATTTCCAATGGGGAACCGACCGCGGAGAAGAAAGAGGACGCGCAATGAAAGCCTATCCAGACTGGTTCATCAACAACCAACCACGCCCTTCCCAAGGTCGAAAAACTTTCAATATCTGGTATTATTTCCGCAAAAACTCCCCCCTCCAACCTGCCGGCCTAATCGGACCAGTCAGAATTCTCCAACAAACACTAAAATAAAAATTATCCCACCCGCAATCTTCCAGTCTCACACAAAGCCACGAAACCGCAGAGGAAGAAAAGAGGAGTGAGGAAAGAGGGAGGCAAACGGTAATTGCCCCCTCCCCTTTTGTGTTTTTTGTGCCTTCTGTGGTTCCTCCTCTAAGCAACCACAAAAAGCACAAAAAGAGGCAAGAGGCAAAAGGCATAGGAAAGAGGAAAAAGAAAAGAGGAAAGAGGGGGAAATGGAGGGAAAGCCCCAACGGGGCGGCTCCAATATAGCCCAGGGCAACGCCCTGGGTTTGGAGGGAAAGGGAGGGAAAAAGCCCCAAAGGGGCGGCCCCAATATAGCCCAGGGCAACGGGCCCTGGGTTTGGAGGGAAAGGGAAACCATAGCTCCAACGGGGCGGCTCTAATATAGCCCAGGGCAACGGGCCCTGGGTTTGGAGGGAAAGGGAAACCATAGCCCCAACGGGGCGGCTCTAATATAGCCCAGGGCCACGCCCTGGGATTGAGGTCATCAACACCATAAGCCCCAAAGGGGCGGCCCCAATCCCCAGCTCGGGGCAGCGCCCCGGGCTATCATCGGGATGCGCCGTTGGCGCGGGTAAATTGGGGTGGCCGTTGCCTTCGCCCCACCCTTCCCCAGGGCGTTGCCCTAGGAAATGCTTGGTGCCGCCCCGTTGGGGCTTTATTTTTGTGGTTGTCCAATACCCAGGGCGTTGCCCTGGGCTATCTTAGAGCCGCCCCTTTGGGGCTTTGATTTTTGCGGTTGCCCAATACCCAGGGCGTTGCCCTGGGCTAACTTAGAGCCGCCCCTTTGGGGCTTCGTGTGAGCCATCCTTTCGTAACCGTTCCCGAAAGTGCCCCCTTGACTTGGGACGCAGGGGGGGGTGCTGGGTTCTGGCGTTGGGTTTCTTTGCGCGGCTACTTTGCGGGCGGGTGGTGGGCTGGGACGGGGCTATTTTGGTTGTGTCCAGTTTTCGGGGGTTAGGGTTTCGGCTAATTGGCGTAGGGGGTTGTCTTGATAGTTTTTGTTTGCTATGGCGCGGGCGGCTTCTTGGTTTTGTTCGAGTTGGCGGAGGATGTCTTTTAGGTATTCTTGGGGGTTGTGTCCGTGGCGGCGGGCGCTGGCGATTAAGGTGTATAAAATGGCGGCGCGTTGACCGGCTTCGGGGGCGCCGATGAAGAGGTAGTTTTTGCGACCGAGCGCGCAGGGGCGAATGGCGTTTTCCACGCTGTTGTTGTCAATGCGAACGTCGCCGCGAACGTAGATTGCTTCGAGTTTTGTTTGGTGGTTAAAATAGTACCCGGCGGCTTGTCCGCAGCGGCTTTTAGGCAGTGCGATTTTTCTCCACGTTTGCATTGTTTCGTGGAGCAGGGGGAGGATTTTGGCGGCGATTCGTTTGCGGCGTTTTTGACGGAAGAGTTCACGTCGCTGACGAAACGCGAGTTGTTCTTGTTGTGTGGGTGGGTCGCTTCCGGGTGGCCATTTGCGGGAGCGGGCGCGGCGGCGGCGGCGGCGGCGCGATGGGAGCGGTTGACAACGGCGTTGCGAGGCCAAGCAAACGTCCCCTTTTCGAGACGCTTCGCGCAGACCCAAACACCAGTGCCGTCCCAAGCGAGGATTTTTACCCGCGAGTGAGCGCGGTTCGTGAAAACAAAAACCGAGTCGCTGCGCGGCTCTACGCCCAGCGACTCCGCCGCCAGTGCCCACAGCCCGGCAAAGTTTTTGCGCAAATCCACCGGCTCCACCGCCAGCAGGATTTTCGAATGAGAATTGAAAGAAAACATACGCCCGCGATGTTAGCGGGCAGCGCAAAAAAAAGTTAGGGGGCACTTTCGGGAACAGTTACCGTTGATAAAGGTCTCGGCGAACTCCTTGCAGCGATAGATAAAGTCGGCGAAAACGCCCTCACCTGCGCCGACGGTGCTGGCATTGATGGGCGTGCCCCAACCGCCCGAAATGACCGGCAAATCGCTCTTCACCAAGTATCGCAAATGGCACTTGGAACCCCACCTTGAAAAATGGTAAGTTTTCCCAAAAGTTAGCGGGCACTTGCGGGAACGTTTACAAAGTTTCTGTTTTGCCATACATTGTCAGTTTACTCATTATATCCGTCCCCGTCACAGATATCCGGAATATACTCCTCTCTAACTTCTTTTAATACTACACCTCTTTTAATACTACACCTCTTTGATTTTATTAAACGCCGCCTTACGAACATACCGATCGCTGTCGTTTTTAGCGATATCGGCAAGCACAGCACGGTCAGTGAGTTTTTTTACCGCTGCCTTGCGAACTTCCCTCATGCTGTTGTTTTTAGCGATATCGGCAAGAGTTTTCTGGTCGGTGAGCCTCCAAACCGCCGCCTCGCGAACAAGCCCGTCGCTGTCATTTTTCGCGATATCGGCAAGCAAGGTCTGATCAGTCAGTTTACAAACCGCCGCCTCGCGAACAGCCCAATAGTCGGCATTTTTAGCGATATCGACAAACAAGGTCTGATCGGTGAGTTTTTCGACCGCTGCCTTGCGAACAGCCCAATCGCTGGTATTTTTCGCTACATCGGTCAGCAAAGTCCGATCGGTGAGGGTTTCTATCGCCGCCTTGCGAACTTCCAAATCGCTGGCATTTTGCGCTACGCCGGCAAGCAAAGTCTGATCGGTGAGTTTTCGAACCGCCGCCTCGCGAACAACCCATCCGCAGTCATTTTTCGCGATGTCGGCAAGCAAAGTCTGATCGGTGAGTTTTTCGACCGCCGCCTCGCGAACCTCCTCGTCGTCGGCATTTTGCGCTACGTCGGCAAGCAAAGTCTGGTCGGTGAGGTTTCGAACCGCCGCCTCGCAATTCCCCCAATCGCTGGCATTTTTCGCGATGTCGGCAAGAGCTTTCTGGTCGGTAAGTTTTATCAGCAAAGTCCGATCGGTAAGTTTTTCTGCCGCCGCCACACGAACATACCACTCGCTGTCATTTTTCGCGATATCGGTCAGCAAGGTCTGGTCGGTGAGTTTTTCAACCGCCGTCTTGCGAATCTCCGAATCGCTGGCATTTTTCGCGATGTCGGCAAGTAAAGTCTGGTCGGTGAGTTTTTCTATCGCCGCCACGCGAATCTCCGAGTCGCTGTCATTTTTTGCGATGTCGGCAAGTACTTTCTGGTCAGTGAGTTTTTCGACCGCCGCCTTACGAACGTCCCATTCGCTGGCATTTTTAGCGATGTCGGCAAGCAAAGTCTGATCGGTAAGTTTCTCTACCGCCGCCGCACGAATCTCCGAGTCGCTGTCATTTTTTGCGATGTAGGCAAGTACTTTCTGGTCAGTGAGTTTCTCTACCGCCGCCTTGCGAACATTCCATTCGCTGGCATTTTTAGCGATGTCGGCAAGGACAGTCTGGTCGGTGAGTCTCCAAACCGCCGCCTTGCGAACTCCCGACTTGCTGTCGTTTTTAGCGATATCGGCAAGGACAGTCTGGTCGGTAAGTTTTTCTACCGCCGCCCAGCGAACATAATACCGACTGTCATTTTTCGCAAAATCGGCAAGCAAAGTCTGGTTGGTGAGTTTCTCAAACGCCGCCGCACGAACATAACGACCGCTGTCGTCTTGCACCATGTCAGCCAGTTTTCTCGGGTCGGTTATTTTTTCAACAGCGCGGATTCCTCTTTCTTCATTTTCGCTTTTCCAAGCAGGTGTGAAACGTTCCATGATTTTTTAGTTTTAGTTGTTTATTTGTCATGCAAAGGCGGGTATTTCAATCTTTTAAGCAGATAAGGTGGAATGAGAGCGCAGGGCGGCACAGCCTCGGCTGTGCCGTTTGTAGCGAGGAGGTTATGGAAATTATTTTGCGGAAAAGGAGTATGTTTTTCCGGCTTCGGTTGGGACATCGAAGAGGAGCGTTTCCTGCACGGAAGGAGGTTTTAATTTAGCATTGGGGGATATGATAGGTTTGGGTATTTCCGGGAGTTGGAAGAAAGGGTTGGGATTTTTTCCATTTGCGAGTTTCAAATCGCCGGTAGCCACAGAGACAATTTTAGTCTGAGTTCGCAGGCGAAGGTTGCCACCGAGAGTGGATTTTATTTTCAATGTTTTTATGGCACCATTTTCCCAGGTTATTTCTTCGATTTGGAAACCGCCGCGTGCCCGCAGCCCGGTTATTTTTCCAGCGTTCCATGATTTGGGGAGAGCAGGCAGGATGTGAACGGCTTCGTCGTGGCTTTGCATAAGCATTTCCGCGATGCCCGCAGTGCACCCGAAGTTGCCGTCAATTTGAAAAGGGGGATGGGCGTCAAAGAGATTGGGATAAGTGCCGCCGCCTCTGTGTTTTGTTTTTTCAGGTTTTCCGGTGAGTTTTAATTGTTCGCGGATAAGTTTGAGGGCACGGTCTCCGTCGAGGAAACGCGCCCAGAAACAGACTTTCCATCCCATTGACCAACCTGTTGCGGGGTCGCCGCGGTAGTTGAGTGAATTGCGTGCGGCGTCGAAGATTTCCGGTGTGCGGTAGGGGGATATTTGCCAGCTGGGATAGAGACCGTAGAGGTGTGAAACGTGGCGGTGTTTATCGCGGGGATTATCCCAGTCGAAGAACCATTCTTGAAGCTGGCTGTGTTTCCCGATGCGGTGTGGAGAAAGACGGTTTCGGGCGCGCAAAAGCTCTTGTGAAAAAGCGGAATCTTCTTCCAGAATTTTTGCAGCGGAAATAACGTTAGTGAAAAGTTCAAAGGCGAGCTGGTTGTCCATAGTGACGCCGTAGGTATTTGTTATATTGCCCATGAAACCATTTTCAGGAGAGTTGGAGGGTGAAATTACGAGGTGCTTTGATTCTGGTTCTTCGATGAGAAAATCGAGGATAAACAAGGCGGCGCCTTTAAGAACGGGATAAATATCTCTTAGGTATTCTTTATCA
Organism: Puniceicoccales bacterium; assembly: GCA_031269335.1. Classification (GTDB taxonomy): domain Bacteria; phylum Verrucomicrobiota; class Verrucomicrobiia; order Opitutales; family UBA953; genus CALNBE01. Next base: position 34,396 of record JAISZI010000060.1, read on the forward strand.
CCAGAGTAGAGGTAACGGTCCCAGAGGTGTTGGCAGAGCCAGGCACCGCCGGTTGGCCACATGCCGGATTCCGCACGGTCAATGGGACCGGTGAGGCGCCAAATATCGGTGTTGTGATGGAGCACCCAGCCGCGGGTGCCATACATTAGTTTTGCGGTTTCAGTTCCGGTTACAGCTGTTTCTTTTATTAGTTGGACAAAAGACTCGTGCATCTCGGGAAGATTGGTCACTTCGGCTGGCCAGTGATTCATTTCGGCATTGATATTCGTGGTGTATTTGCTGTCCCACGGGGGATTCAAATGCGGATTCCAAATTCCTTGTAGGTTGGGAGGTTGTCCGCCCGGTTGTGCGGAACTGATGAGGAGATAGCGTCCAAATTGAAAATAGAGCGAAACGAGCTGCGGATCATTTGTTTTAGAAAATTCAAGGACGCGGGTATCCGTTGGCTTTTTAATACTTTCTGTTTCTCCAAGGTCGATGTGGACGCGGTCAAAGAGTCTTTTGTAATGCTGAATGTGTTCGGCGCGTAGTTGTGGAAGTCCTTTTTGGATAGCTTCTGCGAGCCAATTTTTAGCGCGCACATCGGCGTCGGCGCTGATGTCTTTGTAGTTTACGAAATTTGTTCCGATAGAGATGTAAATAGTCGCGGAATCCGCATTGGTAATTTCTTGGGTATTTTCTTTAGTTTCTATTTTACCCCCTTCGATGATGATTTTTGCGGCGGTTGTAAAATTTATTTTACTTTCTAATTTTTCAAATTCCGGCGGGGTAGCACGTAGGAAAAGGGTGTTATTTTCGACAAGGATACTTTTTTTCTTATGCGGAGAAGAGAGCCAAGCCGAGAAGTTGAGTGAGGCTTTTTTTGAGGCTGTCAAACGGACGACGATAACATTTCCGTTAAAAGCGGCGAAGACTTCGCGGGAGTAGTCAACGCCGTTGGCGGTGTAGCGGGTGGTAGCGATGGCATTGTTAAGAGAGAGATCGCGGTAGAAATTAGAGAATGTTTTATGCCCAGGGAAGGAGATGTGGAGATCGCCGACGGGCTGGTAGGGCATTCCTTGATTTGTGCGGGTCATGATTTTCGCATTAACGAGACGTTGGGCGTCTCTCCACTTTTTTTCAAACATGAGTTTGCGCACACTTGGGAGGGCGTTAAGGGCGGAGGGGTTGATGTTGTTGTTCGGTTTTCCCGCCCAAACTGTTTCTTCGTTGAGTTGGATTTTTTCAGAGGTCGGGTCGCCGAAGATCATGGCGCCGAGGCGGCCATTACCGACGGGAAGTGCTTCTTCCCATCGTATTGCTGGTGTGTCGTACCAGAGCTTCAGGTTTTCGTCCGTTTTGGCGGAGAGCGGTTGCGCGGAGAAAAAGACGGCGCAGTAGCAAGCTATGCAGAGGGAAGTAACAAGGTGTCTCATGTGTGAAGGGACGGTGGTGAAAGGAGTGTGTTTAGTTTGAAGGTGGGCATCATTCACAAGAGGCAGTTTGTGGAAAGCAAAAATCTTTGGTCGGCGGAAGTCGGGCTGGCGGGTCTTTTGCGCAACATTTGTGGGTGGAAAAGGGCGGCTGTGTGTGTTTTGGTGGGCGCAAGATGAATGCACGTGTTGAGCATGAGGCGATTCTCGCTTCCGCTGGTTCTGGGAAGACTTACCAACTTTCAAATCGCATAGCGTTTTTGTTGGCGGCGGGGGCGGTGCCGTCATCCATTCTTGCGTTGACGTTTACGCGGCGGGCTGCGGGGGAATTTTCGCGACGTTCGATCAGCAAGATTGCGGCGGTAAATACCGATGTTAAGGCGCGGGCGTTTGCGAAGGAATTAGGGCTTTGCGATGCCGAAGCGTGGGACGCGGAACGGTTTAGGGTGTTGTTGGCTAATGTGTTGCGCAATCTTCACCGTTTTCGCTTGGGGACGTTCGACAACTTTTTTCAAAACCTCGCACGGGCGGCGGCATTTGAGATTGGGTTGCCGGGAACGTTCACGTTGCTTGACGAACGTGGGGCGGCATTGGCGAATGCACGGGTGTTGCGGCGTGTTTTCCGGCGCGAAGTGGCGGGGCGGCAGGGCGGCGGCGGTGTCCGCTACGGCGATTTTCTTGCGGCGTTTCGCTTGGCGACATGGGGGACGGAGGCGCACGGGGTTCTTCCGTTATTGGAAAAAATAACGGAGGGTGCCGCCAATTTGTTGCGCGATTTTCCCGATGCGGATGCGTGGGGCGAACCCAGTGCGGTGTTTGGCAAAGAGCAATGTCCGTGGCTTCCTGTGCCTACGAAAGAAGAGGTGGAAAATGCGTTAAAGACGATTGACGAGAGTGCGGATAAATCGGAGGGGCAACAGGTTGTGAAAGCGCTACGGAAGCTCACGGAAGTCTTGCGCGAATGGGAACCCGGGCAACCGTGGGACGGCGGGGCTTTTTTTGAGGAAAAAGTGCTTGCCGTCGCCAAAGCCGAAATGTCCGGAGGCGACACCGATTTTTCCTATTACAAGAAGCGCGTGAAACCTTCGCCGCTGTTGGCAAAAGCGTTTGTCGTTGTGGCTCGGTATGTTATTGGTGGATCGATAGATCAGCATTTTCAGATGACGCGCGGGATATATGCGTTAGCGCGGCGGCGAAAGGAATTTTACGAGGAAATGGTGTGCCGGGCGGGGCTGCTTACCTTTGCCGATACGGAGGCGTTGCTTGAACGGAGGCGCACGGACGTCGCCTTTCGTCTCGACGCAACGGTGCACCATTGGCTCTTCGACGAATTTCAAGACACGAGCCGGCGTCAATGGGGAATAGTGGCGGACAACATTGACGAGGTGTTCTCGGACACGGGCGGTGGGCGCAGCGCATTCTTTGTCGGCGACGTGAAACAGGCACTTTATGGCTGGCGCGGCGGTGCGCACACCTTGCTCGGCGAGATACGCGAACGCTATGGCGAGCATTTGAAAATGAGACCATTGGACGCCTCGTGGCGGTCTTGCGTGCCGGTGCTCGCACTCGTGAATGACGTCTTCGGCAATCTCGCCGCCTCGAAAGATGTCCTGCCCGAGGGCACAGTGATGGCGTGGGACAAGGTCTGGCGCAAACACACCCCGGCAGGCGAGGCTCAGTCTCGGAGCGGGTATGCGGCATGGCGCGTTCGCGCGAAAGTCGGGCGTTCGCTCGCAAGCGGGGAAAATGTCATGTCGCGCTTGGGAGCTGTTGTTGAGCAATTGCGCGAAATCAGCCCGTTGGAGCGCGGGTTCACCTGTGGCTTGCTTACGCAGACCAATGCCGAAGCGGGGATCGCGGCAGAATTTCTGCGTTTGAACGGCGTGCGCGTCACTTCCGAGACGGACGCGCCTGCCTGCGAGGATAACCCCGTCTCGTTCGCCCTTCTCGCGCTGCTCATTTTCGCCGCGCACCCGGCTGACGGTTTTCATGCGGGCGTTGTCGCTTCCACTCCGGCACTTACGGCATGGATCGCCGCCTCTGGTGGAGAACAACTCGTGCGCAACCGCCTGCTCACGTCCATTGCCGAAAACGGCTTTGAGCGAACATTCCAGCTTGTCGTGGACGCGCTCGGAGAGACGCTGCCGCATGATGCTTTTTCGGCATCGCGGCTGCGTTGGCTTCTCGATTTAGCGCGGGAATTCGACGCCAGCGGCGTGCGTGACACGGACGAGTTCGTCGTGTTTGCGAGAAACTCTCTTCACCGCGACACTGATGGCAGTAACAGCCTGCGGGTGATGACGATCCACAAGGCGAAGGGCTTGGAGTTCGACCTTGTTTTCCTGCCTTTTTTAGAAGGATTCCGCATAGATTCCCCCCGCCGCGAAGTGCTCATTTCAGCGGATTTTCGGGATGATTTACGCTGGGTTTTGAGCAATCCCGGTAATCTTGTTTGCGAACACACCCCCGTTTTGAGCGAACACATCGCACAACGGCGGGAGAAGGCGGCGTATGAGGCGCTGTGCAAGTTTTACGTCGCGCTCACACGGGCAAAACGTGCCGTGTATCTCGTCACAACCGCCCAGCCGAAGGAAAATTCTGGCGGCGGAACCAACTTCCCGCGTTTGCTCGAACGCACGCTCAATTCTGGCGGTGTTGAGCAGCCGGATAATCCACCCGGCATCGTTTGGGAGACAGGAAACCGCCGCTGGTTCGAGGAAGTTTCGCCTGCGCAAGACGATGCCATTGAAAGAGTTGCACCGGAGGAAATTGTATCTGCTGCGCCGCCTGTCGAGGCTTTGACGCCGCGGAGGATTTTTCCCCGCGTGCTCCCTTCGCAAAGCGGCACTGATCTAATGCGAGCCGGGGCTTTATTCACGGGTGTAACGAGCGGCGCAGCGGTGGGAAGGTGCGTGCACGCATTGCTTGCGCGAGTGGCGTTTTTAAGCGGTGCCGATGGCGAAATCGGGCAAATCGTCCGCGAAATAGCCGACACGATAAGCGACGAATACGACGCCGATTCGCTGCGTTTGCCGATGGCTATGGTAGAAGCGGCACTGCGCGCACCCGCATTGCACAACGTCTTCGCAACACCCGCGTCCAACGCGCTGCTGTGGCGCGAACGCGCTTTCGACGTGATACTAAACGGAGCGTGGGTAAGCGGTGTTTTCGACCGCGTAGTGTTGAGCAACAACGAGGCATGGCTGTATGACTTCAAGACCGACTCCGACGGTGCGCCGGCCGCCCTCTTGAAACGCCACGCCGCACAAATGGCACTCTATCGGCAGGCGTTAGGGAAAATGACCAATTTTGCGCCCGAAAAGATTCACGGCCATCTCATCCACGTGCCCGATTGCATCGCGGTGAATGTCGGGGAATGTTGATGGTCGCGAGCTTTTGCTTGCCAGCGACGCAGAACCCTTTTCCTTGCCCAACATGCGTTCCCGTCCGTTTTCCCGTTCACGCGGATTTACTCTCGTAGAAGTAATCGTCACCACCGTATTAGCCGGCGCGATTCTCGCGTTTGCCGTCAACTTCGTCCGCAGCGGTATCCAGCTCCATCGGGAGACAACAATTCGCAAAAACCTGCAGACCGTCTGGATCGCCGCCAATCAGCACTTTCTCGAAACCAACGTAAACGAGGTCAACCTCACCGAACTTGAAAAAAACGGTGCCTTGCAACAGATCAAACGCGCCGCCGACGAAGATTACACGCGGGTCAACAACGGAAAAATCATCCGCGATGCAGCAAAACTGGAACTTGTTTACAAGAGCGGCGCCACCGACGTCACCGTCACCTACCAAACGCGTTAACGTGCACAAAGTTCGCCGTGTAGCGCGTTCACTCGCAACGGCTGTGAAGCGGTGGTTGACAGCGATAAGACGGGCGTTGGCGCGTGGCATTTTTCACCGCGAAAAACTCACGCCAAAAATGCGGATAGGGCGATTTGGCGAGAAACGCGCCGCCAATCACCTGCGCCGCCTCGGGTGGAAAATTGTGGTCTGCGGCTGGCGGAACGGACGCGACGAAATTGACATTGTGGCACGCGACGGGGTCAACCTCGTCTTTGTCGAAGTAAAGACCCGCACCTCTCGCGACAGCGATGGTTACGTTGCCGTGAACAAGCGGAAGAAACGGGCATTATCCAGAGCCTGCAGTGCCTACATGGAGAAAATGGAACGCCCACCCGCTCACTTTCGTTTTGATATTATCGAGGTAGAAATGCTTAACAACACAGTAGCCGGCGAGATACGCCACCACCAAGGCGTGCCATTGTTCGCCCGCCACTTCCTCCCACGCGGGAAAAGACGCGAGTGAGGAAGGGGCGGGGAACCGGCGGTCTGGGATGCGCCGTTGGCGCGGGTAAATTGGGGTGGGGTGCGCCGTCGCCTTCGCCCCAAATGGGCGGCTCCAATTGCGGCATAAGGGGTCGCCACTTCAGGGCTTTATTTTTTTGTGGTGTCCCAAATACCCAGGGCGTTGCCCTGGGGTTCGGAGGCCATTAACAACCACAAACCCCAAAGGGGCGGCCCTAATTCCTAAAATTGCACTTTGGGGACATTTTTTTCATCGGGGTTGGCGAGGATGAAGAGTTCGGCGGGTTGGAAACCGAATAAATTTGCGAAGATGACAGCGGGGAAGTTTTCGCGGGCTGTGTTGTAGTTCATTACGGCGTCGTTGTAAGATTGGCGGGCAAAGGCTACTTTATTTTCGGTGGAAGCAATTTCTTCGGAGAGGTTCAGCATATTTTGGTTAGCCTTGAGTTCGGGGTAGCGTTCAACGACTAACATTAAGCGTGAGAGGGCGCTGGTGAGACTGCCTTCTGCGCCGGAGAGGTTGCGCATCGCGGTGGCGTCGGCGGGGTTGGAGGCGGCGGTTTGTGCGGCTTGGGTGGCGGCGGTTCTGGCTTTGACGACGTTTTCCAGGGTTTCGCGTTCATGTTTAAGGTAGCCTTTCGCGGTTTCCACGAGGTTTGGGATAAGGTCGTAGCGGCGTTTCAACTGGACGTCTATTTGGGCAAATGCGTTTTTGAAGCGGTTGCGCAACCCGACGAGGCGGTTGTAGATGGAAATCACCCACAGAACGACGATGCCGAGAACGACGACAACGGCGATGGTACCAACCCCGATGGCGGAAAGTTCTTTGATGGAAATGGTGTGAAAAAACATGGTGCTGGAAATGTCCCGCATGGTGCGGGGTAGCAAGACGAAACCCGTGTGCGGGCGGTATCGACGTCAATGGGTGCTATTTGTGTGGTTGGAAGGCGTCTAATTCTATCTCGAAAAGCAGGTCGTCGCGGCAAATGTCGCAATGGGCAAAGATGACCGGTAGGGCGGGCAGACCGAGGGCGGCGCGGCAGGGTTCAAAACGGGACATCCATTCAATTTTTGGAAAATACAAGATGCCGCGGGAGACATTACCCCAGTCCATATTACGCGAGTTGAGAATGGCGCCCACTACGCGGAGGGAGAGTTTTATCTGCGCGTCAAGGTCGTCTTTGTGCGCGGTGGTGCCGTTTAACTCAATGCTGGCGGTGCCCGATATGAGAAGGTGGCGTCCGGTGGTGTCGTTCACTTCTACGGCACGGCTGAAAGCACTTTTGTAGTCGTTGGCTGGGCATTGGAGGGGAGAGGGAACGGCGATCGCGGTCGTAGCGGTGTCACGTTTCGGGGCGATTGCCAGTGCGTCGAGCGAGAGTGCGGCATTATGGGGATTTGAGGCACCGACGCCCGTGCTTGCGGGCACGAGGGTGCCAAAGATGTTGTTTTCGTTAAAAAAGGCGGTGCGCACGCGGTTGAAATCGTCATACCATTCGAGGATGCGGTGGTTAAAGAACCAAGTGCGCACGATGTCTGTTAGCGCGAAGCCTTGGGATAGCAGGATGGACCGGAGGTCGCGCCAGACGTCTGCGGATTGTGAGGCGAGTGAGGCTGTCGTATCGGCGGGTGTCAGCGCACCGAGGAGCAGATAGCGTGCGGAGGGCGTTTCCCAGTGTGCGCCGACGGGGATGCCGGTGGGGAGATTTATGCGGTCGAAACTGCCGTGGGGGAGGGCGAGCACGCGTGCGCCATGCAAAGCATTAGGCGGGGTGTCGTGTCTGCTGAGGAAGGAAACAGGGAATTCCGCCGGGGCATTATCGAGACCCAAGGCTGGGTCGGCAAAAACGTTTCCTTGCACGACGGCAAGGCGGCGGCGGTGTGCTTCGCGTTGAAGACGGGAAATGAGCAAGGCGGGAAGTTCGCCTGGAAGAGCATTAGCGGAAAGCGAGACAAGCCCGCCGCCCAGCGGTGCGACAAAAACGCCATCAGGAGTGGTAGCTGAGATCGGGAGGCGCACCTGCTGATCGTCTTCGTTGACGGGAAGTGTCGTGTCGTTTTCTTTCATGTGAAGAACAAGACATGTTTCGGACGTTTTGGTTGCCGACTGGCGCAGAAAGAGTGGTGGCGGCGAGGGTCGGGGCATGTTTTTTTGTCGTCAATTTTCGGAATCTAATCTTTGGAGTTCGGGCATGGATACCATTCCCTCTTTTTCGCTCGCGGGCAAGGTGGCAGTCGTCATCGGTGGAACCGGCGAGCTTTGTGGCGCGATTTCCGAGGCGTTTGCCGGGCACGGCGCACGGGTCGCCCTTGTCGGGCGAAATGCCGAAAAGGGAGCGGCGCGGGTAAGTAGAATTGCGGCGGCGAACGGAACGGCGTGGTTTGAGGACTGCGATGCCAGCGACAAGGGTGCCCTGGAAAACCTGCTCGGTCGCGTGATCGCTCGCGAAGGACGCGTGGACATCCTTGTCAACGGCGCGGGAGTCAACTCTGCCACGCCCTTTTTCGACATTTCCGACGAAGAGTTTGACCGTATTTTTCGCGTAAATTTGAAGGGTGTGTTTTTCGCCTGTCAGGTATTTGGGCGTTATTTCGTTGATAACAAGGTTGTTGCGAGCATCATCAACATCGGTTCAGAGAGCGGCATCATACCGCTTTCGCGGGTGTTCACCTATTCGGCGACAAAAGCTGCCGTGCACAATTTGTCCAAGAACCTCGCCCGCGAATGGGCACCGTTTGGGATCCGCGTGAACACGCTTGTCCCGGGCTTCTTTCCCGCCGAGCAAAACCGTAAAATCCTTCAACCGGAACGCATTGCAAAAATCCTCGCGCACACGCCGGCGGGGCGTTTCGGTGCGGCACCCGAGCTTGGCGGCGCCGCAGTGCTCCTTGCAGGAGACGCGTCCGGCTTCATCACTGGTGCCGAGATTGTCGTAGATGGCGGATTTAACGCGATGGCGCTCTGACGGTGTCGGCGGGGCAAACGCGGAGAACGCCCCAGCTCCGCGCCGCTTCCCGAAATTTCCTGACCCCCGCCCGTCCTTTTGCCTTGCTCCCGTAGTCATTCCCCCCTCTCCTCGCGGAAAGAATCCAGCACACGACAAGTTATGTCATTTTTTTCTTTCCTCAAAATCTTTGCCGGTCGTCACCACCGCCGCTTTGTTAGGCAATGTGTTCCCATTGTCCGTAAAATCAAAGCCATCGAAAAGAAATGCCAGTCACTCACCGATGAACAACTCAAAGGTTTGACGGCACAGTTCATGGGACGTTATCAAAAAGGTGAGTCGCTTGATCGTCTTCTCCCCGAAGCTTTTGCCGTTGTCAAAAACGCTGCCCGCCGCCTCCAAGGCACCCAACACATTGTCTGTGGTCACACGATGACATGGGACATGGTGCACTACGACGTGCAGCTCATCGGCGGCATCGCCCTCCACAAACGTTACATCGCCGAAATGGCGACCGGCGAAGGCAAAACCCTCGTCGCCACCCTGCCCCTCTACCTCAACGCTCTTTCCGGTCGCCACTGCCACATCGTCACCGTCAACGATTATCTTGCCCGCCGCGACGCCGAGTGGATGGGCTACCTCTTTCAATACCTCGGCCTCACCGTCGGCTGTATCCAAAGCGGCATGGGTCACGACGAGCGAAAAGAGGCTTACTCCGCTAATATCACCTACGGCACCGCTTCCGAATTTGGTTTCGACTACCTCCGAGACAACGCCATGGCGAACGTCGCCGAAGACCAAGTCCAAGGCGAACACTTCTACTGTATTGTGGACGAAATTGACTCCATCCTCATAGACGAAGCCCGCACCCCCCTCATTATTTCCGGTCCCGTTAAAGACGAAGGCGAGGCGCCATTCGCCCAGTTCAAACCCCTTATCCAAGACCTCGTCGCGAAACAAAGCCGCCTCTGCACACGCCTCATCTCCGAAGCCCGCGCCGAACTCGAAAAAGACGAATCCGTCCGCGATACCGAAACAGCCCTCGAAAAAATGCTCCAAGTTCAGATCGGTATGCCGCGTAATAAACAGCTCCTCAAAATGATGGAAAACGGCACCTGGCGTAAAATGCTTGATAGATTCGACGCCGAATCCCACGCCAATTTTAACAAAGATAAACGCTACCGCCTCAAAGAAGAACTCTTCTACGCCATCGATGAAAAACGCCATGAAGCCGACCTCACCCAAATCGGACGCGACACCCTCCGCCCCGACAACCCCGATGCTTTCGTCCTCCCCGACCTCCCAGCCACCTTCGTAGAAATTGATAAAGACGAATCCCTCACCCCCGAACAACGCATCGCAAAACGCGAAGAAGCCGAACAACACTTCATCAAAGTCAGCGAAGAGATACACACCATCTCCACTCTCGTCCGCGCCTATGCTCTCTTTGAACGCGATGTCCAATACGTCGTCCACGAAGGCAAAGTCATGATTGTGGACGAAAACACCGGACGCATCATGCCCGGACGCCGCTGGAGCGACGGCCTCCACCAAGCCGTCGAAGCAAAAGAAGACGTCTTTATCGAAAAAGAAAACAAAACCTACGCCACTATCACGATACAGAACTATTTCCGCCTCT
>JAISZI010000062.1 GCA_031269335.1 Puniceicoccales bacterium
AACCAATATAACGTAGTTGTTTCAAACAAGATACGTTTGTTTTACATACAGCTTCCCTTGTTCAAAAAAGAGGAAGGCGAGCTATCAGATCGGCGGGACAAATGGCTGTATTCGCTCAAAAACTTAGAGGAACTTGAAGCCATCCCGACCGCCTTGGCGACCGACCCGGTGTTTCAAAAGTTTTACGGCAATGCCGAGGATGCGGGCGTATCGCCAGCCGTGCGCAAAGCGTTGGCATATGAGCTGAAAGTGAGGCGCGATTCTTACAGCGCAACCGAAGCACGCGTAGATGGCGCCCGCGCTGAAGGCCGTGCCGAGGGGATCGCCGAAGGGATTGCCGAAGGCAAACACGCCGTCGTCCGCAATATGAAAGCACTTGGTCTCGCCGCTGAAATCATCGCCCAAGCCACCGGTCTTTCTGTTGAGGAAATTCAAAAGATTTGAGCCTTCGCCGGAAGCGCGGTGGAGGTATATTTTTCCACCAAGTCCACTCCGTCCACTTTTCGCACGGGTTGCCCTGCGATTTTAATTTGATTAAAGTGGCGAAACGCGAGTTCACTTGTGCGGCAACATGGAGACACTTGTTATTCTTGGTTCTGGCTGTGCCGGACTTACTGCCGCTATATATGCCGCGCGTGCCGGATTGCGTCCGCTTGTGTTTGAAGGTGCGCAGCCGGGCGGGCAACTTACCACAACGACTGACGTGGAAAATTTCCCCGGTTTCCCCGATGGTGTCGATGGTTACACGCTCACCGAAAATATGCGGCGGCAGGCAATTCGTTTTGGGGCGCGTTTCGAGTCTGAGCACATAGAACGCCTTGCGGTGCAAGGCGAAAAGAAGTGCCTGCACATGGAGGGCGGTGCCGAAGTTGAGGCGCGAGCCGTCATAATCGCCACGGGGGCCGCTCCGCGCCTTCTGGGAATCTCCGGCGAACGCGATTTTTTTGGCGGCAACGGCGTTACCACCTGTGCCACCTGCGACGGTGCGTTTTACCGCGGCATGGAAGTCGTTGTCGTCGGCGGCGGAGATAGTGCCTGCGAAGAAGCGTTGTTTCTCACACGCTTTGCCACTCGCGTCTGGCTTGTGCACCGGAGGGACACCTTACGCGCCTCGTCGGTTCTTTCGGATCGCGTGCTGGCGCATGAAAAAATCACGCCGCTCTGGAACCGCGTTCCCGTTGAAATTCTTGGTGGCGAAGACGGCACCGTTTGCGCCATCGTTTGTCGTGATACCCAGACGGGCGTCGTCGTAAAAACGCCGTGCAAGGGCATTTTCATCGCCATTGGGCACACGCCAAACACGGCTCCTTTCGCGGGCATTCTCCCGCTCGACGCGGCTGGTTATATTGAAACATTGGACAACGGCGTGCGCACCGTCGTCGAAGGAGTATTCGTCGCAGGAGACTGCGCCGATCCCGTTTATCGGCAAGCTATTAGCGCGGCGGGGATGGGGTGCCGCGCCGCCATGGAGGCCGAGCGTTGGTTGGGCAAAATCGCCGTTACGCAATGAACGCGCCCCCCGCATTTGCACTTCCCAATTCACGGTGCCGCCGTAACTTCGCCTCCTTCCGTTCATGACTGACTCGCTTTTCTATTCATTTGCGGCATTGACGCTTACCGCTGCCCTTCTCGTTGTCGTGGTGCGCAACCCGGTCAACGCCGCGGTGTGCATGTTGCTCTGTATTCTTGGGGTGGCGGCGGTGTTTTTCATCCTCGACGCCCCTTTTCTCGGCGTCCTGCAAACGCTTGTCTATGCCGGTGCGGTCATGGTGTTGTTTGTTTTCATTATCTTGTTGTTTGACACCGGCGGAACGCAGCGCGAACCGATTCGTTGGCACAGCGTATTACTGGGTGCGGCGACGTTGATTATTTTCGGGAGTATAGCGTGGTGGCTCGTGAACACCCCCGGTCATTTGCCCGCCGAGCGGCAAACTATCGCTGCGGCACCGCTGGCACCGAGTTCGGGGGATCCAGCCGCCTTTGCGACAGGTGCCAAGTCTTACGGTATCTTATTGTTCACAAAGTATATGCTTCCCGTTCAGGTCGCGGGTTTCCTGCTCCTTTCCGCCATGATCGGCATTGTCAATCTTGGCAAATCGCCCGCCGCAAAACGTGCCGAATCCCGTAAGGACGGCGTCTGATCGCAGAAAACGATTTTCCCTTGAAACGATTTACCGCCACATCAGTGTCGCCCTCCGACACCCATGTTTCTCAAAAAGGGGGAGTAGCTCAGTGGATAGAGCAACTGCCTTCTAAGCAGAAGGTCGCGGGTTCGATTCCCGCCTTCCCCGCCATTTGAAACAGAAATGCGGCCGATGCCACCAAACGCTAAAAATGCCCACGAATCCGAAAGACGCACTTAGGCATTATTTCAAATTTTCCGAGTTTCGCGAACCGCAGGACGCCATCGTCCGTGCCGTTCTCGAAGGGCAGGATACCCTCGTCATCATGCCCACGGGGGGCGGCAAATCGCTTTGTTACCAGCTTCCGGCGATGCTTTTGCCCAATGTCACAATTGTCGTGTCGCCGCTTATTGCCTTGATGAAAGACCAGGTGGACGCCCTGACAATGCGTGGCATACCGGCGGAGATGATCAATAGTTCGCAGACGCAGGAGGAGCAAAACGCCGTGTTTCAACGCATCCGCGAGGGGAGCGTCAAATTGGTCTATATCGCGCCGGAACGCTTCCGCAGCCAGTATTTCACGGGCTTGCTATCGATGGCAAACGTTTCGCTTTTCGCCGTGGACGAGGCGCACTGCCTTTCTCAGTGGGGGCACGATTTCCGCCCGGATTACCTGCGGCTTGGCGAGGCTTTACGCCAATTAGGCCGCCCGCCGGTCATCGCTCTCACTGCCACTGCCACGCCGGAGGTGCGCGACGACATTGTCCATCAGCTCGCGCTGAAAACCCCCGCCTTGTTCGTTTCGGGGTTCGCGAGGCGAAACCTGCATTTTGTCGTGAACTCCGTCGTTCCCGACTTCGCCCGAAGAGGCGATTCTCTCTTTGCCGCAAAAATCCTCCGCATCAGACAACTCGTGCGCGAATACAAAACGGGCATTATTTACTGCGCTACGCGTAAAAGCGTCGAACGCGTGAGCGAGGCACTTGCCCCCATCTGCTCGTGTGTCGCCTACCACGCCGGCATGGACAACGCGGCGCGCACACAGGCTCAATCCGTTTTTATGAGCGGGGAAATGCCCGTGGCAGTAGCCACCAACGCCTTTGGCATGGGCATTGACCGGGCGGACATCCGCTTCGTGGCGCATTTTGAGATGCCGGGCAGCGCGGAAGCCTATTACCAAGAAGCGGGGCGCGCAGGGCGCGACGGCCTTCCCGCTCATTGCGAAATGCTTTTCAATTACAGCGACCGGCGCGTTCAGGAGTTTTTTCTTGAAGGGACGAATCCCGACCGCGCCTCCGTCGAGCTTATCTACGAAACACTCCGCCAACTTGCGGCGGCGGCACCCGACCAAACTATCCTCCTCTCCATCGAAGACATCGCGGAGACCGTCCAAAAAAACACCACCTCAAAGGTCAACCCGATGGCAGTCGGCACCACGCTCTCTATTTTGTCCCGGGGAAAATTCATCGAACGCTTCGACGTTCCCGGCAAACGCGTCCGCGGCACACGCTTGATCTCCCCCGAAACCCCCGCCTCCGCATTGACGATAGATTGGAACGCACTCGCCGAAAAAAGATTCCGCGACGAACGCAAACTCAACGCCGTTATCCAATACGCCTACACCCGCGAATGCCGCCAAAAATGGATACTCAGCTACTTCGGCGAAATTAATGCCGCCCCGTGCGGCCTTTGCGACAATTGCGCCTCTCCCGAAAATGCCTTCCGCCGCGCACCCGACGAAGCCGAACTCACTCTCGTCCGCAAAGCACTCAGCGGCATTGCCCGCATGTCCGAACGTGTCACCACCGACGTCTGGAACCCCAAATTCGGCCGCGCCCGCATCATCGATTGCCTCGTAGGCTCCGAAGCGGCTGAAATACGCAACGCCAACCTTCACGTCCTTTCCACTCACGGGATTCTGCGTGACGAGGGACGCGCCTATTTGACGGCTCTCTTCCGCGAAATGGAAAACGAGGGATTGGTGCAAATTATCGAAAAAAAATTGGAGACCGGCGCCACCATTCCCCTTTTCAGCCTCACCGAACGTGGCTCCCGCGTAATGCGCGGCGTCGAATCTTTTCAATTGGAATGGCCTGCACGCGGACACGCTGCCTTGCATACCACCCGTTCTGCCCCCCGCTCCACCCGCGCTACCCGTCCTCCCCGTGCTACACGCACATCGCGCCTGCGCGAAGAAACACCTGTGTCCTACGACAGCGATGTCCCCGCCGCACGCCCCCGCAGCAAGCACCGCGACCGCTCCGAACCCGCAGGGAAAAATTCACCCCTGCTCACGAAACTGCGCAACCGCCGCGCCGTTATCGCAAAAATTCAGGGCGGCGTCCCACCCTATATCGTTTTGAACAACGCCGCCATGAAGGTCCTCGCCGAAGCCCAGCCCTTGACCGTGGAAGAAGCCCTCGCTCTGCCGGGTCTCGCAGGGCGCAAACACCGCATCTTGCACGATTTTGTCGCCCTCATCCGCCGCCATCGTGGTTTGGACTAACGCCATGTTTTTTGTTGGGAAATACACCAACCACCCTTAACTTGCCCGGAAAACTTCATGGACTATTTCCTCGTCCCCTTTCTCCTTCTCCTCTCCTACTTTGTGGGAAATGTCTCGCCCGGTTGGTGGCTCACGCGCCTCTTCGGACGCGGCGACGTGCGTTCGCAGGGCAGCGGCGGCACGGGCGCAACCAACGTCGCCCGCGCACTCGGCAAAAAATGGTTCTACATCGTCCTTTCGTTGGACATGTTCAAAGCCGCCCTCGCCGTCCTCTCCCCGTTCCCTGTCGCCGCCCTCGCACGTGCTATGGGCGCGACCGAAGGGATAGCCACGGCGGTGCCGCCCCTTTCCCTGCACGTCGCCTGCGCCGCAGCCGTCGTTGCCGGGCACATCTGGCCCGTATGCCTCGGCTTCCGCGGAGGCAAAGGCGTCGGCACCTTCATCGGCGCATGGATAGCTGCGGGAGCTGTTGCGTGGCCGCATTATTGGTTCCTCCCGTTTACCTTGCTCGGTCCCATTGTCGTAGGTTTATTCTTTCTACCTCTCAAAAAAGGTGCTTTTGTTGCTGCCCTATGCGGACTCACCGCCCAGCCCCTTTTGCTCTGGCTGCTCACCAAAGATACACTCGCAACGATATTGGCCGCTCTCACAGCGGTCGGTGTCATGTTTGCGCACCGCTCCAACTTAAAATCTGCCTTCGCCAAAAACAAACCTAACGCATGAACGTTACAGACCTGCAGTGCAAAATCGCGGACTCCCCCGACGAAATCGCGCAGATACATCGCCTCAACTATCGCACCTTCGTCGAGGAAATCCACCAGCACCCCCCCAATCCCGAAAAAATCCTCGTGGATAAATTTCATCACGAAAACGCCTACCTCGTCGTTAAGGACAACGCCCGCGTCGTCGGCATGTTCGCCATGCGCGATAAACGCCCCTTCTCCCTCGACGCCAAATTGCCCGACCTCGATCGCTACCTCCCCAAATGCGAACGCCCCGTAGAAGCACGCCTCCTCGCCGTCGAACCCGAATACCGCAGCCGCCCAATCCTGCGCATGCTCATGGACAACGCATTCGAGCAGGCCCCCCTCCACGGCTGGGACCTTGTCCTCATTTCCGGCACTCTACGCCAGCTCACCCTCTACCGCCACCTCGGTTTTGAGCCTTTCGGACCCGTCGTCGGCACCGGCGACGCCCTTTTCCAACCCATGTTCGTCCGCCCAAAACGCGTCGGCACCGTCCTTTCCACCCTCGGCACCCTCGACAAAAAAGACGACTCCACCTCCGCCCTGCGCCGCAAAAACATCTCCCTCCTGCCCGGTCCCGTGACCGTCTCCCCGCGCGTCCTTGCCGCCATGAGCGTGCAACCCTTCTCCCACCGCAGCGCCCTCTTTTACGACATGCTCGACGAAGCGCGCCGCGGCGTCTGCCGCCTCGCCAATGCCGCCCATTGCCAAATAATCCCCGGCAGCGGCACCCTCGCCAACGACATCGTCTCCCTCCAACTCTCCCGCCTCCGCACCCCAGGCCTCGTCCTCATCAACGGCGAATTTGGCCAGCGCCTCGCCCGCCAAATCGAACGCACCTCGACCCCGTTCTCGACACTCGAAGTCGAATGGGGACGCGAAATTCCCCTCCCCGCCCTCCGCGACGCCATCCAAGCCGTCCCGGACGGCGGCTGGATTTGGTGGGTCCATCACGAAACCTCCACCGGCATCATCAACCCGCTAAGCGAAATCATCGAATTTACCGCAAAACGCCGCCTTACCCTCGCCGTTGACGCCATTAGCTCCATCGGCAATATCCCCGTTGACTTGCACGGCATCGATTTCGCCACCGCCGTCAGCGGCAAAGGCCTCTGCGGCTACCCAGGCCTAGGCATCGTCTTCCACAAAAACCCCAACATCCCCCAATACCCGGACATCCCCTCCTATCTCGACCTTGGTTACTGGATAAAACAAGACGGCGTCAGCTTCACCCACTCCTCAAACCTCATCGCAGCCATCACCGCTTCCCTCGCCGAAAAAGATTTTCCCGCCCGCTACAAAATCATCGCACAACGCGACGCATGGCTCCGCGCCTCCCTCAAAGACAGCCGCTTCGACATCCTCACCAACGGAGCCAACGCCTGCCCAGCCGTCCTGACCCTCATCCCCCGCACATGTCCAGACGCATGGCAAACAGGCGTCGCCCTCGAAGAAGCAGGCTTCGTCCTCAGCTACCGCAGCAACTATCTCCGCGAAAGAAACTGGCTCCAAATAAGCCTCATGAGCATCCCCTCCGAAGAAACCCTCGCCTCCCTCGCCGCCCTCCTGAAAAAATAGGTGGCGGAAGCCGCCGTGCACCTGCCCGCCTCTGGTGCCCCTCCGGTCTCACACGAAGCCCCAAAGGGGCACCCTAAGTTAGCCCAGGGCAACGCCCTGGGTATTGGGGCAACAACACAAACCATAGCCCCAACGGGGCGGCACCAACATAGCCCAGGGCAACGCCCTGGGCTGGCATCGGAATGCGCCGTTGGCGCGGGTAAATTTTTGGTGCGCCGTCGCCTTCGCCCACCCTTCCCCAGGGCGCTGGCGCTGCCCTGGGCTAACTTAGAGCCGCCCCTTTGGGGCGAAAATCAAGCCTCCCGCTGTTCACGGCGGGGGCTTTTCCCCTCGCTTCTCACTCTTCTCTCTCCACACACCTCCTACCTCCTATTTCCTCTCCCTCCCTACTTATTCCCTATTCTCGCCAGAGATTTCTTCGTTATTTTTTTTCGATACCTGCATTTTTTTTCAAAATTCCGCTTGACACCTCCGTCTTGTTGCGCCACTTTTGCGCCGAATTATTTTTCAACAAATGAAGAAACGTGTTCATCATAGCCGTTTTTCTGTCTTTTCGTTAACTCGACGAGAGGCGTCTGTTCGTCTCTCTCTGTATCCCCCGCCGCTTTTCTCCTCCATTCCCCCTCTCTTCCTCCGCTCCATTCCCC
>JAISZI010000079.1 GCA_031269335.1 Puniceicoccales bacterium
GGTGATTTTGCCACTGGGTTCTTTGATTTGACCGATGCGGCGGATGTCGAGGCGGACGGAGGCGAAGAATTTTAGGGCGCGTCCGCCGGGGGTGGTTTCGGGACTGCCGAACATGACACCGATTTTTTCGCGGATTTGGTTGGTGAAAACGCAGAGGCAGTTGGTGCGGCTGATGGCGGCGGTGAGGCGGCGCATGGCTTGGCTCATCATGCGGGCTTGGACGCCGACGGTGGCGTCGCCCATCTGACCGTCGAGTTCTTGTTTGGAGACGAGGGCGGCGACGGAGTCCACGACGACGATGTCCACGGCGTTACTGCGGATGAGGGTTTCGGCGATGTTGAGGGCGTCTTCGCCGCTTTCGGGTTGGGAGACGAGGAGGTTGTCGAGGTCAACGCCGACGACTTTGGCGTAGCGCGGGTCGAGGGCGTGTTCGACGTCAACGAAAACGGCGTTGCCGCCCCTGCGCTGAATTTCGGCGATGATGCTGAGGCAAAGGGTGGTTTTTCCGGAAGATTCGGGACCGTAGATTTCGACAATGCGCCCTTTGGGGAGACCGCCGACGCCAAGGGCGAGGTCGAGGGCAACGGAGCCGGTGGAAACGGCGGCGACTTTCATTTTAGAAGCATCGCCCATGCGCATGAGGGTGCCTTCGCCGTATTGTTTATTGATCGCGGAAATCGCGAGGTTGAGGGTAGCGGTGTCTGTTTTTTCCGAGCGTGCGGAAGGAAGTTCTTTTGCCATTGTGTGTGCGGTGCGGTCGCGGGCACGGAAGACATTTTTTGTCATGCGGACGTGCAAGCGAGGCGGGGAGGGTTTCCAAAATGCTGATTCGAGCAAGCGAAAATTCTGGCGCAGGTGACGTGGGTGTGTTTCTTTGCCGCCTGCAATGACCCGTCGTCAAATACACAAAGCCGCTGCCCTCGCGGGTTCCCTCGGCACGCATAAGGGATGACGCACGACTACGTTATCATCTGTATCGCATGAAGTTCCACACGCCCTCATCGCCGGATTTCGTAGCCCCGCGCCCGTTGTTCGCCATCGCGGCGGTAGCGCAGAACGGGGTTGTTGGCGTTGGAAACCGCCTGCCGTGGCATTTGCCGGGGGATTTCCAGTTTTTTAAGCGGACGACACTTGGGCACATTCTCGTCATGGGGCGCAAGACCTACGAGTCCATCGGGCGCCCGTTGCCGGGGCGGACGACGGTGGTGCTTAGCCGTTCCGGTGCTGGCGGCGTTGCGGCGTCTGGCGCGGCGGGGGTGCGCGTTGTCGGCGGATGGGAGGAGTTGTGGGGAATTGAGCCGGAGAAAAATCTTTTTTTGGCGGGCGGGGCGCGGCTCTACGCGGAGGCATTGCCTTGGTGCGAAGGGCTTTTTTTGACGCATGTCCATGCGACACCGGCGGGGGACGCATTTTTCCCGCCGTATGAGCAATGGTTTGACGCGGGGGAAATTATCGAAAGTTGCCCTCAATTCACGATTCGCTATCACAAACGCAGGAGATGATATTTTGCATATGCCGAGCACTTTTTCTTCGCGGGTGAACCGTTTGTATTATTTTCTCACTTACCGTTGCCATATCCCGTTGGCAGCCGGGCATTACTATGATATTTTGGTGTTGGGAATTTTGACGGGCATGTGTTTGTTGCTTTGTGCGTGGCAGGGCGGGACGGGTGCGACTTCGCAGATATGGGCGGCGCGGTTTGTGGCGATAGGGATAGGCGTGCATGTATTGACGTTGGTGACGCGGGGGCGGACGGGGATTAATTTGCGCCGTGAGCCGTTAGTCTTTTTGCCGTGGTTGGTTTGGTGCTTGTTCGACTGGTTTTTTTTCAGCCCAGAACCGTGGTTGGCGGAGTTATCTCTTATTTCTAACTGCTTGGTGTTCATTGTATTTTTGCTTGCGTTCTATCATTTCCGCGTGCCGTTGTTGAAGTGGATAGTTGGGGGTGTGGTGGCAACTTTCATTACCATTGTCACTGCGGTTTCCCTTGGGACGGGAGAGCGGGTGTTCGCGTGGTTGTTTGCGGGGCGAGAAGTTGTGCCGTTGCAAGCTACGTTTGGGAGTCCGGCGGGGGCTGGTGCTGTGTTGCTCATGGTGTTTTTCCCGTGCCTTGTCGTGGCACTTGGATACCGGTGGCATTACTGGCAGCGGATGCTTGCGGTGCCCGCCTGTGTCATTCTTGCAATGGGGATTTTTGCGACGGCGCACATTGGGGTAATGATAGGGTTTTTCGTTGGGTTTGTCCTTGTCAGTCTGCTTGTTGCAGAACGCAAACGGGCGCGGATAGCACTCGTTTTGACGGGTGCGTTGTTCTTTTTCTGCTTTTTGGGGGCGGCAAGGCGAGATGTCGGCGTGTGGCGAAGCGAAGGTGGGGGCGTGCAGGACAAGGCAGTTTTGGCGGAAACAGCGTGGCAGGCGGCGATGGACGCGCCGGTGCAAGGGCAGGGCACTGGTGGGTTCGCGTTTGCCTTTGAAAAGGAAAGACCGGCTGGGTGGAACAGCGCGCCGCGCACACCTGGGAGCCTGCCGCTCACGTTGTTTGCGGAACACGGTTTTTTGGGGGCGTTGCTGTTGATCGCCCCTGTGTTGTGGATTTGGTTTTCTTCTCTGGCTACTTGCCTCGCTACGCCGCGCCACGAACACTGGGAAAAACCTGTGTTGATGCACAAGCACAGGGGCGGTTACACGACCGTTTCCGTGGTGCCGACGCCCATGCCCGACACCCGTTTTTTCCTTGGCGGTGCACTCGCTGGTTCAGCCGCTGCGGGAGTGGTGCTCGTGTTTGACTACCCCGGACCGATGCCCGCCGTCGCATGTGTTTTCGCCCTGCTCGGTGCCGCCATGTTGCGGAATACCCGCATGAGACACTTCACGCTTATCTTAACGCCTTCCATGTCAATGGTTTCAATGTGGCTGATGGTTTTGCCGCCGACATTTTGGCTTATTTGGGTGCTTGCCCCGCTCGAAGCTGCCCGTGATTGCGCGATAGCTGCCCACAAACTCGTGCCTGTCTTGCCCTCTGTAAATTTCACCGGCGTTCCCCGACTCACCGGTTCGGACGCCGTTGGGCGGATTAACTCCGCCGCTGACGAGTCTTTTTCCGCCCTGAGCGCAAATCCTTCTAACGGCGACGCATGGCAGCTCCACGCGCTCGCCGCGCTTTGCCTTCACCGAATTTATCCCGACCGGAATGTGCATTTCGCCACCACCGCCCTTCACGCATCGGAAAAAGCGGTGGAACTCGCGCCAAAAAACTTCGAGTTTCAGCTCACCCGCGCCGCTGCCCTGCAAACTCTTTCTCGCTACAATGAGGCTGAACGTGCCCTTGAAACCGCCCTGACTCTTGCCCCGTGGAGCCTATCTGCCACCCTTTCCTACGTCAACGCCCTCAGCGCGGACGGCAACCCAAACGCCTTGTCCAGGGCACGCGTCCTGCTTAACCGCGCCAAAACCCGTTACCCGCACAATCCCCGTATCCACGCACTTTTGCCGCTTTTTCAACTGGGCACTTCTGCGGCAACTGCCGACGGCGGAGACACCCGCTCGGCACCCGTGAACAATGCGACGCAGAACCACTTACCGCCGTTACCATGATAGTCGAAGACACTCCCAGACAATCAATTGGCTTGCGCCTCTCCATGATGCTCGTCCTCGCCATCGGCTCACTTTTTCTGCCTGCTCTTCCCCGTGGAAAAAAAGCTGCTGCCGAAATGGAGCACCTCCCCCGACCAGCCGCCACACCCGTCCCACCAGTAATCCCCTACGCCCCGCCGCCTCCCACCGAGCAATTACCCGTGCCCACAGGCATTCTCGAAAGACTTTTCTCGCAAAATAGCACCCTTTCCCCCGCCCCGACCGTGCAGTTTGACGAGTCAAAATCGCGCCATCGCCTTTTTTGAAGAAACAAATCTTGCGCCCGCTTGTCTTTTCCCCCAGAACGCACTCCGGAATGGCTCACCTTTCATCCCGACTAACACACCGCTAACACCGACCAACACGCAGAGAATCATGACGCACACAGAAGAAAAAACCCTTGAACGAGCGCGCACCGGAGACTTGTCGGCGTTCAACGAACTTATCACTGCCTACCAAGATCGCATTTTCTCGAAAGTCTTCAGCATCCTTCGTAACCGCCAAGACGCCGAAGAAATCACCCAAGACACCTTCATCCGCGCCCAACGCGGTCTCCCGTCCTTTCGAGGCACGGCTTCTTTTTCTACATGGCTCTACCAAATCGCCACCAACCTTGCCCGTAACCGTTACTGGTATTGGTGGCGCCGTCGCCGCGATGCCTCCCTTTCCCTCGATTGCCCCATGGGCGAAGATGGCGATATGACCCTCGTAGATGTGCTCGCCGATAAGGAAATGACCCCTGTCGAACAAACCATAAATAAAGAATTTGTGGATTGCGTCGCCGAGTGCATGAACAGCTTGAAACACGCTCATTACGAAATTCTTGTCATGCGTAATATCAGAAACATGGCATACGAAGATATTGCCGCACATCTGGGGCTTTCCATCGGAACCGTTAAGAGTAGAATTGCCCGAGCACGCGAAGCCTTGCGTGCCCTCATGGGCGAGGAGTTTTTATGAACGACGAACAATTCATACGATTACTAAACGAATACTTGGACGACACTATCTCCAGCGAAGACTTGGTGGCGTTTAGGGAGGCTTTGCGCCAATCACCCGGTCGCCGATCTGTTTTCAGACAGCACCGCCTGCTGCACGCCGCCCAGCGCGTCATCTCCGCCCGCCGCCCGCGTTATGCGCCGCCGACGCCGGTGCCTTTTTCCATCGGACGACTCTTCCAATGCGGTCCCTTCCTCGTGCACACAGCGGTCTTCCTCTTCGCGATTTCGCCGCTTTTCCACGTGCACGACACCCCCGACACGACGGACAACTTTTTCACGTCTTCCCAGTCCACCGCCGCCACTAAACAAGATGGCAGCGGCAAAAGCACGCCGACCCCTGCCACTGTCGAAACGGAAAATAACTTCGCAAACGACGCCTCTGCTCCCGTTGCGGAACCCATAGACCTCGGCAGTATTATGCCAGCCGACGAATACGGCTTTGTGCGTTTGTGAAAATCGCTGCCTTTTTGCTCGCCATTTAGACAGAGTTCCGCTTCCTCTGCGGGCATGTCCGCGAACAACCTATCGTCTCCCTTGGCGGAGCTGGCGCGTTTACGCCTCCTTCCCATCTTAACACTTAACGACCCGGCACTTGCCGGACCGCTCGCACAGGCACTCCTCAACGGCGGTTTGCCCTGCGTCGAACTCACCTTGCGCACGCCTCGCGCCCTCGAATCCGTGAAAGTCCTCGCCTCACGCGGCGACTTGCTCGTCGGCGCAGGAACCATCCGCACCGTGGAAAATGCCCGCGCCGCCGTGGAAGCCGGAGCAAAATTCCTCGTCTCCCCCGCCTGTGTCCCCGACGTGCTCGCATGGTGCCGCGACAATGGCGTCCCGCTCACGCCGGGCTGCGTCACCCCAAGCGAAATCGAACTCGCGATTGCCCACGGCTGCGAAGTCGTTAAGTTCTTTCCCGCCTCAAACTTCGGTGGTCCCAGCACCCTCAAAGCCTACGCCGCCCCATTGCCCAACGTGCGATTCATCCCCACCGGCGGCATCTCCCAAAAAACGCTCCCAGAATACCTCGCCCTCAAAAACGTCCTCGCCGTCGGCGGCGGCTGGTTCGCTCCGGCAGACGACTTACAGAACAATCGCTTCTCCGAAATCGAACAACGCGTCCGCACCGCCGTAGAAATCGCCGCCACCATTTCATCAATCAGCTAATAATGGTGCATAGCCACTGCCACGATTTAGGTAAGCCGATCTAATGCCAAAAACGTAAATACTCCACCCCCGCCGCCGAAACCGCCGCCGAAATACGATACCACAATGCCTGCAAGAAAACCGCCCCCGCCAAAATCAGAAGTGCCGACGGCGACGGAGACGCCGCCGCCACCGGAGACGGAGATGCTGCCAGTGCCGGAAGTGCCTTCGTCGCCGACGGAGACGTCGCCGGCGGCGGAAACGCCGCTCCAACCGCCAGAAACACCTCCGACACCAGAAACTCCGCCTACTCCGCCTAACACTTCCTCTGGCTTCCGCAGTTTTTTTACTACATTCATAAAAAGCATTCTCAACCGTTTCCAAATTCACCCGCAGCAGCGCATCGTCATCAACGAACCCCTCCCCATTCCCGCTTCTCCCGCTCCCGAAATCCCGTGGATAGGGGTTGACCTCGACGGCACCCTCGCCCGCAGTGGACGTTGGCGCGGCATCAAACACATCGGCGCCCCCGTCCCGCTCATGTTGGAACGCGTGCGCTTTTGGCTGAAAAACGGTTTCACCGTCAAAGTATTTACTGCCCGCGCCAGTATCCCCGAAGCCATTCCCCCCATAAAACGCTGGCTCGCAAAACACGGACTCCCCGAACTCGAGATCACTAACGTCAAGGACTTTGCGATGGTAGAACTCTGGGACGACCGCGCCGTTCAAGTCGTCCAAAATACTGGCCGCCCCTTTTTAAGTCTCTCTATCCTTAGTCGCCCCCGCGCCCCCATCCTCCCCAACGAAGTTGCTAACAACACTTTCTACCTCCACCCTATTCCTCCGCCAGAAAACACAAAATAGACACCGCTTTTTTTCTACGTGATCTATGTTTCTACGCGGTCTATGCTTTCACTCCTGACTTCGACCGAAGTCAGAAGTCGCGCCCCTTCAGGGTGCAGGTGGAGGGAATGACGGCCTCCGCCCCCTTCAGGGCAAGCAGAGGAGTGAGCGCAGAACAAGTGCTTCCCCCGCCGTTTACAGCGCGATCGAGAAAGCTACCTGACCCTTCTCCATTTTTACCAGGATTAAGATTCACCTCTACGAGCGTGTTTTCGTCTTTTTCTACAAGGTACCAGTTGGCACCTACGAAAAATAGTTTGTTTTCTTCTTCCGAATACCTCCATCCTTTCGGTCTCCGATTCCAGTTGCGTGAAACGTCCACTTTCCCATCTTCTCTAAGGGTAAAGGTATCTTCCCGATTGTTGTCGCTTCTCCACGTCCCCACAAACCTCCGCGCATCGCCCCCACCTATTTCAAGCGCCCCTATCGCCCGCTTAATCGCCTCTGCGTCCGCATACTTTTCTGCCACGAAAGCTCTTTTCAGCAGCTTTTCGTATTCCGGCTTCAAGCGACTCGCGGCGGTTTTTACCGCCACCGTGATGTGCTTTGCACGGGTATCGCGCAAAGAGTCATACTGTTTTTGCAAATCCTTATTGTGTAAACTCGCCGGAAAAATCCTGCGGCTCTTTCAACCACAAATGAACACCAATGGGCACGAATAGGGGGATGGAAAAGGAATGAAAAAGCCCCAAAGGGGCGGCACCAAGTATTTCCCAGGGCAACGCCCTGGGGAAGGATGTGGCGACGGCGACGGCACCGG
>JAISZI010000026.1 GCA_031269335.1 Puniceicoccales bacterium
GCCAATCCGTTAAGCGGCGGGGGTTATTCTTTTAGGATTTCGCGGGGGATTCCGGGTCCGTTGTCTGGACCAATATAACCGCGTTCTTCTAATGCGTCGATTATCTTGGCGGCGCGCCCGTAACCGATGCTGAGGCGACGTTGGAGGTAGGAAGTGGAAGCTCTTTTTGTGGCTCGGATAGCGTCCCATGCCTTCATGAGCATAGGGTCTTCGTTCGGGTCGTCCGTGCCCTCGGTCGGGGCGTCGTCTCCGGAATCTTCTAATGCTGTTTTTTCGATAATTTCTTGGACGTCGTCGGCAAATTCCGGTTCGCCGTTGCAGAGGGCGATGTGTTCGACGAGCGTATGAATTTCTTCTTCCGAGACAAATGCACCTTGGGCGCGCATGAGGTGCGCGCTGCCCGGCGGAATAAAAAGCATGTCGCCGCGACCGATGAGATTTTCCGCGCCTTTTTGGTCAAGGATCGTCCGAGAATCTACGACTGATGTGACTTTGAAGGCGATGCGGCAGGGGAGGTTTGCTTTGATTATGCCCGTGATAACGTTAACGGACGGACGTTGAGTGGCGAGAATGAGGTGGATTCCCGCAGCGCGGGCGAGCTGGGCGAGGCGGGCGATCGCGGTTTCAATGTCGGCGGCTGCTGCCATCATGAGGTCTGCCAATTCATCTATGAAACATACGATATAGGGGAGTTTTTTGTCGGGAATTTCGAGGGCGCCGTCGTCGCGAGGGACTTCGATGGTGGCAGTGGCGGCGCGTTCTTCTGGGGAGAGTTCGAGGTCCATCTGGCGTGCGAGTTCCGCCTGCCTTTTATCTTTCGTGAGTTTGGCGTTGAAGCTGGCGATATTTTTCACGTCCGTCCGTGCGAAAATTTGGTAACGCCGCTCCATTTCGCCGATGAGCCATTTGAGGGCGGCGGGCACCTTTTTGGGATCGGTCACGACTGGGATAAGCATGTGCGGGAGTTTGTTATATATTTGTAATTCAACAACTTTTGGGTCGATCATGATAAAGCGAATATCGTCCGGACCGGCGTGATAAGCGAGAGAGGCGACGATCCCGTTGATGCAGACAGATTTACCGGAGCCGGTGGAGCCTGCGATGAGGCAGTGTGGCATGCGGGCGAGGTCGGTGATGATGGGTTTGCCGGTGACGTCTTTGCCGAGGACGATGGGGATGTCGTGCTTATTTGTTTCCCATGCTTTTGATTCGATGATTTCGCGCAGGGAGACGGACTTTGGGTTTTGGTTTGGAACTTCGATGCCAACGGTGCCTTTTCCTGGGACGGGGGCGAGGACGCGCACGGACTCGGCTTTGAGGTTCATGGCGATGTTGTTGGCGAGGCCGGAAATTTTTTCTACGCGCACTCCTGGTGCTGGGACGACTTCGTAGCGGGTGATGACGGGACCGGTTTGGATTTCGCCGAGTTCTACTTTGATTTTGAATTCGCTGAGGGTGTTGGCGAGGCGTTCGGCGCGTTCTTGGTAATTTTCTGGAATAGTAGTTTCCGGCGGGAGAGGCTCGTTCAGCAGGGAGATGGGCGGGAATTGATAAGTGCCTTTTTTTCTGAGAGATAGGGCGTTTGTGGAACGTTCGACTATGGCTTCGCCGTGGATGGTGAGGGCACTTATCGCGTGGGGCGGCGGGGCGGTTTTGCGGCGCGGCGTGTCAGCAGCGGCGAAGGTGGGGGCGGAGGTTTCGGCGGCGATGTCCGCGGTTTCTGCGGCGGCGATTGTTTGGGGAAGGGCGGTTGTTAGCGGCGAATGGTCTGGCTTGTCCGGGGATTCTTCGGGGAGAGCAGGGATGGCGAATGTGTCAAAGTCGGTTGGCGCAGTGGGGGAAGTTTCAGGGGTGGTCGGTGGAATTTGTGCATGGGGAGATTCTTCAGGGAAAACCGGGGAAATAGGGGCAGTCAAGAATTCCAAGTCGGACAAATTGTTTGCGGGTTGTGGGGGAATGGTTTCGCTGGCGTTGGTGACGGGCGATGCGTTGGCGACGGGCGAAGTTTTTGCGTTCGCGGCGGCTTGGCGGCGTTGGATAGCGCGAAGGCGGAGGCGTTCGCGGCGTTTTTCCCAGTAATCGCGGACGAGGCGGATGCGGGCGGAGAGGAGGCGGCGGGGGTTGTCCACGGCAAAGCTCAACAGACAAAAGGCATAGATGAGGGAGAAAATGACAAAGGAGCCGACTTTGCCAAAAACGACATTGGAAAATTCGTGATAAATGTAATGCCCAAGGCGCCCGCCGGCGCCTTCGGGGACGAAGTGGTGAACGCCCCAGAGTGAGATCGTGTTCACTGAATTCGCTTCGTGCGGGTCAATAAGGGAAAGCAGGGTGGCAAGTGAAAGAAATGCCGCCGACATCGCCGCGATTCGCCAAGGGAAAATCGTGTGGGCACGGTGAAACAGGGTCCGCAGCGCGGCGACAATCAGGCACACTGGGACAAAAAATGCGCCGAAACCGGCGAAGCTAAAGAGCAATACCGCCGTGGTGGAACCGAGTTTGCCCATGCTGTTGACGGCGTCGAGTGGGCTGGTTCGGGCAAGTGAATCGAGAAAGTCGCCTGGTGCTGAAAAGTAGAAGATTTGATTTTTTCGATAATCAAGCAGGGCGATAAACAACAAAATTGCGCAAAGGGTGAGACCGAGAGCGAGCAGGGGGTGCGACACGAGGCGCGCACTGCTGGGGAGGTTTTCTTTTTTCTTATTGGCGGGAGTGGTGTTGCCGGGGAGCCGGTCCGTTACCATACCCGCTTTGTTATCTTTTCGTGCGTCGCGGTTCTTCTTCGGAGATGCCATTAGTGTCGAAAATCAAAGTGAAAAAACTGCTTTGTGCGTGGCGATACAAATCTTGAAAAACGGGGCGGCGCGGATGCCGTCGGGGAAATGTCGCTATTTGCTTGCTGTTCACCACGTTGCGTCTGGAAGTGCCCGGCGTATGTCTTGCGCTACCGCGTCGGCGAATGCGTCTATGGCGCGGCTCATGCCGTTGACGTAGTTTTCGATGCCGGGTTTGCCTTGCAATGAGGTCTGCACCGTGTGCTCGCCTTCCGAAAGCGGTGTTTCGTTGTCGTCCGTGCGGGAAAGTTTCCAGCGTGCCCGCAGGAGGACGGTTTCGCCCGGATAGCCGTCAAACTGGACGATGTCCACGCGCACGACAACGGCGTCGCGGGCGGTGGAGTTTGGCGGGTTGGAGCCGTGGAGGTGTTGGGCGAGATTGTGTGCGAAGACGCGGGAGCAGGCTTTGGCGGGAGGTTCGAGCCAGAGATCGTGGGAGAGTGCGTCGAGGCGGTTTTCGGTGGGGCGGAGGACGATTTCGGAGCGGTCGAGGTAGGCGGGCAGGCGTATATTGGCGACGCGTGCGGTCAACCGTTGTAATGGCGGGGTGGGCGTTGTGCGTGCGGCGGCGGCGCCAGCGGGGGGCGTTGTTGGCGGAGGTTTTGGGGCGAGCGAGAGGACGTAATGCTCGCCAATGATCGCGCTCAAATTCGCGGCGGCGGTTGGCGGAGGTTTTGGGGCGAGCGAGAGGACGTAATAGCGCGAGGTGTCCGGTCCGTGTTGCGGGAGGATGCTGCAAGACAGCGTTGTCAGAGCGAAAGCGGAAAGGAGGATGAGGGCAGCGGTGGTGCGTTGTGCTGTTTTCATGAAAAAGATGTTTGTGCGGACGGAAAAGTGGCGGCGGTGTTCATTTTTCGCGAGGAACGGGCGGGCGTTCTTTTTTTCCGCCGATGAGTGATTCGGGGTGGCGTTCGAGGGATTCTGCCAACAGGCGGAGGGCGCGGGCGGCGTCGGTTACTTCTCGCAGGGTTTCGTCTATCGATCCGTGGACGGATGACCCTGGCTGGGTGAGGCGGCGCAGATTTGCTGCGGCTCGATTGATTTGTGCGAGGGCGGCGCGGGCATCTTCGGCTATCTTATGCGTGTCGTCCGCTATCGGTCCGGCGAGCGACTCTAATTTTTGGGCGAGATTGTGAACGGCTTGCAGTGAAGTGTTTACGTTTGCGGGAAGGCGGCGCACTTCGGGGTCGCGCAGAATTTCGTTTGCGGCGGCGGTGACGTCGAGCACGCCTTGGTTGATTCCTTTGAAATCGATGGCAGCCACTGCCATTTCGAGTCGGGTTAGCACGCGGTTTAATTTTTCGCCCATCTCGGCGAATTGGATTCGGCTAAATTGGTCGAGCGTGCGCGTGGTCGCTTTCACGAGTGCGCCGAGGTTTGAGGGGAGAGTTGGCAGCTCTGGCGTGTTTCCGGCGTTGTTTGCCTTTTGGCAGAATCGGGCGGGAGAACCCGGGTGGAAATCAAGTTCGACGTAGAGTAGTCCGGTGACAATGGATTGTTGTTGGAGGCGGGCACGCAGGTCGCGTTTTGCGCCCCGACCGTTGCGCGAAGTTTCCCTTAACAGTGCGGAAAGCTCCGGAGTCACGGGCGTTCGTTCGTCGATTTCAATGATCACCGGCACCGTATTGCCGCTCTCTTCTTGCGAGGGAGTATGCAGGAGGACGCGGGAAACTTTGCCGATGGAGACGCCCTTGAACTTGACCGGCGAACCGACGGCAAGCCCGTTTACCGAGTCCTCGAAATAGCAAATGTAGGCGGTTTTTTGCGAGTTGAACCGCCCTGCGCCGAAAAGACCGATGCACAGAACGACGAGGGCTGCACCGCCAAGGACAAAGACACCGATGAGTGAGTTGCTAACTTGCCTGCTCATATAAGAAAGAACGGCAGGAAAACGTCCCTTTTATGGTGCGGCAACGAGAAAGGGCGTGCGAGCGGTGTTGCCATGCTCTCCCGCCAGCGTTTTACCTTGTGCTATGGTAAAAAAATCCAGTGCCCCGCCCTCCGCGCAGGCGACTTGGGGTGGGCGTTTCGCCGAGGGACCTTCCGCTCTCATGCTCCGTTTTAGCGAGTCCATCTCCTTTGATGCCCGCCTCGCGCCTTTTGACATTCAGGGCAGCAAGGCGCATTCTGCCATGCTCGCCGCTACGGGTCTCATTTCCACAGAAGAACGCGACGCTATCCACGCCGGTCTCGACGCCATTCTCAACGAGATCAACGCCGGAAAATTCCGTTGGGAACCCGCCCTCGAAGATGTCCACATGAACATCGAGCAAGCCTTGGTAAAACGCGTCCCCGCCGCCGCAAAACTTCACACTGCCCGCAGCCGTAACGATCAGATAGCGACCGACATGCATCTTTTTTTCAAAGATGCCGCGACGCGCCTACATGACGCTCTCACCGCGCTCCTGCGCGTCATCACCGACCTTGCCGCCGGGCACGTCGAGACCTTTGTCCCCGGTTACACCCATCTTCAACGTGCCCAACCCGTTAGCGTCGCACACCACCTATTGGCATACGCCGAAATGTTTGGGCGCGACCGCGAGCGCATCGAAGCCTTCGCCGTGCGCGCCAATGAGTGCCCGCTCGGCTCCGGCGCCATTGCCGGAACAAGCTTGCCCGTGGACAGGGCGCTCGTCGCAAAATTGCTTGGATTTGTGGACGCCCGTGGACGCCCGCGCCTTACGGCCAATAGCATGGACGCCGTGGCAGACCGCGACTTGTTCATCGAATTTGCTGCCGCCTGCGCCTTGTGCGGCGTCCACTTCTCACGCGTCGCCGAGGACATTATCCTGTGGAACAGTGCCGAGTTTGGCTTCATTTCGTTGCCGGACGCCTTCACCACCGGCTCCAGCCTCATGCCGCAAAAGAAAAATCCCGATTCCCTCGAACTCCTGCGCGGCAAAAGTGCCCGCTTGCAGGGAAACCTCCACACTTTGCTCACTCTCGTGAAAGGGCTTCCCCTTACCTATAATCGTGATTTGCAAGAAGATAAGCCACCGGTGTTCGACTCCCTTGACACTACCTTGCTCTGCCTCGATGTGTTGCGCGAGACCTTGCGCGGGACCCGCTTCAACGTCGCCCGTTGCGCCGCTGCCGCTGCCGACCCGCTGCTCCTCGCCACGGACCTCGCCGATTATCTCGTGCGCAAGGGCGTTCCCTTCCGCGAAGCCCACCACGCAGTCGGCGGTGTCGTTGCCCTTGCCGAAAAAAACGGTGTTTCCCTTAACGCGCTCTCAATCGAACAAGTGCGTTCTGTGAACGCCGCCTTTGACGCCGATTGGACGGATATCTTTGATATTAAGAAAGTTATGCGCACTCGCGAACGCCCAGGGATGCCCGGTCCACGCCAGACAGCCGCTCAGCTAACACATTGGAAAAAACGCCTTGTGTAAAATCTTTGTCACAATCGGGAGGTTTGATTTGCAAGGACGCAATCGATGGTCAAAGTGTGTCCTCGTTCGGGTGACTATATTAGCAACTTCCATAGGGGTATGGAATGCCCGGACATTATTCAGGGAGGACGTGAAGGGGTTCGCGTCCTCCCTTCTTTTTTCAAGCGCGCCACGGCGGCTGCGGAGCGCAGGATTACGTGAGCAAGCGTTCTCAAAGGTTGGGGGGCACTTGCGGGAGTTCCTGCCTCTTTGTGTCGGCATCAGATTTCAAAGGCGTCTTCTACGCGTGGTGCGAGCAGGAGGTTCACGGTCGTTTTTATCGCGATAATTTGGGCAAGCACCCGTGTTTCTAATGGCAGGGAGGAGGGTGTTTCAAAGGTGTAGGAAAGTGCGGTGTGGTCGCGATGGAGAAACAATTGTTCGGGCCATTCGTGCATTGTCTCGAAAGAAGAATTGGCGTGCGGGCGCAAAAAACCGTTCACCGCCGGAAAGCCATCAATTTCTGGCGACCTGTCGATGGGCATGACCGCTTCGACGGATTGCAGAATTGACCAGCCGAGAGCAGCCGGTTCTCCGTTACGCATTTCGTAGAGGTAAAACCCGCTCGCCTCCCAATCTTCGTGAAGCGACAAGGCGGCGTCGTAAACACGTCCTGCGTGCCGCAGCCACGCTTTGTGGGCGACCGTCTCTGCGGCGTGGTTGTCGCGATAGTCGCGGTTCAAATCAATGCCGTCCGGGGAATTGCGTGTCCCCGCTGCCATGCCGCCGGGATTGAGCATCGGGAGGATATGCCACGCGATTTCACGGTCAAACCACCCTTGCGCCATCAACGTGAGCAATGCGAGCGACCCTGCGGGTTCGTCGCCATGAATTCCGGCTGATAGGTAAACGCTCATGCGGGGCAGCTTGGGCGACAGGTCGGCGGCGAGAAGCGGCAACCCGCCTGCTTCGCCGTATTCCAGCACGTGAAAACCAGCCGCATCTGCTGTGTTCACAAAGTGGCGTAAAAAGGTCTTTGGTTCTAATCGGGTGCTCATCTCTTGCGATCTCGCTTCGCTGGACACACAACCCGCCTTGCCACACGCGGGCAATCTTTTCTATCGCCGGAACGCCCCCGCGAACGTGCGCACGGGGAATTGCGCGAACGAGTGCGGGATTGTATTTCCCGCACTCCACAGCAGCAGCTGCGGTGCATGTTTGCCGCGTTCGTCCGGTCCGTGTCAGCCCTCGCACGCCACAGACCGGCGAATTTTCGGCGATTTTCAGACCAGTTTCGTTACACCGGGGACAGCGACTTTGTGGTCTGGCGGCGGTGCAGTGAGGTCTAAAACGGCGGGAGAGAGGTCCTCTTTCGACGCTTCGAGGAGCCATTTGTAGCTGACTTCTTTTCCGGTGTAGGAGGAAACGCGCCCGAGGATCGCCGTCAGAGTTGCTTCGGCAATAGCACGTGTGTCGTTGACAGGCTTACGGTTACGGACGGCTTGGATAAGGTCAATGTGTTCTTGGACGTAGGGGTTGACAGCGTCTATCGCCGGACTGCGCAGGTTTGCACCGTTGAAGATGCCGCGGGTGTCGGCGATGCCTTTTGTGCCTACGATGCGTTCGCTGAAGCGGCTTGAGGAATTGGCGACGTGGCGCGTGAAGCTGGATACGCGTGCTCCATTGGCGTATTCGTATTCGACGGCGAAGTGGTCCCAGATGTTTCCGCCCGTGCCTTTTTGGCGTCCTCCCATGCCGAAGGCTTTCACTGGCGGTGAACCGATTGCCCAGTTGATAATGTCAAGGTTGTGGACGTGTTGTTCTACGATGATATCTCCGTATAACCACAAGAAATTGCCCCATCTGCGAATTTGAAATTCCATTTCGGACATGCCATCCGGACGCGCCCCCAAACCTCTTTCCCAGGGGAAGACGGCGTAGCATTGCCCGCCGACAATTTCGCCGATTTCGCCGGCGTGGATACGTTTGATTCGTTCCAGATAAGATGCTTGGTGACGGCGTTGCGTGCCCGCGACGATGGAGATTTTTTTCTTTGTCGCAAGCTCGCCGAGGGCAAGCACTTTGCGGGCACCGACGACATCCACGGCAATCGGCTTTTCCGCGAAAATGTGGACACCTTTTTCAATGGCGTATTCCATGTGCGCCGGACGAAAGTTCGGCGGCGTCGTGAGGAGGACGATGTCCACGCCAGAATCGATGACCTTTTTATAGGAATCAAATCCCGCAAAGCAGCGTTCATTAGGAACTTTGGTCCGTTCATTACCAGCGTAGGAATCTCTTGCCCGATTGAGACGGTCTTGGAAAAGCTCGCCAATTGCCCAAAGTTGGACTGCGGGGTCGGCTTGGAGACATTCCGAGACGGCGCCGCGCCCGCGCCCGCCGACACCAACGATGCCGACCTTGATACGGTCACTCGCACCAGCGGCGAAGGCGTTAGACGGCATAGAGCCAAGGAGAGCAAGTCCTGCGAGTGCGGAACAGTTTGTAGAAAGAAACTCCCTGCGGGAGCTTTGTTTGTTTTTCACGGTGAGCATGGAATTGATGTGTTTGCCAAAAGATTTTGGTTCGAAGATGACCCTCCAGCGTAGGGACAGGACAGAAAACGACGGGGTTTGTTCCGCCGAAAGCCGCAGGAATGGCGCGGCGAAACGGATTCCCGCACTCGACTTTGGGCATCGTTGCTGGCACAAGGCGGGGGCGTTTCTTTCCGCTTTTCTTCAAGTCATGCCGTCCTCTTTTTTTCCTTTTTCCATAGGATGTTTTTTTCTCTTCGCAGCGTTGTGTTCCGAGGGGCATGGAGCTGCCTCCTCTGCTGGGGAGGGCGCACGCGTGGGCACGGCTCGGGAGGTTGTCTTCGCAGAATTTGAAGACAACGGCGAAGGCGCCATCCAGATGGAGCTGCGGGCGGCTCAAGCATCTCCGGGGAAAGATGCGGCAAGTTCTTCCGGCGCACTTTCTTCCTGGGACCTGACCACCATCGAGCTGCGCCTTTTCTCAAAGGATGACAATGGGCGCGTTTCGCTCTTCGCCACAATCACTTCTCCGGATTGCCATTACTCCAAAACCACGCACACCGCCGCTTCGCCCCACGAATTGTTCTTGGATAGCAAGGACTTCGCCGTCAACGGCGGCGCGTGGACGTGGCATCGCTCCGATGACAAAGACACCGTCAACCTCCAGAAGCCCGTGCGCGTCACCCTCAAACCCGCCCGCGGGCGCGAGCGCATCGACATATTTAGCGACACACTCGACATCACGCGCTACAAAGCCGGCACAAACGCGGGGCGCGCTTTTCTTTCCTTTTCCGGCGGCGTCCGCATGCGCATGGAAAGACCTAACGACGGTGCCATCATGCTCTTCTGCGACACATTGGTCGCACGCCTGAAAAACACCGCCGCTCCCGCCGCCGCTCCCGCCGCTCCGCGCAAATCCGCTCCCCTTGGCGGTATTTTCCCCACAGGCGCGCGCCACCCACGCACAAAAAAGGAAGTCGTCGAACGCCTCGACGATGCGTTGGAGAGCATCACTGCTGCGGGTCGCGTGGAAGTCCTCAGCGAAGGACGCGAAATGACGGGAAAACGCGTCGAATACAACCAGGCACGCCAGACGCTTTCTACCGTCGGGGATGCGCG
Organism: Puniceicoccales bacterium; assembly: GCA_031269335.1. Taxonomy (GTDB): domain Bacteria; phylum Verrucomicrobiota; class Verrucomicrobiia; order Opitutales; family UBA953; genus CALNBE01. Next base: position 9,859 of record JAISZI010000026.1, read on the forward strand.
CTTCTACGATACGCATTCCGGTCTGACCGCGACGGGCGAACAGATAATTTACCATGTCATTAAGGATAAAATCGAAATGTTCTCCCCGCCAACCAATGGCGTTTCCCCGCTCCCCATCGCTCTCGAAATGCCCTCTTTTATGCACAAAGAAGGGCGAGCGCGGCGCGGCGACGGCACCGCCCGCATCGTCGGCAGATACCTTTCCATTCTCCGCGACAACAACGGCAAAACCTTCGTCGAAATGACCGGCGGCGTGCGCGGGAAGGACGAAGACCTCGAATTTACCTCAAAACGAGTCTTTGTTGATATTCCCCGTTCTCCCGCTCCCTCCGCTCAAAAAGAACACAACAAGCTCCGCGCCAACCTCATCAAAGCAGAAGACACCGTCCGCGCCAATTACGACGGACGCCTCCTCGCCTGCGAAACCTTCATTTTCCGCCCGGCAGAGCAAACTTTCGACCTCACCGGAAACCCCTCGATTGCGACCCAAGGTGCCCGTTTGAGCGGAAACACCATTTTCTTTGATGACATCAAAAACGTGATCCACGTCACTTCGTCCGCGACCCGCCGCACCGAGGTCTCGCTGCCTCCTTTTGGGAAAGGGAAAACACGTGCCGCGCCCCGCGAAACACTTGTGAGCGCGGACTCGCTCCTCGTGACCGAGAAGGAAAACAACGCCGCCGAACTGAATTTTTCGGGGAACGTCACCGTCAAAGGCGAAGACATCGCCGGGCACTGCGACCAACTCAACATCTTCGCCACCATGCCGCGCAAACGCACTGCCGCCGACCGCATCCAAGTTGCCAAGCCCGACGATATAGCAGCGCACGTCAACGAGATGACTGCCATCGGCAACGTTTCCTTCGCCACCTCCGAATGGCGCGCCGAAGGCGGCGAAGCACGCGTTTACCCCAAAGTAGCATTGCGAGAAAACACGCCTCGCGACGACAACGGTCTCGACGGAAACGAGCCTAAACTGCTTGTCCTGCGCCCGCATCCTTCCACCCCAAACAAGCGCACGCGCCTTACGATGTATGCGGCGGAAATCCCCGCCGCACGCGCAGCAAACACCGCCGCTCCTCCCGCCTCCGCAGCACGCAAACACGTTCCGTATCACATAGATGGCGATTCGCTTGAAATTATTGGCGGCAACATGCGTTCGCGCTTCTTCATGCGCGGCAATATCCAACTTTCCGACGAAACCAAAGCCGTGAACGGGCGTTGCGGCGAAATCGAAGGCGAGATCGTGCGCGAAGACGCCCCGCGTCCAAACACCTCCTCCGCTGCCATCCCGCGTTTCGAGTTTACGCGCATCATCGGGCGGCGCGATGTCCACTTCAAGGCGCACGGGCGCGAGGTCACCGGGCAGCGTTTCGAGATTTCCCCGGAAGCAAAAAAAGTCCGCATTTCGGGCACGCCGAGCATGGCGGACAAAGAACTCGGCATACATGCTTCGCCAGGGCAAAGCGGCACAATCCTTTACAACGGGCGCACCGGCGAATGGGAGATGGAAAAAGGTGACGCCACCACCAGCGACCACGGGCGCGTCTCCCGCCCGACCGTTCGCATTCCCGTTAAAAAGGGCGAATGGAAAACTTTCATTCCGTAACCACTTTAACTCCAAATCGTTGAAAAGATGCGCATCCTCTATTTTCACCAACATTTTTGCACCCCCAAAGGTGCTTCGGGCACCCGCTCCTACGAATTTGCAACGACACTTATTGCTCGCGGTCATCAAGTTACAATGGTCTGCGGCACAAACCAAATTGCAAAAACCGGAATACCTGAACCGCCAACCAAGGACGGCGTCGCCCGCGGCGTTGTGGACGGAATCGACGTCATCGTGCTGCCCGTAGCGTATTCCAACCGCGACAGCCTCGCAAAGCGCGTCCTGCTTTTCGCAAAGTTCGCCCTCCGCAGCACCCTCATCGCCCTGCGTGAACCCTGCGACCTCGTTTTCGCCACATCCACCCCGCTCACCGCCGCCATCCCCGGAATCTTCGCAAAATGGTTTCGCCGCAAACCCTTCGTCTTTGAAGTGCGCGACCTCTGGCCGGAGCTGCCCCGCGCACTCGGCATGAAAAACCCCTTCCTGCTCGCCGCAATGAGCCTCCTCGAATGGTTCGCCTACCACGCCGCCGACGCCCTCGTCGGTCTCTCCCCGGGCATTGTCGAAGGAATCAAACGCCGCGCCCCGCAAAAAACCCCGGTGACGATGATCCCGAACGGATGCGACCTGACCCTCTTCTCACCAGAACTCCGCCGTGAAATCGCTGCCCCAGGTTTGGTCAAAGGCGATTTCGTCGCAGGATTCACCGGCGCACACGGCATTGCCAACGCGCTCGACGCCGCGCTCGACGCCGCTTCTGTCTTAAAACGCCGCAACGCGACTCGCATCAAACTCCTCTTCATCGGTGACGGGAATCGCCGCGACGCGCTTGTCGAACGCGCCCGTCGCGAGGGTCTTGACAACTGCGTTTTCCTGCCGCCAGTCCCCAAAACGGAACTCTCAACACTCACAGCCTCACTTAATTGCGGCATGATGCTCTTGAAAAATGTCCCAGCTTTCTACCACGGGACATCCCCGAACAAGTTCTTTGATTATATCGCCGCAGGCATCCCCGTGTTGAATAACTACCCGGGCTGGCTCGCCGGACTAATCACCGCTTCCCATTGCGGCATCGTCGTCCCCCCAAACGCGCCAGAAGACTTCGCCGATGCCCTTATCCGCCTTGCCAACTCCCCTGACGACAACGCCGCCATGCGCCACAACGCACGCCTCCTCGCTTCCCAGTCTTTTGCCCGCGAAAAACACGCCGCCGCCTGGTGCGATTTTATCTGCGCCGCCGCCCAGAATCGCCGTGCCAAAGAAAATACCGCGCCGTTTCAGATCCGATAGGGAAGGGGGGGTGCCTTTGGCATTGCACCCCCTTCCGCCCCTGCCACCCTCCCACATTAGCCATGTCCGCCTGCGATCAGCACAAGCCGCAACAGCAAAACAAGAGCCACGGCGCCGTCCGCGCACTTCTGCGCGCCCATTCCTTGCGCGTAACCATCCCGCGAGAAACCGTTTTGCGCGTGCTTGTCGAGGCGCACGCCCCCGTTTCCGTCGAAGAAATCCACCGCGCCGCCGGTGTGGAAAAGACCGACTTAGTCACGGTCTATCGTAACGTCGAAATTTTCGAAAAAGCCGGCATTGTGCAGCGTCATCTCCTTGAAAATGGCAAAAACCTCTACTGCCTCGCCGGACACCGCCACCACCACCACGTGATTTGCCGCACCTGCGGGCATATCGACCAAATCGACGGGTGTGGTGCCGAAAAATTTGAACGCATCGCAATCGATATGGGCTACAAAAACGTCTCGCACGTCTTCGAGCTTTACGGCGTCTGCCGCAAATGCTCAAAAAACGACGCCGACCGGTGACGTCCGCGCCGTAACCCTGTGCCCTACAATAAAAAAGCTCTCTTCAACGACTAAGAGAGCTGTCTTTTGAGTGGCGGGATGGACGAGACTCGAACTCGCGACCTCCTGCGTGACAGGCAGGCGCTCTAACCAACTGAGCTACCACCCCTCAAAAAGAAGGGCAGCAGAGAACGAAGCCGCCTCCCCGCCGTCAAGCCGTTTTTCCCGTTTTTTTGCGCACACCACCTTTTTCGTTGTCCATCGCCGCCGCGCCCAAGCAATATGCCCCCATGGAAACACGAAACACCGCCGTTGCCGCCGACTCCAACCCGATGGAAGTCAACGATTTCACTGCTTCCCTCCGCGTCGTTCGCCCCAAGGTCTCCGTGCGCAACTTCTACGAAAAAGCCAAAGATGACCTCCTGCTCGAAGTCCGCGCCGGTTCGCTCGGTCTCGATGCTCTCATCGAAGAAAAATCCCTCAACCGCCCGGCTCTCGCGCTCACAAGATACTTCAAGCATTTCGCCAACAAACGCCTCCAAGTCTTCGGCATCGGCGAAATGGACTTCCTCGGCGACAAACCCGCCGCAGAACAAACCGAAGTATTGGAAGAAATTATGGCAAAAAAAATTCCGGGCATCCTCGTTTCTCGCGATAAACCTCCCTCCCAAATACTTATGGACGTCGCCAACCTCCACAACGTCCCCGTTCTCTACAGCCGAATTGAATCAAGAGAACTCTTCCCCAAAGCCATTATCCGCCTCGAACAGCTCTTCGCTCCCCGCGTCACCCTCCACGCCACTTTTGTTGATGTGCGCGGCATCGGCGTCCTCCTCCTCGGTCCAAGCGGCATCGGCAAAAGCGAGTGTGCCCTCGCCCTCCTCGCCCGCGGACACGCCCTTGTCGCCGACGACTTCGTCATCGTTGAGCTTCGCGACGACCACAACCTCTGCGGCTTCGCCAGAGAATCTGGCCACGCCCATATGGAGTGCCGCGGCGTCGGCATTATTGATGTCGGCGCCATCTTCGGCGCCCGCGCCGTCGCCCGCCAAAAAAGCGTAGATATGCTCGTCGAATTTCGTAAATGGGAAGAAGGCGTAGAAGAAGACCGCACCGGCACCGAAAAACGCTGCGCCTCCATCCTTGGTCAACGCATCCCCCATTTCATCCTCCACGTGCGCCCGGGGCGCGATACCGCACGCCTCGTCGAACTCGCCGCTATGGTCCACGCCCTCAAACAGATGGGTTATGACTGCGCCGAAGAATTTAATAAAAAACTTATCAAAAAAATGGAATCCGCCCAAACTCCTTCCTAAAACACCGCCTTATTAGAAAAACACGAAAAGACCGTGCGTTCGCTTCTAATTTTGGGCGCACCTCTTTCGTTTCTTTTATTCCGTGCCGCGATCCCTCTCACTCTCTCCTTTTTCTCAAACAACATGGCAAGTCTTCCCTTTCCAGTATTAACCGCCGACGAAGCCGCTGCACTCGTCCCGCACGCTTCAGCCGTCGGTTTCAGCGGATTCACCCCGGCCGGTGCCGCGAAAATTGTTCCGAGTGCCCTCGCCCGCCGCGCAACCGCGCTCCACGCCAAAGGCGAGCCGTGGCGGATCGGCGTCCTCACGGGTGCCTCCACGGGACCCTCGTTAGATGGTGCTTTGGCGGCTGCCGACGCTACCGCATGGCGCACACCCTACCAGTCCAACGCCACCCTGCGCAAAAACATCAACTCCGGCAAAACCGTCTATTTCGACATGCACCTCTCCCAAATCCAGCCGTGGCTCCGCGCTGGATTTTTAGGAAAAATCGACTGGGCAATCATCGAAGTCTGCGACATCGAGCCTGACGGCTCCGTCGTCCTCTCCACTTCCGTCGGCGCCACCAACACCTATGCCCGCCTTGCTGACAAAGTAATCCTCGAACTCAACGCCAAACACCCAGCCTTCCTCCGAGGCCTGCACGATATCTACGAACCCGCCGATCCCCCCAACCGCCGCCACATCCCCCTCTTCTCCGTCCGCGACCGCATCGGCTCGCCCCTCGTCAAAATCGACCCCTCACGCATCGTGGGAATCGTCCTCAACGACGCCGAAGACGAAGTCAGCGGTTTCGACGAAACAACACCGGTCACCCGCGCCATCGGCGCCAACGTCGCACACTTCCTCGCCGCCGAACGCCGTGCCGGACGCCTCCCCGACGGAATCCCCTTCCAATCCGGTGTCGGCAATATCGCCAACGCCGTCATCGCCGCCATGGCACAAAACGAAGAAATCCCCGCCTTCGACCTCTACTCAGAAGTCATCCAAGACGGCGTCATCAACCTCATCGAGCAAGACCGCATCCCCTTCGCCAGCGGCACATCCCTCACCGTCACCCCGCCCGTCCTCCAACGCATTTACGACAACTGGGATAACTACAAAAATAAACTCGTTCTCCGCCCCCAAGAAATCTCCAACAGCCCAGAACTCGCCCGCCGCCTCGGCGTAATCGCCATCAACACAGCCCTCGAAATGGACATCGCAGGCAACGTCAACAGCACCCACGTCCTCGGCCGCCAAATGATGAACGGCATCGGCGGCTCGGGCGACTTCACCCGCAACGCCCACATCTCCATTTTCACCGCACCCTCCACCCAAAAAGATGGCGCCATCAGCACCATCGTCCCCTTCGTCAGCCACACCGACCACAGCGAACACTCAGTCCAAATCTTCGTCACCGAACACGGCGTCGCCGACCTGCGCGGAAAAGACCCCACCGCTCGCGCCGCCACCATCATAGACAACTGCGTTGACCCCCAATACCGCGACCTCCTCCGCGCCTACGTCAAATCCTGCGGCAGCGTCCACGCTTACTGCAACCCAGACAAAGCCTTCGCCTTCCACCAAGCCTTTGCCGCCCACAAAGATATGCGCAAAGCCGCAGAACTCCTGCTCTAATCCCGGCTAAGTGGCAGAGGCGCAGCGGGGGGCGGATTCGAGGCGGCGGCGTGTAACCGAGACCCTGAGTTGCGCCCCGTCGGGGCGCGGGAAGGCGTGCGCATCACTGCACTCCCCCGAAGGGGAACAACGCAATCCACGCTTGTTTCACTGCTTCCCCCAACGGCGGATCACGTCATCCACGCTCATTTCCCACCCTCCCCCGACGGCGGATACGCAAATAACCGCCGGTTCCGCACACATTTTTTTTATATTTCTGCAAAAAAAGATTGCGCGCTTGGTTTTTAAGCGCAGATTTCGTGCGTAAATCAATTTTCATGCTGCGAGACAACACAATCAAAAAAACAAGTTTTTCTCAAGGGTTTGACGCGTTCACGACGGACGAGATCAACCTTGGCATGGTTC
>JAISZI010000035.1 GCA_031269335.1 Puniceicoccales bacterium
TATCGGCATTGCGTCGTAAGTCATAACGGGGCGCACGGGGCGCGCACGGGGCGCGCAGGTCAAGTGAAAAAAGGGGGGAAAAAAGGAAAAAACAAGTTGACGGAACAACTCCAAGGTGCATTGTCGTTCTCGTTTCAGGGGGGGCAAGTCGCTCCTCGAAAAATTTCTTCGGGAATTTCGACTTTCTCCGAATCATACAATAGTGCTTCGTGCAAAATGTCAGTTCGGCATTGGTGAGTTTTAGGGTGGTTTGCACTGTCATAGAGGAAAGAAAAATATTTGGGTTATCATGTGCGTTGCTCGTTTGTGATGTTACGAATTCTGCTGCGCAGGTTTGCCTTGGCTTCGATGATTTCTCTAACTTCGGTGCCAATGCGCCCGCGCATTTTGGGATCTTTGTGGAAAGGGAGTTCGATTTCAAGAATGCGGTTTCCGAGCGTGGAAAGCGTTGCTTGAATGAATGTTTTCATTTCGACCTGCGCTTGGACGATTTTTGTGTTCAACAGATAGAAAAGATAAAATGGGCTTAACTCGTCGGTTTTCACGACGCGAATTTTTTTGAGGTGGCTTTGGATAACGGAACGCACGTCATTTTTCGTAATCATTCCACTGCGTCCGATAAGAAAGGTGCCGTCGTTAACAAATAGGATGTCGTTTTCCTGAATGTCCTGTTGCTTTTTGAATTTCAAATAAACTTCTTCTGAAACCGCCTTCACGGTGTCCAACTTAATTTCCCAATTCACAATGTCTGTTGTGCGGATAAATGGAATTTCGCCGCTACCGTAGTGCCGCGAGCCGATTTCATTTCCTCGCTTCATTTGAATAACGCCGCGCTCTATGAGGTCGCCAAACTTGACCATTTCGTGCTCGCCGTCATTACGGATTTGTTCGATTTTCCATTTCACGTCCGGCTTGTAACTTTCTGGAATGTAGATGTTATCTTGGATTTCAGAAGTTGGGATGGTGAAACCGAGGCAACTTTCGTTCTTTAAGTTTCTGTCGAGGAACTGTCGAAAATGCCGCGCAATTACCGGCGTTTCGTCGTCGGAAATTTTGTTACCTTCGGCATCGAGGAGATAATCGCCAGCGGCATTGATTTTGAATGTCTCTTTGCCATTTTTGTTATGTCCAATTGTTTTTGCGACGGCGAAGAAAACACGCTCGCAACTTGCCTTTTTCTTTTCCAAGAAGACAACGCTTGTTTTGGTGTAAGTGCTAGGCTGAAATGTTTCCGGTGCCAAACTGACAACTCCGATGACCGAAGTATATTTGCGAACATGTTCCCAAATATAGCGGTCAGATGGATTACCAAAAACGCCTTCGGGGAGAATTATTCCAGCGCGTCCGCCTTCTTTTAGAAGTTGGATTATGCGCTCAATAAAAAGAATTTGAGGCGGTTGTTTGTCTCGCAAATCTTGCGTCAAAAACCAATTATTTCTGTGTTTGTTCCAAATATGCCCAAGTTCGTATTGCGCGAGCAGGTCGTCTCCAACGACAGGGATTTTGGCACCGAAAGGCGGATTTGTCAGAATGACGTCGAATGAATTTAGTTGTATAAACTCATTTGTTTTCGCGTTCCATTTTGACGGCAATTCCAAACTGTTTTCGCAGAAGATATGATAGTCGCTTTCTCCGAGCAATGTCAGGTAGATTTTCGCGAGTTTGGAAAGGAACAAATCCTTGTCAATTCCAGCAATGTAATGAGAGCCGCCGTTATTCAGGAGATGCTGCAAAATATGCGCGAGGAAACCACCGCTTCCGCAGGCGGGGTCAATGATTTTCTCGCCGCTTTGTGGTTGGAGAATGTCAATCATCATTTGAACAACATTGCGCGGAGTGAAAAATTGTCCTTCGCCGCCGCGAAAAGCGGTGCCAATCAATTCCTCAAAGGCATCGGCAATCACGTCGCGTTGCGCGCCAAGAAGATAAAATTCCTCCAATTTTTTAACGATGAAAGAAAGGTCGTCCGGCTGAATTTCAATCTCTTCGTCGGCGGAAAAGATGTCTTTGTATTTTCCTTTCACCGAGACGAAAAGTGAGCCAATGCGCTGCGCAAAAACGGTGCTTGTTTCGTTGGGACGGTTGGCAAATTCAACGAGTTCTCCTGCGTTTTTTTCTTTCTCGTCAAAAATCTTGCAGAACAACAATCGCATAATGTTCTGCGCGATTTTTTCGTCGCGGGTAATGCCCGTGACGTTCCCGGCAAAATAGTCACGAACCTCCCGAAAGACACCTTTTAGGTTATCAAGCGGGAGCAGGTCTTTTTTGTAAATAAGACGCTTCGGTTTTGCGAGTTCGGCTGCGGTAAATAAATCCATATTTAGTTTACTCTATTTCCTTGTTGGGTCTTATTTAGATACGCTCGTGCGCACGAATGATGTATTCCATAAAATCGAGCGTTTCGTCTATGGAGTGGTCGGTCATTGCGACATTGCACCAACGGTGCCCGAACGGACGTTTGCGCCGCTGTGAAGTAGTGCTGTTTCGGTTAGCGGTTTGACGTGCATAATTTGAATGCTGCCATCCTCGCCTTCGCCACGTTTGTTGCCAGAGAGGTCAAATTTATAGCGTTCCTCGCGCTTGCGCTCAGGCAGTTGAGCAGGGTTTTGAGAATGCGGTACTTTGCAAAGCGGACAGGCGATAATGTCATCTCTTTTCGTTGGAAAGACCTGCGACGGCAATTTGAGCGTGGCGTCAATTGACTGTCTTTGCAAAAGTGCTGTTATTTTAGGATAAAGCGTTTCAAATGACACTCCGTAATCATCAACAGCAACAGAAATGCCGAGAACTGCGTATGCCTCGACAGCGGCTTGCCAGTCACACGCTTCATAGCCGGTAATAACGCAGGAATTTTGCGTCCATTGCGTGTCGCCCCAATTGCGCAGGACATCATAGTGCGGCAACCAGTGTTCGGGTAGCGTGACAAAACGGTCGAGCAACTCGTGAACACGCTCGGCGGGATAGGATTTCTCTATGCCATTCTCCTTTACAACGAAGTGCAGTGTCTCGCCGCCTTCAATTTCGATGCGTTCCACCGGCGTCGCATAAGAGACTGGCGCAGCGGCAACGACGAGCGATGCCAGCGGAGATTGCGATTCGAGAACGGCGCGTTCCCTTGAATGCCGCGAGTGCAAAGGGCATCGCGTTGAAGTTTGCCCGCGCCACGCCCGAGACCGGAGTCGCAGGCGAAGTGTGTCTTCCCGAACTCGGCGTGGAACGCCTTGCACTGGATGGGGTCGGCGATTTCGCTCTCGATAACGGCGGCAAGGGAACCGCAGAGATTGATGATGTTACGGTCACGTTCAGTGAGAAATGTTCAGTGTTTGTTAGGTGGAAAATTAAAGATTAGGAGGTGAGTCGCGGGGGCCGGTGCCATTTCTGGACGGCGGCGGGTGAATTGCGAGCGGTGCCGTTTTACCCCACGATGAGCGATTTTCCGGTCATTTCGGGCGGTTGGGGCAAGCCCATTAATGCCAGCACCGTCGGCGCGATGTCGGCGAGGCGTCCGGTGTTTGGCGGCGCCATTTTTATCTCGTTAAATTCCTTGTTCACGAAAACCATGCAGAGACAGGGCAGGTCTATCATGTGAAGCAATGGACGGTTGAAAAAAACCACCGTGGGCGCTCCCCCGAGGGAAGGGTCAATACCTCTCTCGGCTTCATGGCACTCCACGGTGTACCTGAGAGTCGTGGGGAATTCGTTTCGTTTGTCAACAAATTTTCTCCGCCAATGCAGACACGTCGGCCAAAAAGTGATGTTGTTTTCAAAATTTTTGCTCTGCAAACTCGCGCCGTTTTTGTCTTTTCCATAAATAACGACTTCAACGGGGTTCAATGTGTGGCGGGTATGGGGACTGTTGGTTTCGGCTTCCCACATTTGATCGGCGTTTTTATCTACCGCGGCGAGAAGTTCGCCGAAGCCTTTATCAACGGCTTCACACGCCTTAATAACGACTTCTAAATTGCCGGTGTGTCCGACCATATCAGGGTTGGCGTAGTTAATGGTTTTGGCTCCATTAGGAAAAGGAATTGAGGGTTGCTTCGCTCGTAACCATCCGCATTGCGGATGATGCTTTCGAGGGTTTCGTAGCGTCCCAATTCATGGGCGAGTTCGGAAATGGAGAGGCGACGCAAAATATCTGCTGTGACAGGGCGTTTGCTGTCAGTGAAAACGAGCGAGCGCAAGAACTCCAATGCCGGTTTGGAAGTTAGTAATTCGTGTGTTAACCGCGCTTCCTCCTCGTTTCTGCATGAAAGTGCGTAGCAAGTGTCGTCAAGAAGCACCGGACGATTTCCGAGTGGCGGAATGAGCACAAAATGGAATGTTTTATAGAGACCGGAAATGGCGACTTTCCAAGGCGCGAAAGTATAACTTCCGACTCCAAAAACCGAAAATGGGAAACGGTTCTTGTAAATGGAACTTCCCCGCTTGGCAAAAACGTCCGCGTGGCGGTTTAAGTATTCCCATGTGCGCGGCGCTGTGTCGCGGATTTTTGTGGTGTCATCGCCGGTGAAAGATTGAGGAACCAGCACAAATTTACGCGGGGTGGAGCGTCCATTTCCGATGTCGGATGATTTTAACAACGGATAAACAAAGGTGTCTTCCAACGCAACTTCCTCCCCAAGCGCGTTTCGGTAGAAACGGGCATCGCGTTCCAGTTCCATAATGGCGGAGGCGTCGTGCTTCACTCCGGAGCGCCACGAGTAATTGATGTTGCCGCCGTCGAAATGTTGATGTCTGCGGTAAGCGTCAATATCGGAGACCAAGTCCCCGCCGGCAAGCCCCAAACGCCGACTCGCGATTGGAGCATCCAGCGACTCATACAGTGCCGCCACACGCTCTTTTGTCGGGCGAAGTGTTGTTGTGAAAAGGCAGGCGTCAACTGCGACCCCGAAAGAGGTTTTTGCGTTAATTAGATAGAGTCGGCTGTCTGTTAGTCCGTCACGAGTCTTCCAAATATGCCGCAAGACTTTCCGTGCGGTTGATGTTTTGCAAAGCATTGCGAAAACAGCATTTTCCGGCAACGCGCCGAGTAGTTGCAGTATCAACCATTCGGCGATGTCAAAATTTGCTTTTCCTGTGAGCGCGTCGAGACCGCGAAGCCGCTGGAAGTTTGTTTTTGGGGGCAGGTTCTGGCTTTCGACTTTTGAGAGCGCGGAATTTGTCGCCCACGGCGGATTTCCCAAGACAAGGATTTTGCGTTTGTTGCCTTTGCCGAGGGTGTCGAAGACCGATTTCCAATCCTCCAAGAAGCAATCGCTTTGAGAAATCCTAACATTGTCATCCATTTGCGCGAGTTTGGCGTGGGCGTCTTTGATGTGCTCGCTGTTGAGTTCAAAGCCAAAATAGTTCGCGGTGTTTTCCCACTGTTGGATGGCGGCAAGTAGGAACGCGCCCTGACCACACGTTGGCTCAACAACAGTGTCGGGCGTCCCAAAAAGTTTGGCGACAAGCGAGACGACGTTTTGCGCAAGCGCCGCCGGTGTTTGGAAATCGCCGTATTCTTTTTGTTTGGCTGCCGTTTTGCTCACAATGAAAAAACTCCTTCTATTTTCCCCGCTTCTTTGATAACACGACTGTATTGCAGCCGCCATTGAAGCGCGTTTGAAATAGTGAGATAGCCGATTTGCGGCGGATTACTCAAAACATCTTCGGCGAGGGCGTTCGCCTGTAATTCGTCGAGAGGCAGCATTCGCTCGGTGAAAAACGCGAGAATGTCGTCTTTGTTCGCGTCGTTTTCCAAGATTTTTCTCAAACCGGAAGTTGTCTGAAAATCCGCGGTGCGCGACTGTTCGACAAAGATTGTATGAAGGATGTTTAGTCGCCCTGTGCGCGTTGTATCGTCGTCTGTCTTTTCATAAACAAAAACGAGCAAACTGTAGCCGAGGCCGTAGATTTTTTGCCGGGCGGACTTGAATGGACAAGATGATTGTGGCTGCGCAATGCTGTGACTTTGATGTCCACGCCGAACTCGGGAAAGTCAATTCCCTTTGCGGAGGAACCACGGGCATATGCGTATTTTTCGGAAAGGTAATCCTGAAAACGATGCTCCAAGTAGGTGCCTACCGCCTTGCCGTCCGTCACGCCAAATAGTGACGTGTCGGCGCGCCCGGATTCGCGTTCTGCAAATGCTGCGGCTTCGGTTTTTAGTTGGGAAACAGAGAGCGTTGGGAGTGGTGCTGGCGTAGGGATGTGTTTTAGGTGAATTTAGTTATTCGGTGCTTTGTTTTTCAACCATTCGCTACCGAATGCTTGATATTCCGAGAATCGCCTGTCATTGAGCAGTATGTTAAAGAGTAGTTCTTTTTGTTGCGAGCGCCAGCCAAACTCGGAAGAAACAAAACGCTGCGAACGGGTTCTGTCGCTTCCGTTATGGGTGTAGTATTCCGTAAATCCATTAAAGAGGTCATAACGGTTCTTGCCCTCGTTGCCCCTTCCGCCTTTGAAGAGTTCAAGGACTTTTTCCGCCGTCTCTTCGGTGTTCCCCCATTGTTCTTTTTTTGACAAGAACCCCAACGTGAACAGACGTGCCGTGTCTTCTACGATAAGATTTGTGCGCATTGTCTGCAAATTTTGTTCTAAGAGATTACGTGTCTCTACAAAACATTTTATGGATTTTACCATATCAATGATTTTTTGTTTAGTGTCACCCCGATGTTGCACTCTGGACGCAATATCTGTTTTCCCTTGCAAGTGATAGTGGAACGTGTTGGAGCAGACAATACGCGTGTTACTCAAACCGGCTTCCAGCGCAAGTGCGCCGTCGTGTCCACTTGTAAAAGAAAGATAGGTCTTGTATTTGTCTTCTTTTGATAAACTCCATTCTGATTCCTCCAGTTTTATGGAAACAAAGACACGCTTTCCGCCCATAATGGAACCGGATGTGACTATTTCCCACGCGCCTTTCCGCGCATCCTCCAATCCTTTTTGAATTGTGTCCCAAATCTCTCGGTTTTGAATGATTCTATAGGTGTCTTTGACGACGCCGAGATAGGTTGTCTCGTTCGTATCGTGTCGAGAATAGCCGCCAAAAAGTCCTGGGCTGAGCACATAGCGGGTTGCTTTCAACCCAATCCAGCCAGACACGGGAGCACTGCGCAGCCCGCTGGCGTATGCGAGAGGAACCTCGTCAACACGAAAGTTCAGACCGCTATTGGAAAAATCAATGGACGGAACGTGCGTGGCAAGTTCGTGCCATTCCTTGCCTGTTGTCGAGACAACTTTGTCAAAGGGTTCGATTTCGTGAGACATCGTGCGGGTTCTCCTTTTTGTTTCGATGAGTGGTTCGCTGTTTTGAGACGTTGCGATATCAACGACAAGGCGGCGTTCGTTTTGTTCCGCCTTGCCGTTGGTGTCGCGGTGTCGTTTTAACCGGCGATGAGCGATTTTCCGGTCATCTCCGGCGGTTGGGGCAAGCCCATTAATGCCAGCACCGTCGGCGCGATGTCGGCGAGGCGACCGGTGTTTAGCGGCGCCATTTTTTTGCTCTGCAAACTCGCGCCGTTTTTGTCTTTTCCGTAGATGATAACTTCGACAGGGTTGAGCGTGTGGCGGGTGTGGGGGCTGTTGGTTTCGGGTTCCCACATTTGATCGGCGTTGCCGTGGTCGGCGCAGATGAGGGCGTTTCCGCCGACTTTATCTATCGCTGCGAGGAGTTCGCCGAGGCCTTTATCAACGGCTTCGCAGGCCTTGATAACAGCGGGCAAATTGCCGGTGTGCCCGACCATATCGGGGTTGGCGTAGTTAATAACAATCAAGCCGTATTTGCCGCCTAATATAGCCTCTTTTGCGTCGGCGGTTTTAGTGTTGTTAACGGCGGCGTTGTCTTCTACAACTGACCTTGCGAGTATGGCTTTTGTGGCGTCGTGGGTGACGGTGACGCTGCTCATTTCGGGTTTCAAATCGTAAGTAGCAACGTCTTTTGGAGAAGGAGCGCATTCGCGGTCTTCGAGCGGAAACGGTTCGTCGCGATAGTCGTTAAAGAAGAATGTTACATGCGGGTATTTTTCCGTTTCGGCGGTGCGAAATTGCGCGATGTTATGTTTGGAAATCCAGTCGCCTAGAATGTTCACCATCTTCGGCGGTTTGCGGAATAAAATGTTCGCACAAAGTCCCTTTTGATAATCGGTGAGCGTGGCGTAAAATAGATTCAGTTTTTTCGGGCGTGTGAAGGCGTGGACGACTGCGCCGTTTTTATCGAGTTCTACAAGTTCTCCAAGTTGCGCGTCGTCGAAAATAAAACAGCGTGTAATTTCGCGCGGGCGGTCGCCGCGGAAGTTGAAGAAAATCACGGCGTCGCCATCGGCGATAAGCGCGACCGGTTTGCCGTCGGAGCCGACAATGCGAGTGGGCAGAACAAACTCGTCGCCTGTGCGCGAGGGGTCGAGCGGCTTGTCGTAATACGTTTGCACGGCGACGGCTGCGGACGGCGCGGTGAGGGCGTCGCCACCGGTGAGCGCGTCGTAAGCCTTTTGCACACGCGAGAAACGGTTGTCGCGATCCATCGCCCAAAAACGACCGGCGACGCTGGCGATTTTACCCGCGCCAATTTCGGCGAGTTTCTCTTCGATTTCGGCGATGAAACCGAGACCGCTCGTCGGCGGGCTGTCGCGCCCGTCTGTGAAGGCGTGGACGAAAATTTTGCCGTCGGTGTTGTCGGTGACGTTCGGCGCGAGGGCGGCTTTTGCGAAACGCACAAGTGCATAGAGATGCGAGAGTTCGCTGTGAACGCCCGCCGCACTGGCGAGACCGAACAGGTGCAATTTGCCGCCGTTTTTTTTGACGAACTCGACCGCGCCAAGGAAGTCTGCGTTCTGCGCGAACGCCGGGTCGGCGAGGCATTTGTTGAGCCGCAGAATTTCTTGGTCAACGATGCGCCCGGCACCGATGTTTTGGTGCCCGACCTCGCTGTTGCCCATCACGCCCTCCGGCAACCCAACGTCGGGACCGTGCGCAGCAATTTCCGTGCGCGGCCACTCGGCGGAGAGGCGCCGCGAAACAGGGATGTCCGCGAGTTTAATGGCGTTGAATGAATCGTGCGCCGGATTGTGGTTCTCGCCCCACCCGTCTCGGATAATGAGCACGGTCGGCGTGAGCGGTTTTTGCGCAGTAGGCGCAGTCGATGTTGCTTGTGACATAGTGAAAAACAATGAGTAAATGGAGTGCTTAAAATGCGCCGCTCAGACAGGCGGCACAAGGGGGAAAGTGGGGAGGCAAAAATTGCAGCGAAAACTATAGTGATTATCGTGGAAAAAACTGCGGAGAAAGTTCCTGAACAGAGAGGGCGGGGGGGCGGAATCGTGGCGAAATGGAAACCGAAGGCGGGGTTAGCAAAAGTAGGCGACGACTTGTTCGTTGTGGACCACCAGACCGACGTCGCGGATTTTGCGGGCACAGTTGGAGCAGACGGGATAGGCGACGGCACGGTCGGTGGCAGGGTCAAGGAGGGCGTTGAGTTCGCTCCAGAAGTATTCGAAGCGGGCGGCTTCGAGGCGGCATTCGAAGACGGAGAGTTGCACGCGGACACCATAGTCTTCGCAGAGTCTGGCGACTTTGTGCAGGCGTTTGGGATCGCTGATGTCGTAGGCAATGAGGATGAGCATCTGATGGGCGCCGCAACGGTGTCCGGAGGTTTCGCTGTGACTCGGAATGAGGGTGAAGGCTTGCAACCACCAGTCGGGGTCGGGGGCGGACTCTATCATGCCGCAGGGGGCGAATGGTGCCGCGGGTGATGACCGCGGGAAAAAAGGGGATGACATTGATAACCGGATACGAGTGTAGTGGAATTGTTAATTCATGAGGAAGGGCTCAAACGGTGAAAGACTGAGAATGGAGTCGCGGAGACTGCGGACCTGGTTCAGAAATTCCAGACGAAGCTTGGTGCGTTTGCCTGTTTGTTCGCTGGTGAACTCACGTTCGAGGCGGCGTTCATAACCGAGGTGAAGGCGTTGGCGTCCATCCCTGGTGAGATAAATGCCTCCGTTTCTATGTTCGAAGTGGGTGTCGGGGCGCAGGATGGCATGATTGAGGAGGTCGAGGGCAAGAGCATCAACGATGGGAGCCCGGAATGGTTCGATGAGATCGAGGGCGAGGGCGGGGCGTTTGTCCTCGGGTTCGTGCAGGAAGCCGAGGGCTGGATCGAGGCCGATGGCATGGAGGACGGTTTCCATTTCGCCAACGAGAAGCGTGTATCCGTAAGAGAGGATGGCATTGGCGGGATTGTGCGGGGGGCGTCGTGAGCGACGCTCAAACGGGCAGTGGACAGGGAAAAAGCCGGAGAGTGCTTCAAAGTAACGCCCGGCGGCGGTGCCTTCGTGACCACGGAGGGAGTCAAGGTTGGTGGCGGAGAGGGTGGCGCGGCGGTCATGTTCAAGCGTGGCGTTGACGTGGGTGCAGTCAGCATCGGGTCGATTGGCGGAGAGGCGCTGGAGGATGCGGCGGGAGTTGGCGATTTTGGCATCGACGAGGGTGGCTGCGACGGCGAGGGCGAAGCCGGGATCGAGGGCGCGCTGGTAATGGGCGATGCGGTTGGCCGCGCGACCGTCGGGCGCAAGGGCGTGGCCGAGGACACGACCGGAGTGAGCGCTGCTGAAACAAACGGGAATTTCGCGGCGAAGCAGTTCGCAGAGGGCAGAGACGGAGATGTCCGTGTGTTCTTCGATAAAAGCCCTTTCAATTTCGTGAAGGGGAATTGTTCGGACAGCAGATCGGGATTTGTCGTTAGCGTCGGGAATTTCGACGCGAAGGTGTTCGCTGACAAGGGAGGCTTTGGCTCCGGGCGTGCTGAGATAAAGCGAGGGCATGGGAATGTATGGTTTGGTATGGTTTGGGTGGATTTTATTGGAGGGGAATGCGTTGGGGAAATGGCGAGGGTGCTTCGATGCTTCCGGTAGAAACGAATGGATAGAGACAAACGGTGGCACTGAGTGACGTTTCCACGGGCAGACAGCCGCCGTCGCCAGCAACGCGTTACAGTGCCTTCCGTACTTTGAAGTCTTAAACCAGATTACA
>JAISZI010000081.1 GCA_031269335.1 Puniceicoccales bacterium
CTGGGTATTGGGAAACCACAAAAATAAAGCCCCAACGGGGCGGCACCAAGTATTTCCCAGGGCAACGCCCTGGGGGAAGGGTGGTGCGAAGGCGACGGTACACCCCAATTTACCCGCGCCAACGGCGCATTCTAATGCGAACCCCAGGGCGTTGCCCTGGCCTATCTTAGGGCCGCCCCTTTGGAGGCTCTGGTTCACTACTCTCCAGCAATTCGTGTTCATTGGTGTTCATTCGTGGTTCCCTCAGCGCTTGCCATCCCGCGTGATGGTGATGGTTTCCGGTCCGCTGATTACGCCTATGGTGTTGATTCTGGGAGCTTTGATCGGGACAACTCTTGGGTGCGATAATGCAAAATATATTTTTCCGAAAAATGGGGATCGTCTAGGGTTTTTTCTAATGAAAAAACCGTTGTTGGTTCAATGCCAACGGATTCCGTATCAGCATCAAGTTTGCCGCCCTTCCAGTAGAGCACGCCGTTTTCGAGAGAATGTTTTGCGCCGCGGCGCAAGCGTGGGCGTGCCCATTGAATAAACTGTGCGAGGGAGGTCACGGCACGGCCGGTTGCGAAGTCGTAGGTGCATTTTAGCGTTTCTACACGTAAATTTAGGGTTTCGACGTTACGCAATTTCATGCGGAGGGCGATGTTACGAACGGCATTAACCTTTTTTTCCACCGAGTCTATCAAGGTGAAATGGGCGCGCGGGTAGAGTGCGGCGAGGATTAGTCCCGGGAAGCCGCCTCCTGTGCCGATGTCGATTATGCGCGCACCGTCCATGAGTTTCAAGAAATGGGTGGCGGCGATACACGGGGCGTAGTGGTGGCATTCGAGGTTTTGCATATCCTTGCGGGACACGAGATTAACCTTTGCGTTCCACTCGCGATGCAGGGCTGCCATTTCTTCGAGCAAGTTCCACTGCGCGTCCGCTATTTGCGGGAAAAGCGGTTTTAAGCGGTTCATAGAGAGGGGAGAGGAAATAAATCTCTGCGGATCGACAAGCCCATACATGTCTTTCGCCACGGTGGCGGCGGGGCAGTTTTTCTGTCTATGGTTTGAAGCTGAACACGGGATTGTGGGAAAGTTCGTTTTGGACGGTTGAGAGTGGTCCGTGACCGGGTGCGATGAGGGTGGATGGCGGGAGGGTGAGGATTTTTTGGGCGCTGTTGCGGCGTTGATCGCGGTAGAACTGGATGCTTCCGCCCATTGAGCCGGCGAAAAGGGCGTCGCCGGTGACGGCGATTGGGCGGTCGGGGGTGTGAATTAAGAAGGTTGTTTGACCGCGGGAGTGGCCGCGGGTGTCGAGGGCTTTGATGGTGAGGTATTTGGTTTCAAAGGTGGTGCCTGGCGCGAAGCGGACGAGATCGGGCGAGGCAGGGTCGATGTGCGGCGGGAGCGGTTCGTGTTCTGAGATGTGCACGGTGGCGTGCGTGGCGGAAATGAGCTGGTCGAGCGCGGCGATGTGGTCGGAGTGCGTGTGGGTGATGAAGATGTTGCGGATAAGCAAGTTGCGTTTATGCGCGAAGGTGAGCAAGGCGGAGGCGTCGGTGCCTGTGTCAAAGACGGCGGCGGAAAGGGAGTGCGGATTCCAGAGGAGGTAGTTGTTCACGGTCATTTGGGAAGAGAACGGGGTAGTGAAAGCGGCGAAGCCGTCGGGAGGTGCGGGCGTGTTGGGGTGCCACGCGCCGAGGGCGATGTTGGCGAGGGCGGTGGCGTCGAGTTCGAGTGCGGCGGCGATGGCTGGGAGGAGGTCGAGGGAAGCAGCGGGATTTTGCAGGGCGGAGTGGAGGCGAAGGGCGGGGAGTTTGAGGAGAGAGGCGAGCGAAGAGGAGGAGATGCCGAGGCCGCAGCGGGCTTTGGCGATGATGTCGGCGGCGGTGTCTTCAAGGGGGAGGTGTTGTGTCATGGCGGGGAGGATGTGCGGTGGGTGCGGCGAGTCACGTGGTTTTTGCGGCGGTAACGGGAGATTTTTCAGAAAAATACGATTGGCTGCGTAACTGCGTCAGGAGTGTGGGGTTTCCTTTTCCGCCGCCAGCCTCCCGTTGTCGGCAGAAAACAACCAACAACAAAACAACACCATCCATGAAAAAGTTCTCATTCCTTGTTCCGTTAACTTGTGCCGCGCTTGCACTCTCACCTTTGGCTGTCACCGCTGCCGAAGGAGATGCGCCGCCGCCGCCTAAATCCGAACGTGGTCCGCGTGGCGGTCCGCGTGCCGGTGCCGCTCAGCGTGCGCCGCAGGTGAAGCTGACGCCCGAAGAAACCACCAAACTTCGTGCCGCTCTATCAAAACTGCGTGGCGACAAAGATATCGCGGAAGCCCGCAAGGGGATTCAAAAGGCACAGAGTGACCTTCAGAAAGCACAGGCGAAACTCGACAGCGTCACCAAGGCAGCCGTCGTCAAAATAGATCCTTCGCTTGATGAGGTCGTTAAGAAATTCGGTAATCGACCCTTACGTCCCTTCGGTGGACGAGGAGGCGACCGTCCAGCCGGACAACGCCCCGAAGGTTTCCGCCGTCGCGGTGGAAGAGACGGTGCGCCGCCTCCCCAGCCGCCTTCTGCGGACAACTTGTAATGCGCCGCATTACCGTAGTGAAGAAAAGGCCGCCGGTTTTTTACCGGCGGTTCTTTTTTTATTTGAGAAGGAAGAAGTGCAGGACGCCGTATGCGACGGGCGAGCAGAGGAGAAGGGAGTCGAGCAGGTCAAATGCGCCGCCGATGCCTGGGATGGTTTTCCCGGAGTCTTTCACGCCCGCTTTGCGTTTGAAGACGGATTCCACGAGGTCGGAGGGAATGCCGAGGGCGGCGAGCAAGACGGCGAATAGTGCGGCGTGCGTTGGGGTGAATTTTGTGAGCGTCCACCCGAGTTCGGATTGGAAATGGGAGAATGCCCATGCAAGGAGCGCACCCGTGGCGGCGGCGGTGGCGAGCGCGCCGAGGCAGCCTTCCCATGTCTTTGCCGGGCTGATAGTTGGGGCGAGTTTGTGTTTGCCGATGGCGGTGCCAACGAGAAAGGCGCCGCAATCGGCAAACTTCACGATGGCAACGATCCAGAGGACGAGCAACACGCCGGAGGGGTCCCCGAAGGCGCCGTGTTTCCAGCGTTCGGTTGCGAGCAAGATCAACGGCGCGACGCTGCACGGGATGTAGAGCCACGAGAGCGCTGTCGGTGCCGTGGTGTAGAGTTTTGTAAGTTTTGCCGGGGAGATGAGCAGGAGGGCGAGCGTCAGTATGCCCGCGAGTAAGCCCGGCAGCACGACGATGGACCAACCGCCGGGTGGCGGGGTCACATTCGTCAGAACGCTCCACGCGATCCATAATAACGTGGCGGTGCCGAGAAGGACGCTGCGTGCCGTGGCAGGGCGTCCGCCCGATCGGCTTAGGAGGGTGCAAAATTCGTAATGGGCGGCGGTAGAGAATAGGATGAGGAGGGCGATTGCGCCGTGGATTTTGCCGAAGTAGAGGGCGAGACCAACGAGGAGCCACAGGGCGACGAGCGAAAAAATTCGGGCGGACATAAGGTTGTGATGCGCAAAGGGCTGTGGTTGTCGTGTGCTGTGTGGTGGAAGGAGGGGCGGTGCCGGCGCTCTTCTTATGCTATTTGCCGGGGCTTTCTTTCAGGGAAATGAGACCGGGCATTGTGCGCGAGAGGAGCCAGTAAGCGGGGATTTCGACGCCGATTGGGTCAATGCGCTCTGGATCGGGGGCGAGCAATCCGGCGTTGGGACCGGTTTCGATTGGGGCGGGCGAGTGTCCTAATGAGCTGACGGCGAAATAGCGCACGTCGTTGGCGAGAGATTCTGCTTGCGCGACGATGCAGGGGCAAAGGCGTTCGAGGAGGTTGCGGATTTGGGCGGAGTTGGCGTCAATCACGTCGGTGTCAAGGGTGCCATTATGCACTGGGCGGGGCAGGGTGCGGGCGTCGAGGAGTTTGGTCCAGACGTCGCATTTGCCGACGAGGATTGCGACCGGGGGGGTAATTTTTTCCTGCGGGCTGAGGGCGAGCATCCGCTTCATGCGCACCTCCATTTCGGCGAGGATGCTGTCTTGTTGGTCGGCGCGCCCGTGTTGGCGGAGTTGTGGGTCGGGGACGTCGGCGAGTTCGCGGCGGAAACGCGGGTTGCTGGTGGGGTCGTAGAGGAAGAAAATGCCGGATGAGCTGACGACGTGGAGCGCGCCTGGGGAGTCTTCTATGTTGTGGCCTGGCTCAAAGTGTTCGCCCGCGTTGTCGTAGAAGATGACGGCGGCGGTGGTGGCATTGTTTTCGGTGCTGCCGTTGAGGACATAGACGAAGGGGCGGGGCAGAGAGACCCATTTGCCGAGGCGGGGGAGGCGTTCGTAGGTGGAGCCTTCCATCGCCGTCTTGCCCAACACGCACTCTTCGGGGGTGGAGGCGGAGAAGAGCTTGGTGCGCATTTGGTTAAGGAGCATGTTCCCCGTGGGGTCGCCGTCTTTGAAAATGATGCGGAAGTCTTGAAAAAGGCGTTCTTGCAAGATGCGTGTGAGGACGGCGAGGAAATAGGATTTGCCGGAGCTGGGGGCGCCGATAAGGGAGAAGATTTTATGGGGAAGTTCGAGGTAGGACGGGGGGAGTTGGCGGCGGCAGTGCGGGCACGCTAATTCTGTGGCAGGCAGACCCATAGGATCGACGGCTTGCCCGAGGTCGTTGAAGCGCGTGGGGTGGAAGCGGAGCATGGCGTCGTCGCCAAGGACGGGGTCTCCGCGCAGTGTTTCGTGAGCGGCGACGCTGAGGGCGTCTCCGGCGTCGAAATGCAACCAGCAGGCAGGGCAAAAAAAACGTCCGCGGGTGGCATCTGTGGTGGATAAGGCGTCCCAACCGGTGGAGTTTGTGGCGGGGGGCGGGGAGGAAAGGACGTCGGAAATGGAGGAAAGGAGGAAGCCGGTGCTGATGCCTATGGGACATGCGGCGCAGCGGGCGGTGTCCCATGCCTGGGTGGTGGCGGTGGCGAGGATATCGTAAGGGGAGTATTTGCCGAGAATTTCGCCGGTGGCGGTGTTGAAGACTTGCCAGTGATCGTGGGAAAATTCCGGCGGCCAGTTGTTTGGCGGGTTGACTTGGAAGAGGAGGAGGCGGGAGCCGAGTTTCAGGGAAAAGATTTCGTGTGGCGGGATGGAAACGGCGTTCGAGAGGGGGTTGTCGTTAATAAGAACTTCTGTTCGGGAAGCGTCTGTGGTGGGTGTGAGGACGATGGTGTTTTTGCGCAACTGGAACTCGACCGTCACGAGGTGTTCGTCGATGCTTGTGCTGCGCAAGAGATGCGGGAAGCGGTTGAGGAGTTCGCGTTGTCCGTCAAGGCAGTCCACGATTACGAGGGAAGTTATGCCGGAACCTCCACCCGCGTTTGGCGTTTGCTGCTGGCGATGCGATTGTAGTTGCGAAGGAGGCATGTTCGGAAAACGAGCGGGTGCTGAGATTTTTTTGAAGTGCGGCACTGTGCGCCACATTGCGCGTCTGGCAATGAGAAAGTGCGGTGCTTCGACGCGTGCGGGGTTCTTTTTTCTTTTCCAATGCCGTTACGCGCTTTATTCCCGTCCGCATCTTTTTCACCCGTGTTTCAAGGCTATGTCTAAATTTTCCACAGGATCGGTCGAACCGGTGCCCGCCGTTAGTGGCGATGTTTCCGGTGGCGGAGGGCGTTTTCCGCCGCAAATCAAATACATTCTCGGTAATGAGGCCTGCGAGCGTTTTAGCTTTTATGGGATGAAGGGTATTCTGGCGCTTTACATCATCGGAGTGCTTCACAAGAGCAGTGATGCTTCCACGGAGATCGTCCATTTATTCGGAGCTGTGGTTTATTGCACGCCGTTGCTTGGAGCGTGGTTGTCGGATCAAATACTGGGGCGCTACAAAACCATTCTTTGGGTTTCGTTTCTGTATTGTGCCGGGCACGGCACGCTTGCGCTTTCGGATCTGTCTGCCTCGCTCGCGTTTAAGGAAGGATGTTTATTCGTTGGTCTCGCGTTCATTGCGGTTGGCGCCGGTGGGATTAAGCCCTGTGTCTCGGCGTTTATGGGCGACCAATTTGGGGAAAACCAGGGCAGGGCGGTTGCCCGTGCTTATGCCGCATTTTACTGGTGCATTAACATTGGGTCGCTTGGTGCGTTTTTAATTATCCCGTGGGTCAAAGACGAATACGGCTACGGGTGGGCGTTTGCCATTCCGGGGATTCTCATGGCGGTGGCGACAGCGGTGTTTTGGCTCGGGCGGTCGCGCTACAAGCATGTCCCGCCGGCGCGGGCAGACAAATCGCGGGTGGGCTTTTTCCGCGTGTTGATTTTCGCTTATACAAATCGGGAGCGGCGCGAAGGAGAGACGCGCTGGGACGCCGCCCGCCGCAAGTTCCGCAGGCAAGATGTGGACGATGCAGTCGGCACCTTGCGCGTGTTATGGGTTTTTCTGCTTATTCCTCCTTTTTTCGCACTTTTCGACCAGACGAGTTCAACCTGGCTTTTGCAAGGGAACCAGATGGAGGCGTTTCAGATTTGGGGTCACACTTTCAGTGCCGAGCAAATGCAGGCGGCGAATCCGGCGATGGTCTTGTTTCTTATCCCGCTGCTGACGTTTGGCGTCTATCCGTTCCTTGGTAAGTTTGCCTCGCCGCTGCGGCGCATGGCGGTGGGGATGTTCATTGCGGCGGTGTCGTTCGGCATTGTCGGCTGGCTGCAAATGCGAATTGAAGGCGGTGAAAAGATTTCTCTACTCTGGCAAGTGTTACCCTACTTGGTGTTGACGGTTTCGGAGATTCTCGTGTCCACGACGGGTTTGGAATTTGCTTATACTCAGGCACCTAAGAACATGAAGAGCATCATCACGAGTTTTTGGCTGTTGACGATGACTGCCGGGAATTTGCTCGTGGCAGGTATTACGCGCTTTATGCCCGCCGCCGTTGAAGCCGGTTCGGCGTCTGCTTCGAGCGGACGCTTCTTTCTCTATGCCAAACTAATGGTTGCGACCGCCGTGTTGTTTGCCCTCGCGACTTCTTTCTACAAGTATCGCGAAAGAACGGAGGCGGAGGCAAAGTCCTGAACGTGCGCTTGTCGCCTGACTTGCCTTTCTCCGCCCACAGTGGAAAATTCGTGCAATGGGTAATCTCTACGAAAAAGTTTTTCGCCCGCTCTGTTTTACGCAGGGTGCAGAAGAGGCGCACGATCTCGCTATCCACGCCTTGCGCCTGCTCGACACAATCCCGTTTGCGGTTCGTATCCTCGAACGTTTCAACCTGCGCCCGCGCAACAGTGCCCCGGTCCATCTTTTCGGGTTGGATTTTCCCAATTGCGTTGGTCTCGCCGCAGGTTTTGACAAGAACGCCCTCGCGTGGTCTGCCTTGGGCGCGCTGGGCTTTGGTCACGCGGAAATTGGAACGGTTACGCTACACGCCCAAGATGGGAACCCGAAGCCACGCGTTTTTCGTTACCCTGCCCACGAGGCAGTGGTGAACAGTTTTGGTTTTCCCAATCCCGGTGCGGAAGTTGTTGCCCGTCGTCTCTCGCAGGCACCCGGAAAAGGCGTTCGCTGCATCCCGCTCGGCATTAACATCGGGAAATCCAAAATTACCCCGCTCGAAGAAGCTGTCACCGATTACCTTGCATCATTCCGGCTGCTGGCGGATTACGCCGACTTCATGGTCGTCAACATCAGCAGCCCCAACACTCCGGGACTGCGCGAATTACAAGGGCGCGACCGCCTCACGCATATCCTTGGAACCCTCCGTCGCGCCAACCTCGACCGCGCCGCCGGTCTCGGAGTAAAACCCGTCCCCATCTTGCTCAAAATCGCCCCAGACCTCTCTTTCTCCCAATTGGACGATATTTTGCGACTCGTTGCTGAAAACGGTTTCGACGGCATCGTCGCCACAAACACGACCATCGAACGCCCGCCGCACTTGTCCGCCCTCGAACGCACCGGAGGGTTGAGCGGTCGCCCCCTGTTCAAGAAATCCCTCGACATCGTGCGTTACATCGCAAAGGCGACCGGCGGTAAAATCCCCGTCATCGGCTGCGGCGGTATTTGCAGCGTAGAAGACGCCGGACGCTTTATGGACGAAGGTGCCTCCCTCGTCCAAATTTTCACCGGAATGATCTATCGCGGTCCCTTTTTTCCCGCGCAAGTTGCCCGTGCCCTCGCGTGGCACCACAGAAAATGGGTGTAGCCCTTCCGGAACATCTTGCCCGATTCCTTGTAGAACAACAGTATGGCGCGAAAGATGAGACGACCAGTTTTCAAATTCAAAAGATCGACAGGCAGTTTACGCTCGACTGTGAAACGATCGCGGCAAGGTGGACGGCGTGTCATCTTTTCCCGATCAGGAAAAGGTCGTGAGTGGCAACTTGCTGTGCTCCTGTTAGTTGTCTTCGGCGGCGTCGTGGCGGCTCTCCGCTACAAGCACACAACGCAACCTGCCCCCGAAGAGGTCGCCGTGATTGTAGAAGAACCGGAGACAACTCCTTCGGAGCCGGAAATACTGGATTTCGACGGCCTCCCAAAAATTGTGGATGATCCAGAAAGAGATGGCGAACGCCCCAACGCGGAATACCAGGTCTGCGACGATAGCGGTCTGATGCTCGGCGATTATGAACCTGCCCCAAAACCCAAACCCCCGAAACCAGTCGCGCCTACCGGTCCCGTGCGCAAACCGGGAACCATTGTCCGCGAACTCATTGCAAATCCTGTTCCCAACCTATATTCCGCTTCGGGAGCGCGCACGGCAGATTTGTTAGTAATTTATACCAAGGAAGTAAAAATAGCCTTTGGGGGACCGGACAACCTCCTCAATCACGTCAATAGCATGGTCGCTTACACAAACGGGCAGTTCAATGGACACAAAGTAAAAAGAGCACGCCTGCGCCTCGTCGGTTTAGTGGAAGTCGATCATGTTCCGAAAAATAATTTACGACACGACATAGGCGATCTCAGCGCCGGAAAAATGAATGCCGTCGGCAGAGGCGGCAGTCGCGACAAGCTCGCCGTTCTCCGTCACAGAACGGGCGGCGACCTGGTCATGCTCCTGTGCAAAGCTAACAAACGCGGCGGTGGCGGGTTAGGTATGATAAAAGGACCGTGGTCTGTCATGGACTTTCCCTATCACGCCATTTTCAGGCACGAACTACAACACAACTTCGGTTGGAATCATGGCGACAGGGGTAATTTAAGCGTGATTGATAGAAACTTTCCCCAAATCGCTAAATGGTGTAAAAAACGCGTTACCGAAAATAAAACCTATGTGCAATATCGCGTAGAAGGTTCTCCTGACGCCGCACCCGCATCCGGCGCTGCAAAAAAATAATATCATAGGCGAAGAGAAAGAACGACGTGTGACTTTCACTGCTACAAACAACCCCATAAAAGCAGAACACGTCATTTTGCTCCACGGCATCGGGTGCACCGCACTTTTCCTGCGAAAAATGGAAAAGTCGCTCAGTAAACAAGGGTTTTTTACGCACAATATCCACTATCCCTCCCTCACGGCACCCATCGCCCAACTCGCCGATAACGCCATCGGTCCCGCCATTTCTCACTGTCAACAAGCAGGTGCTGCCGCCATCCATTTTGTGACTCACTCAATGGGCGGCATCCTTGTCCGCAGTTACTTACGACATCACCCCCACCCGCTTACCCTCGGCCGCACAGTCATGATCGCGCCGCCTAATAACGGAAGCGAAGTTGCAGATGCCTTAAAAAATCTCTGGATTTACCGACGCTTTTTCGGTCCCGCAGGACAAGAACTTTGCACCGATGCCAATTGCACACCCAAACAACTCGGTCCCGTAAACTTTGAATTGGGCGTGATCGCGGGTAACCGCTCCTATGACTTTATTTGTAGCCGGTTTTTTCTCCGTATTCCCAACGACGGAAAAGTAACCGTAGAAAGCACCCGTGTAGAAGGAATGCGCGATCACCTCATCCTCTCCGCTGCTCACACTTTTATCGCCCACAGCCCCGAAGTGCTGCGCCAGACAGCCCACTTCCTCCGCCACGGTACCTTTTCGCGCTAACACTTAAATAGAAAGGTTGTTCAAATGATGAAAAACACTCAAAAAACCCACACTCGAAATGGGATTTCGTGCACTTTTATCAGTGAAGTCGAAAACAAAGAACTTACAGAGGCGAGGATTAGCCGTGATTATGTTTAAGAAAATTCTTCTCTTTTGCCTTATTTTAATTACGGTTGGCATCCCTTCCATTCTTTCTCTTCTGTTCGCAATAACGAAATTGTATTACGAATACAAAGAGGGATGTGATGTTGTCGGTCCAACTGCTATTTTTTATCCCGATTCCATTTTTGATGTTTACGTTCATCTCTCTTCCGCTCGCTTGATATTGCTTTCTTTATCAGGCCTCGGTTTTTTTCTTTTTCTTTATCTCATCCTTTTCGTGAAAGCAAAGTAGGCGCATTTTGCTATCAGCCAGTTCGTTAGCGAGCCGCCGATGCGTCCACGGGCGTTCGGGGTCTTCGGTGCCCCAAGGGAAAAGGGGCACAACGCAAATAAGCATAGTAAACTGCCAAAGCGTAGGATGCCCCTTTGGGGCAACGCAGGCATGAGGCGGCTTCACTCTCACTCCCCCCAAGAAGCCATCTACGAAGCAAGCCGCAAACGCTTCCGCCCCATTTTAATGACCACTATCGCCGCCATGCTCGGCGGCATCCCCCTCGCCCTCGGACGCCGCCGTCGGCACAACGGGTATCGCGGCAAATTCTTCTGCTAAAAACACTGCCGTCGCCCTCAACGTAGTCCCCGCCGCCGCAGACGAGTAAAAAACCTTCAAACTCAACCAAAAAATGAAACGTATCCTCATTGTGCTTTTGTTTCTTACTTCATGCACGTCGTCAAAAAATCTTATCATGGACGATGTATTTAAGGAAAATCCGAATGCTTTACTTTCTGTTTTTTCGCTTCCCGTTTTTTCACAGGGAGAGTTTCTTACGGGATGTCTATACATATCTTGACCCTCCCCTGGGTCAACATGTCTATAGGTCTTTCCGAAAAAATGCGGGGATACCGCTCGACAATGTCCCGATTTTGCGACTTAAAAACAAAGTCAAAGCCGAA
Source organism: Puniceicoccales bacterium (assembly GCA_031269335.1). Taxonomy (GTDB): domain Bacteria; phylum Verrucomicrobiota; class Verrucomicrobiia; order Opitutales; family UBA953; genus CALNBE01. Next base: position 11,069 of record JAISZI010000081.1, read on the forward strand.
GCGACCATTGACTATTTTTCAAAAACTGTATGGGGTTGAAGAAGATCATCCGTGGGATTTTTCAAAGATTATCCAAGGGCTTGCTCCTTTTAAGACGATTTCCCTCTCCTACGAAATTAGGGAAAGCAAAGACCATGGAAAAACATGGAATACATGCAGCAGGAACAAATTATGCTGGGACAAAGAAAAGGAAAGGGTATATTTCGGGGAAAATGTATTTGCCGAGAAATCTATATTTTCGTCTTCGGAACATCCTGTTATCATAGAAGCGTATGGGAAGGAAACAATCACTGACAAAAGCAAGGTGATTTCCATCAGCAAAGCGGAGAGGAAAAATTTGCAGGGAGGAATCACAAAAACAGCAATTGCGAACATTAGTAATCGTCAGGAGAATCTCTGGTTTGATTTCTGGACCAATTCCCTTCTTAATTACGCCTCATATTTTGACGACAGACCGTTGTTTATTAATGGGAAACTGACTCTTCGGGCTGCCCGAATAGACAGAATTGATTTTAAAGGAAAACCGGCGATAAGAATAAGAAAATTAGTGCTTGAAGACATGAAAGAATTCATCAAAGAACTTCCAAGGGTTCCAGAAAATGCCAAATTTCTTGCTGAATTCAAAATAGAGAATGAAAATGACACAAGACATATTTATATATTTGATGAAAGAACGGGTCTGCTTTTGCAGAAAGAATACTGGTACAACGGAAATCTTGCGAAAAAAGTGGATGTGAAAGGGCATTGGCAAAATAATGGTTTTTCCTTTCCTTCGGATGTGACGATACATCATAACGGTAAGGCTTACGGAGATGATCTTTTTCAAATACAAAAGCGTTTTATTATTGATAAAAACTCGCTAAAAATCAATGAGCCGATAGACGAAAAGATGTTTGATCCAAAGTATCCCGGCGGATGCCGGGTGTATAACCATATAGACGGAAAACAATATTTCACGCCCTCCCTTGGAAACTTTGAGGCTGAAGAACAAATTTCACGCGAACTGGATGCTTTATTCCAAAAGGCAAATGAGCAAAAATAAACTTTTTTACACATTTATGGCAGTTACTATCCTGGGCGGTGTCCTTTGCCACGCCAGAGATAGGATGTCTTTGAACGGAACGACAACGCCTAATGCGACGGAGAAAGTCGCGGTGTCATTCGCGAAGGATATCCGCTTTAAGAAACCTCTTTGCGGGGTAAATATTGTTAGCCTCGCCGGCTCAATCTTACTGCTGTGCTCACTTAAAGATCGGAGGAAAAAAAATGAAACAAAAGCGTAAACGAATGTTCCTTGTTTTGACAGGGTTCTGTTTTAGCGTATTTCTTAACCTGCCCTTGTTTCCCGTGGCATCAGGGGCTTCCAAACTCGTTTGCAACGAACCTGTCAAGGATTTTGGACGTGTCCCTGTCAACGAAAATGGGCGCGCGGTGGGGCGGCATGTTTTTGAAATATTTAACCCCACGGATGAAGATGTAATTATTGAAAGAGTGGAGGCAAGTTGCCTTTGTGTCGAAAGCAAAATGGAGGACAAGTTGATACCTCGCGGAAAGAGCAAAAAACTGCGCATCGCATTTGGATTTCGCTTGGGCGGCATCCAAAGAGAAACATACGACATATTAATTATGCCCAAGGATAAAAAAATCGAGACATTGAAACTTCAAGTTTCCGGCGCATCCGTATTCGCGCCCATCGTCACTCCCAGGGAAATTGAAATGGATTTCTTGTATGTCGGGTCTGAAAACACAAGACAAATCAAGATTCTTTTACCGGATAAAAACGAAGTGAAAAATTTTATAGAATCTTGTAAAATGGAGTGGGAGTCCCCTGAAATTTTTCTCTCCGAAGTGAAATATGAATCGGAAAAGGTAAAAGGAGGAATGGATGACGCTGAAGGTTTTTTCCACAAAAATCGCGCCACTCTGACGCTTACTATAAAACCAATAGACAAGGATATTTTGTCGGAGAGAAAAGGCAAGATTCTAATTCGTTTAAAGACAGGCGAATTACTCAAGATTCCTGTTCACTGGAAAGTTATGAGGAGGGAGATGTTTGAGACGTCCGGGAAAAAGTTTTTTCTCATTAATTTGCAGCCTGACGAAATTCGCGAACTTCAGATAATCTACAATGAGGATGTCGGCGGGAAAATAAAAAATGTGAAAAGTTGCAACCCTGACATGACACTTGTCGGGATAAGGAGAAATCGGAATTCAATGCACATAAAATTAAAATTTCGTTCGGGAAAAAAGATAACGGATGACGCCAAAGTGGCGGAACTTGTCGTTGAAACCGAAAATGGGAATAAACACAAACTGCCAATAATTTCCTCATGAAAACAAAGCCCAATGTCTAACATCATTTCCCGCTCAAACATAAGGGAGCTCCTAAAAATTAGAAATCAGCGGAAGGTTCCATGTTTTTTAGTTAGTCTTTATTTGTCAGATTTACAACCATTTTCACGATTCCGCCTTTGGGTTGAAAGCCCAAAATCATTAGCGTAGGGCAACGCCCTCGTTATGCCACACAAGTTTTTGGGGGTTGTGTCCGCGGCGGCGGGCGCTGGCGATCAGGGTGTAGAGTATGGCGGCGCGTTGACTGGCTTCGGGGGCGCCGATGAAGAGGTAGTTTTTGCGGCCGAGCGCGCAGGGACGAATGGCGTTTTTGACGGAAGAGTTCGCGGCGGTGGCGAAACGCGAGTTGTTCTTGTTTAGACAGCTCTTTACGCAACGAAACAACGGCGGCTGCGGCGAGCATTTGTTTAGTGTTGGAGAGAGTGTTTTCACGCTCGTCATACATAGCAGAAAGTGTGCCAAATGTGCAAAAAACAGGCGTAATATAAACTCTTTTTTTGCGCTCGCCGGTATCGCCGTTGTAGAGGGCGAATTGGACGTTTTTTGAGAGAGTTTTATTGCGCAAAAATGTACTCGTTGGAGAGCGTTTTTCGCGGCACGTTTCGATTCTCCAACGCGACGTTACCCGCGCTCGAACCAGGGGCGGCGGCAACCCTCGCGCAGGTCGAAGCCGTCGAGCAACATCACAAGAGCCGTCGGCTCGATGCGGATTTTAACATGCGGTGCGGCGGTGGCAGCGGCATTGCGCTGGGAGCGGTTGGCAGCGACGTTTCGAGGCCAAGCAAACGTCCCTTTTTCGAGACGCTTCGCGCAGACCCAGACGCCCGTGCCGTCCCAGGCGAGGATTTTGACCCGCCGCCTGCGCCCCTTCGATAACCCCACATTCCGCGACGCCCTCGCCAAAGCCAAACAGGATGCCGAGCAAACCATCGACACCGTCACCCGCGACCAAGTCATCTTCCGCGGTCTCGCCGCCGCCGCCCGGCAAGCCGCCGCCGACCTCGTCCGCTTTTCTCTCGAACAACAATCTGTGTTAAAACCATTTGCCGAATCCGTCGCGGAACGTTTTAACGAATGGCTGATGGACAAAGCCAAAGTCGGCATCACCTTTTCCCCCGCTCAACTCGCATGGTTGAATCTTACGCGCGACCCCATCGCCACCAGCCTCACCGTCGAACCCGACGACTTCGAATTCGCCCCCTTCTCCCAGCGCGGCGGACTCGGCAAAGCCCACCAACTCTTCGGCGACCAGCTCCCGGCGCTCCTCGACGAACTCAACACCGCCCTCGCCGCATGAAGCCGCCATTTCACTCAAAACCCGACGGCGCGCTCGGCGAGCACGCCCTACCCAACGAAAATCAACCCGGTAGGGTGGTTTCGCCGAAACCGCCGCTGTTCGGATTGTCGAAACTGCTGTCCGAAACATCCCAACCACCGACCTCTGGCAGCCCGACCAACGGCGCGCCCGGCGAGCGCGCCCTACCTGTTCGCCGCAAACTCCCGCACGAAATCCCCCATTGGGTCAAAGATGGTGCCATTTATTTCATAACCATCAACTGCGCCCAACGCGGTCCCAACCAGCTCACAAACCCCGCCATTGCCGATGCCATTGAGCAAAGCCTGCTCCACCGTCAGTCCATGTATCAGTGGTGGATACACCTCTTTCTTCTCATGCCCGATCATGTGCATGGACTGGTTTCCTTCGGACGCGAATTTTCCATGCGCCATGTCATCTCCGATTGGAAACGTTATCTCTCCCGACACCATGCCATCGAGTGGCAGCGCGATTTCTTCGACCATCGCATCCGCGACGATGCCTCGCTTACCGAAAAGTGGCATTATATCCGCAACAACCCCGTCCGCCAAAACTTGGTCAGTGCCCCGGAGTAATGGCCCTACCAATGGCTCAACGGCAGGGCGCGTTCGCCAAGTGGGACCCGCTCGCCGAGCGGGCCGTTGCCAACGCTTGACAATCCCGGCGGTTTCGGCGAAACCGCTCTACCCGAATGACCATTCCCGCAAATCTTTCCGAAGGCAGGGCGCTTTCGCCGAAAGTGCCGTTCGCACCACCGCATCCCAACGGTAGGGCGCACCCGCCGGGCGCGCCGTGTTCGATGGTGCGCCTGAAAAACATCGTGGAAATCAATCCGCGCCCCGCCCCCCTGTCCGATAATACGCTCGTGTCATTCGTGCCCATGAAGTGCGTCGAAGAGGAAAGCGGGCGTTTTGTCTCGGCTGGGGACAAAAGAGTCGCCGAGGTTAAAAAGGGCTACACTTCGTTCCGCGATGGCGACGTGATTTGGGCGAAAGTCACGCCATGTATGGAAAACGGAAAGGCGGCGGTGCTGACCGGGCTGACCAACGGATTTGGCTACGGCTCAACCGAGTTTTTTGTTCTTCGCCCGTCAGCCCAACTGGACCTGGCTTATCTACTGCATTTCATTTTGCAGAAGAGTTTTCGTCAGAAAGCGGCCCAGCATATGACGGGAGCGGTCGGCCTTCGCCGAGTGCCCAAGTCGTTTCTCGAACAGCAAGAAATCCCCCTCCCCCCGCTCTCCGAACAATGCCCAGTCGTGGCGGAGATCGAAAAGCAATTCACGCGCTTGGATGCCGGAGCCGCCGCCTTGCGCCGCGTGCAAGCCAACCTCAAACGCTACCGCGCCGCCGTCCTCAAAGCCGCCTGCGAAGGCCGCCTCGTCCCCACCGAAACCGAACTCGCCCGCAAAGAAAACCGCACCTTCGAAACCGGCGAACAACTCCTCCAACGCATCCTCGCCGAATGCCGCAAAAATTGGCCCGGTCGAGGGAAATACAAGGAACCGTCCGCTCTCGAAGTCACAAAACTACCACATCTTCCCAAAGGTTGGGTTTGGGCGATATTGCCACAGTTGGGAGAATTGAATCGCGGCAAATCGAAACATCGTCCGCGCGATGATATGCGGCTCTACGAAGGACCATATCCGTTCATACAAACAGGCGATGTTCGGAAGTCGGGTGGCACGATTCGCGACTATTCGCAAACTTACAGTGAATTTGGACTGCAACAGAGCAGACTCTGGCCTGAGGGCACGCTTTGCATCACCATCGCAGCAAACATCGCTGAAACGGGCATCCTGACATTCAAAGGGTGCTTCCCAGATAGCGTCGTCGGATTTGTCCATGAAGGCGACCCGGCAACGACACGTTACATCGAATACTTCCTTCGGACAGCAAAGGAAAAATTGGTGCTTTTCGCCCCAGCCACAGCTCAAAAGAACATCAACCTGAATATCTTACAAAAAGTCGCCGTGCCCCTACCACCACTCACCGAACAAAAGCGCATCGTCGCCGAAGTGGAACGCCACCTGAGCCTGATTGATGAACTGGAAACGACCGTGACCGCCAGCCTCGCCCGCGCTACCCGCCTCCGGCAGTCCATCCTCCAGAAATCCTTTGCGGGAGAGACCGCCCTACAGTCAGTCGCTGAGCCAGTGCAAGTCAAACCAGCAAGCCGTCCGTTAAATCGGCATTTTGCCCGAGTAATCTTATCGGCGGAAATCATCCACCAGCTTCATGCCGAGCCCACATTTGGTCGCATCAAGCACCAGAAGATTTTCCATCTCTGCGAACACATCGCACAACTCGCAGAGATCGAAGGTCAGTATCACCGCGAAGCAGCCGGGCCGCTCGATAATCGGCTTATTTATGCCAACGAGGGCGAATTGAAACGGCAGCAATGGTATCAAGAAGCTCGGCGGACAAGCTATGGCCATATTTATGCACCTCTCGCCAAAGCCGGCGGGCACACGAAGTATCTGGAAGGCATCTGGCCAGAGAAACTATCGGTTATCCGTCAGTTGATTAGCCTGATGCGTAGCTGGAACACGGAACGTTGCGAGATATTCTCCACGACCTATGCGGCGTGGAACGACTTGCTCATTTGGAAGCGCGAACCTACGGACGAAGCAATCTTGCACGAAATTCTGCACCGCTGGCATGAGAGCAAGCGACGCATTTCTGAAGATCGCTGGCGCAAGGCGATCAGTTGGGTGGAAAAAGAAGGTTTTTCTCCGGCTGGCTTCGGAAAAGCCACATTATCTGATCAATGAACTCCTATCAATCATAATTATACATCAATCTTATAGCAATCATTCACATCCTGTAGACCATATTATTTTTAAACCAAGCTTATATTAAAATCTCTAGAAAATGCCTTATCCAATTGATAAAAAACTAGTCATCGGAGTGTCGAGCAGTGCACTTTTTGACATGATTAAAGCGGATAATGTTTTCAAAAATAGCGGTGAAGCTGCATATCGAGAATACCAGCAAAAAAATATAGATACCCCTTTTTCTCACGGAGTAGCATTCCCATTTATAAAGAGGCTTCTAAATTTAAATAAACTGTATCCCAAAATATCTCCTATCGAAGTAATTGTTTTATCACGAAATGATCCTGAGACTGGTCGTAGGTTTTTCCGAACTTGCAGACACTACGAACTCGACATTACAAGAGGGGCTTTTCTCGCAGGGAAAGAACCATTTTCATATATTCCCGCATTTAACATTTCTCTATTTCTTAGTGCCAACGAATCTGATGTTAAATCTGCAACAAAGAATGGACATCCCGCAGGACTGGTTTTGCCTACAAAAATAAAGGATGACGATTCCACAGAGTTACGCATCGCTTTTGATTTCGATGGCGTATTAGCTGACGATGAGGCAGAGGCTATCTACAAAAAGACAGGAGATCTTGAACTTTTTCACCAATATGAGCTGAAAAAAACAAAAAAACCTCACAATCCAGGCCCATTAAAGGATTTATTACAAAAAATATCTTCCTTTCAGGAATTGGAAGCAAAGAAAGCAAAAAAAGACAAGTCTTATAAACCTGCACTGCGAATATCAATTGTCACCGCACGAAATGCCCCATCCAATGAAAGATTTGTAACAACCATGCAATCGTGGGGCATTAACGTTGATGAAACATTCTTCCTCGGAGGAATAGATAAGACTCGCATATTGAAAATACTGAAACCTCATATATTTTTTGACGACCAAATAGCACATCTTGCAAGCGCAAGCAAAGGAATTCCCTCAGTCCACATCCCTTTTGGAATAGCTAATGAAGAGTCTTTTCAGAAAGAAACAGCACCAACAAAAGAGCATGATATTAATAATAGCCAATTTGGCCTAAATCTACCTCTATAAACAATCAAAAAATTTGCGATGACCGCATCTTCCCTCGTCTCCAAACTCTGGAACTACTGCAACATTCTCCGGGATGACGGCCTGTCCTATGGCGACTACGTCGAGCAACTGACCTTCCTGCTCTTCCTCAAGATGGCCGACGAGCAGAGCCGGTCACCGTTCAACAAGCCCTCGCCCATCCCCAAGGGCTTTGACTGGTCAGCGCTGCTCAAGGTGGGCGGCGACGACCTCGAAACGCTCTACCGCCACATCCTCGAAGCACTCGGCAAGCGGCCCGGCATGTTGGGCATATATTTTCTGCAAGACGCACGATAGAGTCCAAAAATCTGCTTTTTTATGAAACGACGTAAATCAACAGGAGTTGTCGAGGAACCTTCTTTACCAGAAGGTTTTTCTTGGGGTAGGGATATCAACCCAGAGGCAATGAGCTACGGGCAAATTGCTGTAGACCCAAATGGAAATCCAAAAGCCTATCTTGGTTACATGGAAATTAACCATCAAAGCAAAGCATTCCAATACTCGCTCTGTGTCGGAGGTCGAACACCAGAAGCAAGAAAAAGTTACCAATTTCTCGAACTACGCGCCGGTGGCCTGCATCTAAGTAGCTTTCTTTGGAACAATCAGCCTTTCAAGATTCTTGAAAACTGCCAAGTTTCATTGCCATGCAGCACAAACAATACCTTCGGAGTAATAACAAAGACGGGATCGGATGAGGCTATGGCACGCACCCTGTTCGGCGCTACATTCGACGAGCTGGATGATTTTATCGACCACTTCTATACTGCCATTCGCTATACACCAGAGAAAATCTGGAACTGGAAGCCGGCCCGAATCACATTTTCAAAAAGTCGCGACAACAACTGCGACCTCACTGGCGTGCACATACCCAAAGGATTTCCGTTTATCGCCTTCACGGAAACACAATATTTTGGTGGTCACATCTCCCTGCACGGCTTTTACCGACACCTTGCATTCCTTTGCCACTACAGACGTAGTATGGATGGAAAAATAGAGGGCGAAGCCTTTTTTAAGCGGCTGGTCGATAGCGGGGCAAAGCCAGAGGTGATCATCCAGCTATGTGAAGCAGCCTTCGCCGGATACGGATATCCGCTACAAGACCCAACGGCAGCCCTCCTCCGTCTACGATGCTGAGAAACGCCCTCCTTATTCCACTTAACATACCCACTCATTACCTAGTCCCGATACATGACCGCTCCCGCCCTCGTCCAAAAACTCTGGAACTACTGCAACATCCTTCGGGATGACGGCTTGTCCTACGGCGACTATGTCGAGCAACTGACCTTCCTGCTCTTCCTCAAGATGGCCGACGAGCAGAGCCGGCCACCGTTCAACAAGCCTTCGCCCATTCCCAAGGGTTTCGACTGGCCCGCGCTGCTCAAGGTGGATGGTGACGACCTCGAAACGCTCTACCGCCACGTCCTCGAAGAACTCGGCAAGCGGCCCGGCATGTTGGGCATCATCTTCCGCAAGGCGCAGAACAAAATCCAAGACCCCGCCAAGCTCCGCCGCCTCATCGTCGATCTCATCGACAAGGAGCAGTGGACCTCGCTCGACGCCGACGTGAAGGGCGACGCCTACGAAGGCCTCCTCCAAAAGAACGCCGAGGACGTCAAGGGCGGCGCGGGCCAGTATTTCACGCCCCGCGCGCTCATCTCCGCCATCGTCGAGGCCATCGCCCCGCAACCCGGCCAGACCATCTGCGACCCCGCCTGCGGCACGGGAGGATTCCTCCTCGCCGCCTACAACCATCTCTCCAAGCGCGCCGACCTCGACCGCGCCCAGAAGAAAAAACTGTACAACGGCACTCTCTACGGCGTCGAACTGGTGGACAGCGTCACACGCCTCTGCGCGATGAATCTCCTCCTCCACGGCATCGGTGGCGAAGGCGCGCCGCCATCCGAAACGGACTGAGACGACGCCCTACAAGGTCGTCACCGAAATCAGGTAGGGCGCGCTCGCCGAGCGCGCCGCCATCCGAAACGGACGGCGGTCTCGGCGAGACCGCCCTACCCGTCATGACCAGGGACGCCCTCTCCGGCAAACACGGCGAATACGACCTCGTCCTCGCCAATCCGCCCTTCGGCAAAAAAAGCAGCGTCACCATCGTCAACGCGGCGGGCGAAACCGAAAAGGAATCCCTCGTCATCAACCGCGACGACTTCTGGGCCAGCACGAGCAACAAGCGTAAGCGTTCCCGAAAGTGCCCACTTGACTTGGGACGCGGGGGGGCGTTGGATTTCTCTGCGCGACTACTTTGCGGGCGGTGGGTGGTGGCGGCAGGACGACCGCCGCGACGCCGCCAAAAATTTTTTGAAAAATTGCTTGCGCAATTTACGACATTCCCTTTTTAACGGTGCTTTCCAATGAACACTACTCGCGCAATGACCTTTGACTTGCCACTTGCCGCTGTTGCTCGCGGCAGCGGAACCGTTGCCAGTGCTGTTTCTCGGTGCATTGACGACGTATCCAAACCTTGGCACGCCTCCTTCCTTCCTCCCGCTAAACGATAGAAATACTTTCCCTATGAAAACAATCTATAAAATCGGAGCTGCCGTCGTTTTGTTTCTCGGCATAGGCGTATGTGCGATACTTTTTTTGGGCACTGGTCGGTGAATTCTTTAGCGGTTGATCCGGACAAAGCCGTAAAAATTAAAAACGGAATGAATGTTGGAGAAGTGCGCGACATTCTCGGCATTCCAACTGTGATTCGCGAGAAAGGGAGTGTTATTCATTATATTTATGGTTCTAAATGGCAGTGGCATTTTTTCACAGTTAAATTTGAAAATGGGGCGGTTGTTACTGCATATGAGGATAATGGATGAGACTTTCACCGATGAAAATTTCGCACCGCGTCACTCGCCGCCCGGTCATCGCCGCGGAAGCCATTGTTGAAAATCACCCGATATTTGGTTGAAAATCACCCGAATTTCGGGCTAATTTCACACCATGAAAATTCGCCATCTCACGCCTTTTGTCCTCGACGCGCTTCAGGATACGCCGGTTGTTTTCCTGGAGCATGACTCGTCCGCAGCTGTTTCATTTCCGCACGCAAACCCAGCAGGAGGTGGACATTGTGCTTGAGGATGCCTCGGGTCGGCTGGTCGGAATCGAGGTCAAAAAAACCGCCTCGCCCGCCGCCGCCGACTTCAAGGGACTGAAGGTTCTCCAAGCTGCCACCGGGGAAAAATTTCTGCGGGGCATCGTCCTCTATACCGGAACATCCAGCGTGACATTCGGACCCGGCTTGCACGCCGTGCCGGTCAGCGCGTTGTGGCAGATGCAGACAAAAACAGCACCTTGATACACGAGCGGATCGTATTCGTTCGTCCCCGCAGCTCCGGGCAAATGCGGTGTTGTATTACTTTTTCTCTTGACCCTCGACGATTTTTAGTAAAAATGAGGACACTTATGTTTTTCAAAACGATAACAACCGTAGTGTTGTTTTTACTTTCGGCGGCGGCGGTTTTTGCGGAACATCCTGTGAAAATCGGATCCGATCAAACCGGTCAAAGCCGTTTTTCCGGCGCGATTGAACAGTTCGGCTTCAGTGAGACGCTCACTGTTGATGCAATTAAAAGGTTCGCCGAAACAAAACCGGACGACAAGAAAATCAAAAAGCCAACCGCGTTGCCGCAAACAATTGCTGATCGAGGAAAGCAATACGGCGCAGCGCAAGGATGGATTTATCTCGACGATAAAAATAACGGCAATTGCCGGATTTTTGATCAAATCACGCCCGGCGGTTCCGACGGCTGGCTGCTCGATTTGTATCCGGGCAGAAAACTGCGGCTAATTGATCGCAACGATACTCTTGTT
>JAISZI010000048.1 GCA_031269335.1 Puniceicoccales bacterium
CCGGTCTCTCCATCGACGAATACAAGCGCAAGGCGACCGCCGTTGCGGCGTTGCAAAACAGTTTTAAGGGGCTTGCCGTCGGCGTTGACCGCTTTAAGGACAGTTTCGGCAAGACCGTCTCGCTCCTTCGCAACTCGACGATGCGCATTGCCGGTTTGACGACTGCCGCGCTTGCGTTCGCCGGTAGTGTCTCCAAGCAAGGCAACGCCTTACGACTTATGTCAGAGCGCACGGGCATCGCCACAGAGACCTTGCAGCGACTGCAATTCGCCGCCCGACGTGCCGGCATGGAAAGCGGCACCCTTGACCAAGTTCTGGACAAATTTTCTGTTTCGCTCGGCAAAGCAGCGGGCGGCAGCAAGCAACAGGCGGACGCCCTTGCGCGCCTCGGCATTGATGCGAAAACCGTTGCCGCCGTGCCTCTTAACAAGATGCTTGCCGCCGTCGCCGACGGCATGAAACACCTCACCTCGGAGAGCGAACGCGCCCTCACGGCGCAGGCACTTTTCGGCGAAAGCGGCAAAGGCATGATCAACCTACTTTCCGGCGGCAAGGAGGGACTTGCCGCACTCCAAGCGCAGGCAACCGGCAAAGTGGCGTTTTTCAAAAGTGGCGATATCGTTGCGGCAAAACAATTTGAAGAAACGTTCGATGACGTAAAACAGACCTTCGTCGCCTTGCGCAATGCCATTGGCATCAAAATTTTTACCCAACTTCGAGGTTCGCTTAACCAAATTTCCGCATGGTTCAGCGCGAACCAAGAAAAGCTCGTCACTGGTGTTAGCGGGCTGATCAACGCCTTTGCCGCATGGCTTCCCCATATCGTTGCCGCCGCCGGTGCAGTCGCAAAAGCAGTTGTCGCCCCTGATATGACCTATTCATTCTAAATCAAGTTGGACAATCTCGCAAAATGATAAAACCTCACCAAGGAAATAGAACTACTGACCAATGAAAGGCTCCATCGATCGCATCCAAATCAAAGGCTTCAATTCCATCCGGGAGGCGGACATTGCCTTGAATCCCTTGAACGTGCTCATCGGTCCGAACGGCGTGGGCAAGTCCAATTTCATCGGGCTGTTCAAACTGGTCAACAACATCATCGAGCGTAACTTACAGGTTTACACTGGCATGACCGGAGGTGCCGGCAGCATCCTTCATTTCGGACGAAAGCAGACGCCGCGCATGGACGCCGAGTTCACCTTTTCCGATGCGGTCAACGGCTACACCTGCCAGCTAATGGGAACGGATGAGGATTCACTCATCTTCGCGGAGGAATCAACCTGGTTCCACGACAAGAAGAACTATGATAGACCCTATATTTCGGGGCTGGGAGGCGGTCACAAGGAAACGCGCCTTGTGGACGCGCAGGGAAATCCGGGACCTGAAATCACTGGACATGTCGTTTCCGCGATGAAGAGCTGGAGAATTTATCATTTCCACGACACCAGCTCGGAAGCCAAGGTCAAACAGGCCTGTGAATTGCACGACAACCGGGTTCTGAAGGGCGATGCCTCCAATCTCGCGGCCTTCCTCTATCTGCTCCGGGTGCAGCATCCCGCGCACTACCAAAACATCGTGGACGCAGTGCGCATGGTGGCCCCGTTTTTGCAGGATTTCATTCTGGAGCCGCTGGCCCTGAATCAGCAGATGATCCGTCTGGAGTGGAAGGAAAAGGGAAATGATTATGTGTTCGGGCCAAGCGCGCTTTCAGACGGCACGTTGCGCTTTACCTGCCTCGCCACCCTGCTGCTCCAGCCATTTTTACCCAGCACCATCCTTCTGGATGAACCGGAACTCGGCCTCCATCCGTATGCCATCACTTTGCTGGCCGAGTTACTTCGGGGCGCTTCGACCAAAACTCAGGTGATTGCCTCCACTCAATCCACCAGCCTGGTGAACCAGTTCGAGCCGCAGGACATCCTGGTGGTCGAGCGGGAAAATGGCCAAAGCGTCTTCAAGCGATTGGACAAAGGGGCGATGGATGCCTGGCTGGAAGACTACGGACTTGGCGATCTTTGGGAAAAAAATCTGCTGGGAGGGCGTCCATGAGTTTTCGCAAAGCGTTCGTTCTGGTCGAAGGCCAGACCGAGGAAACCTTCGTTAAGGAAGTGCTCTCCGAATTCACGCCGGAAGGGCTTTTTCTTGGTGAGCAGTGAAATAAAAAATTAACGATTTAACCTATAAAAAAATGTTAAAAAAGTCAGCAAAAATTTTCGTTTACGAACGAATTGCAGCATGGACATTGAGGCGCAAAAAAAAGAAAACACGACACTTCGGTTTTTCGCTTGCACTCACGTTATTAGTGACCGGTTTTTTGATGTTGTTAGGAATGACCTTAATCGCGTTCCTCACGATAGATATTCAGGTGACGCAGACGCACGCGTCGCGTGTAAGGGCGCGGCTTTGCGCGGTTGCCGCAGCGCGTATGGCGTTGGGAGAATTGCAGTTGCGTGTCGGGCGCGATCAAGCGGTCACCTTTCCTTCTCCCAATGCAGGGAACGATGGCTGGGTCGAGGCGGCTTATACAGGAGTCCCCGGTAGCAATGCTGTTTCGGACGAGCCATCGGCCATTGAAGACCCGGTGCCGTTGGTGTCAGGAAATCATTTTTTAATAGCGAAAAAAGAGTCTGTTTTTGGGTGGACAGAAATTTCGCCAGCATTTTCTTCGGCGGAGGGAAAATTCCCGGCGGTGCGGGTGCCGTGGATAGGTGATGGCGATGCGTTTCGGAGTGAAAAGAAAGGAGTCGTGTCCGGTTCTGGGCGCTTTGCTTTTTGGGTGCAAGATGAGTCGCAGAAGAGCGATGCTGGAGTGATTGAGACGCGAGCTTCCACGGCACAAAAAGACATCCAAATACGGCGTCAATTAGTGTCACCGCGACATGCACTTGACGAAGTATTAGAGATAAAGCGAGGAGATTTGCAAGTGTGGAGAGAAGGAGTTTCGCAGGCTGGGAGTTGGGGCTGGATGGAGCTTGCGTGGCGGTCTGGTTCTAATGCGGAAGAACGTTTTCCACTCAATCCACGGCAACACACATGGGGTTCCCGTGGTGTGTTGGCGGACACCGTGCGTGGCGGTTTACGAATCAATTGGGATCAGAAAGAACCGGTGGCGTTGGGTGATGACAAATTACCTTGTTCACGCGAGGCGTGGGTTGATTTTTTTAACCGCGAAAAAGAAAGTTTGAAAGCGTTTTTTGCGAAGCCAACTATCGGGTTGCCCGTTGCGCCGGGACGAGAAGCTGGAACACCGTCGGCGGGAAGTGCTGTTGAAGGCGCGTTGCGGCGTTTCCCGATACTATCGGGACTGCGAGTGCGCTTCGGTGTTTTTCATACGCATCGCGACGCATACAACCGCGTGCGTTTTCATGCAGAAGCCCAGCTGTGGAATCCGTGGGCGTATCCCTTGACATGTGTGGAGAAAGATTTTATCGGCGTGCTTGACTTTGAAAAAATGCCTGTGTTAACAGTCACAAACCTCAACACCGGCGGTGTAAACAGAGTGGACATGGGCGCGTTTCCCCTCGGCAAATTTACGGTGCAACAAACGCCGAGTGACACCACTATAAATGCGAATCTTATTTTCCATGACACGGCGCGTCACGGCATGAGTGCATCGGGATTGCTTGCGGGCGAAGTGTATCACTTTTTTATTCCGAGTACAGAATCACAACCGGAGGGATTAGCCCGGACATTAAGCGGAGCGAAATGGCTTATACAATCCGATCCAAAAAAGGCAAACACACCGCCTGCGGGCGCGACTGACGGCAATTGGCTTCATGCGAGCCACCAAGTTGAAATTCGAGGGGAAATGCCGCCGGGTGGCGTTACTTTGCACATTCGGGAAGCAAAAGGAAAATTTGCTACCAGTGTTGCCTCTAAAGATTATTCCGAACCTGTGCTCACATTAAAAAATATTCCCTTTAGCAGTTTTGTTTTACAACTTTCCGGCGCGGAATTTGACCGCGCAGAGAGTTCTGGTTACCGCGTAGAAAACGCACGATTTGGGCTTTCTCTACGGCTGCGGTCGAATGAACCGGAGCGCATTTTGGAGGCATTGGAAAAAGTTGACCCACGCGAGATGACGCTTGATTTTTCCAAACCTGAAGTGTTGGCACTCTACGATGTTACGGTTGATGTTGTCGCGGGAAAAGATGCGCCATTGGCAACAAATTCCGCTGAAAGTTTTTGGTGGGATGCGCATCAAAATAAACACAGCGGATCCGGAACGACTGCTTCGGAAACAGGATTTTTTAGTGACATTCGGACATTTGATCGACCCTCGCTGGCGGCACCGCTTTCCGTTGCGTCGCTTCGGCATTTACCGCGCACCAATCGCCCTTCCGGGGTATTGAATCCGATGTATCCCAAAAACCGTGAGGAAGATAGCGTTTGGTTTGATCGTGCCTTTTTTGCGGGCGGGTGGACAGAAAAGCCGACGACAGACACTGATCTGCCCCCGCGACCTTGGACGCGTAATCCGTGGTTGGAATTGATTAAAAATCCAACCGTCGGCAGTGCTTCTTCCACGACAGTGACTAGCACTGAATCCCTTGCAAATCAAGAAAATGCCGCAGCGCATTGTTTTACACGCGGTGTCTTTAATGTGAACACTTGCGAGGCGGCACCGTGGCGTGTTGTGCTGGCGCGTGCCTTGCCCGAATGGAAACGACAGACCGCCGAAGGCGTTGTTTCAACGCCGAGTTCCAAGTCGTTAAAAAACACGCTGTTTCGGCTTCCATTTGGTGCCGATCAGCCCCGTCTTCTCAATGGAGGCGAGAGTGATTTTTCGGATACGGAATTGCGCGATACCACGTGGGCAGAACGCGAACGCTGCGAGGGCGTGCAGGGAATGCGTATGTTGGATAGCGCGTTTCGCGATCGGCTTGCCGCTGCCATTTCTTTGGCGGTAAAAAATTACCAGATAAAATGGGGGCGTGGATTTCGGAGTCTACACGAATTTGCGGCGAGCGGCGTTCTCAATAGTTCGATAGAAGAAGCTCGCGTAAATACATCCTCCGCACTTGGTAAAGTGCCTGCACCTATGTCACCGTTGCGCCTCAACTCGGGCGATGTTTTAGAATCAC
The DNA here is from genome assembly GCA_031269335.1 of Puniceicoccales bacterium. Classification (GTDB taxonomy): domain Bacteria; phylum Verrucomicrobiota; class Verrucomicrobiia; order Opitutales; family UBA953; genus CALNBE01. The sequence goes on from JAISZI010000048.1 coordinate 5,085, forward strand.
TTTTGCCCGCGTTCGCCGTGCGCGGCGATACTTTTAAGGTGCGGGTGTGCGGCGCGGCGTTGTCAACTTTAGGGGCAGAGCAATCTCGGGCGGATGCAGAAATTCTCGTCCAGCGTTTACCTGAATTTTGCGACACTTCGCAATCGCCTATGACCCCGGTTTTGGAGTTGAATGAGACCAACCGTTTTTGGGGACGACGGCTGAAAATAATCTATTTTCGCTGGTTATCTTCTGACGAAAAATAAGCATCCTTCTCTCTGTTTTCTTCATGAAAGAACCCTTTTTTACTGTGTTTTTAAGATGTTTTTCGGCGCTTACCCGGCGGACTGGACGCATCCAGGTGGCTATTCTGATCGTCGGTTCGTTTCTTGTCGGCGGTTTTCTCTCGCTTTACCTTGGGCAGGACGCAAATTACGATTTCAAAAAATACCATATTTACAATGCGTGGGCGTTTCTAAACAATCGTCTCGAAACGGATTTTTTCGCCGCTGGACTACAGACTTATTATCATCCCCTTCTCGATATTCCCTGTTATTTGCTCGCCGTCGAATGGCTTCCAGAGCACCCGCGCCTCGTCACTTTTTTGATGGGAATTCCCGCAGGAATAATTATTTTTTTGACAACCTTCTGTGCGTTTCAAATTCTAAAAACCGCTTGCGGCGTTGGTCGTCCGCTTCTCTTTTTTTACACATTTCTGGTAAGTTTTTTCGGTGTCACCGGGACTGCGTTTATTATTCAGGTTGGTTCCGGTACAAATGAAGTGCAAGTCGCCTGTTTTATTCTTGGCGGGATGGCTGTTTTTTTATTATATAAGGATCGCCCCATTCCCGCCTCACTGCTTTCCGGTCTTCTCCTTGGTGCCGGCACTGGACTCAAGCTTACGGCGGTTACATACACAGTGCCTTTTTTGGTCGCACTCCTGTTTTATTTTTCGTGGAGGGAACGCGGTCGCGTGTTTTTACTTTTTTGTGTCGCGTGGTGGACCGCTTTTTTATGCGTATATGCCGGTTGGGGATGGACACTTTACAAACTTACGGGGAATCCGTTTTTCCCGATGTTCAACAATGTGTTTCGCTCCGAATGGCTTCCGTCCGTGGCGCTTCCGGGTTCTTGGTTCACGCCGACTTCGCTTAAAGAGGCACTCTTCTTTCCCTTTGCGTGGGTAAATTCCAGAGCCATTTCCGCTTCGCACGCCACCGACATCCGCTTCGCGCTCGCGCAGACCGCCGCCTTTGTTGCCGTGGTGGTTTTCGCGCTTCACAAACTCCGTTCTGCCTTGCGTAAAGAAAAATTTTCCATGCTGTTTTCCTCCGAAGGGGCACGTGCGGAAAAAGAAAAAAAGACCGCAAATTTCGTCTTTATCTTTCTCGCTTTAGGCTTTGTGATATGGGAGGCTGGATTTTCCGTTTTGCGTTATACTATTCCACTTGAATCGCTGCTCGGTGTTTTGATTCTCTTGTGCGTTTTTCGTGTTTTTACCCTTTTCAATTTACGTGTGCGCACGCCGAAACACCTCCTCGCTACAAGCCTTCTTTTAGTTTTTATTATTCTCGCCCTTGGCACAACCCGTTATCCTCATTGGGGAAGAGTGCGGCAGGGAAAGGCTAACTTTGAGGTCGCGCCCCCGAAACTACCGGACAACACGCTTGTCTTTTTCCTCGCGCCGGAGGCGCAGTTTCTCGCTCCCTTTATCGCTAAAAAAAATCCCGACGTCACTTTTGCCGGCGCAGGTGACGACCCGCGCTTTCTTCTCGAAGCGATAGGCGATTGTGGCCTGACGCGCCGTTTGCACGGAAAACTTGCGTCTCACGATGGTCCTTTTTGCGTGATACTTCCGTCCGGGTATCCCGGGCACCTGTCTTTTCTCGCTTCCTTTGGGCTTTCCACCGCCGGAAATCTTCACGAAACCGTAAAAACGAACTTCGACAACTTTCGCTTTTATCTCGCTTTTCGGAAAGATTGGGAACCGGCGAAAAAGGCTGCTGCCCACCGTTATTTTGTAGAAAACGTCATGACTCGTTTTAACACACGTTTTACCCATGAATCCGATTCTCCTTTTTGGGGTGGCTGGGCACCAAAAGAAAGCAAGCACCGCTGGTCTTTGGGAGGAATTTCTGCGTTCACTTTTTTTGTTAAAGAATCAAAAAACACACCGAAAAAAATAATCATCAAAGGTCGTCCCCTTGGACAGCAGTGCGCTACGGTAAAACTTAACAGCAAAGAAATTTTTACCGGAGAAATTCCGCAAAACGGTTTCCCCGAATTTGTTCCGCCCGCCGGACTTATTCGCACAGTTGAAAACGGCGAAAACCGCCTCGACTTCATCTGGCACAATGCCCGCAAGCTCGACAATCGCCCCTGGCCTCTCAATCCCCGCCCCCATTCCGGAGACCAACGCCTACTCGCCTTCGCTTTCCAAGAATTTATTTT
>JAISZI010000066.1 GCA_031269335.1 Puniceicoccales bacterium
CTTGATTGCTACGACCCCCAACGTAAAGCAGAGGGACGGTGCTGATGGAGTAGTAATTTGTAGTTAAGAGAAAGAATACGTTTTATGTTTTTTTATTGGACGCGCTGTGGCATGATAACGCAGATAAAATCTTCGTTGGTTTTTATTACACCAGGGGACATTTCATCTTTGAATTCAAAGAAGATATTATCGTCCTTCAAGGCCTCTAATGGGTCGAGAAGAAAATTTGGATTAAAGGCGATGTTAATTTCAGTGTCGTCATATGCGGCATCAATTTTTTCGTTAGCGTCACCTATTTCGCTTGATGCGGTAACTTGCACCTGATTTTGCCCAATCGTAATTTTAATGCCGCTTTCGTTGGGTTTATCGCCCGTGACTATTTTGGCGCGTCTGACGCTATCGGCGAAGGCGGCGCGCTCGATGGTAATGCGTTTTCCGGTTTCCTTGGGAATAACTTGTTTGTAATTCGGGAAGGCGCCTTCCACGCGTTTGGATAAGATTTGGATATTTTCGACGAATCCGTTTTCGCCCTTTTCTTCGGTTACTTCGATTACAAACAGGACGAGGCGTTCGTCAAAAAGGATTTTTACATTTCCGGAATCGCCCAAGCGACCACGCACTTCTTTAACTGTTTTTGCGGGAAGTATTAAGCTCCCTGTCTTTCCTGTTTGAGAAATGGGCATACTGACGATGGCGAGGCGGCGCCCGTCAGTGGCGACGAGGCTCAGTTTTGCTTCCTCGAAATTAAAGAAAACGCCATTGAGCATAAAGCGGTTTTCGTCTGTGGATTGTGCGTAATCTACTTTGTTAATGAGATTTATGAGGTCTTTCTGGGCAAGTTCAAAAGTGGATTCGCTATTGAAAGCGGTAAGTTTTGGGAAGGAATCCGTGGCAATACCCATTATTCTGAATACGCTTCTGCCGGAAGTGATTTTGACACTATCTTGCCCGATAATTTCGACGGTGACATCTTTTTCGGTAAAGGAACTTACTATTTCGAGAAGTTTTTTCGCAGGGAGCGTTATGTGACCGCTGGTGTTGACGCTGGCTTTGATGCGGACGCGGATGGTGGTGTCCAAGTTTGTGGTAGTGAACGCTACCGTCTCGCCTTCGGCTTCGATGAGCACGTTCATGAGGAGTGGCATGGCGGCACGGGTGCCGACGATGCTGTTCACAACTGTGAGACCGTTTGAGAAATGGTCTTTGTCGATCTTGAATTTCATGGTTTTTGAAGGTTTGTGTGGAGAAAAAAGCTTCGTTACAAAGGAGTCTCATTTTTGGAAGGAATCAAGGAGAAAAATCTTTCATTTAAATATTTCATCTTCTCCCATAACGCCGTCAATAATGTGAATAATTTTGTAACTTGTTGTTAAGAAAAGAGTAAGATAGGTTTTGGTCGGTGGAAAACTTTGGGGATATTGTCGCGGAAAAGGATGTGGATAAGTTGTTCGCCGGTTTAGGGACGGGTTGTGGACGGGTTTCTGGCAGGTAATTCACGGGTTATTATCAATTGTCGTCCTGCTCGTCATTCTCCTTTTTTAATGGATTGCCGAGAATAGACTCGTTTGTGCTATTTTTAAGAAGGAGGGATTTTTTACGAATAGAATAGAAAATGCCATTTATGATGAAGGAGAGGAAAATACAGGGAATTGAGTATTCTAAATATCTGATGCTAAAAATGATAAATAAGAATATGAGGATGAATATTTGAATTTTGAGACGCGTGTTCCAGTTGATATGTTTGAAGCTTGGGTAACTGATATTGCTGACCATGAGGTAAGAAATGAGGAGGGAAATGGGAAGAAAAAGGGTGGAAATATGACGGAGGTTTTGTGGGGAGATATCGGCGGAGGTGAGCAGGAGGACGAGGGAAGCGATCATACCTGCGGCGATAGGGCAGGGGAGGCCGACGAACTCGTTTTTGGAGGAGCGGTTTTCGTTGCCGGGCACAAGGGGGTTGGTGAGGACGTTGAAGCGGGCGAGGCGGACGCCGACGCAGAGCAGATAGATGAAGGCGAATAGCCATGCGAAATTTTTTCCGATGTTTGCCACCCACCCTAAATCAGCGGATTTGGACGGGTCGAGCACGAGGAAACACAGCATAAGCGCTGGCGCGAGACCGAAGGAGACGATGTCGGCGAGGCTGTCGAACTCGGCACCGAAAAGGGATTCGCGGCGGGCGACGCGGGCGACGCGCCCGTCAAAGAGATCGCAGATGCAAGCGGCAAGTATGTAATAGACAGCGTGTTGGTAAAGGCGGTTGGAGTCGCTTGGGTCGCTGGTCGCAAATTTAGCGAGAATACAAGAGTAGATTGAAAGGAAACCGCAGAGCATATTCCCTGCTGTGAAGAGGTTAGGGAGAAGGAAGATGCGGCTGGCTTCCTGCGGGGAACGGTATTTAGGAACGGGCGGTTTCGTGGGTGGAGTGGTGTTGTTCATGACGATGGAAGGCAACGAGATTCGTTATTTATTGGTTATCAATGTGTTTTCAAAACAGATTTTCCGGATCGTTTTCCAATTCATCGTCGAAGGGGAGCTTCATGCGAAAGATAAAGTCGGCGCGGCTGTGTTTGTGAAGTATGTAGTTACAGAACAAAATATCGTCATGTATTTCAAAATAGACGCGAAAATCTTCTTTCCGAATGCGGTAGAAGGTTTTTCCCTCACGTGTGATGGTGCCGATTTCAGGATGACCAGAATGGAGCCGTTCTGGGGTGATGCGGCTGATGGTTTCGACGAGGTCGAGTTGAGCGAGTTTAGGCAGCTTGTTAAGCACAGCCATACTTTGGTTGCTGAAGTTCACCTGATACATCAGAGAAGTAGTTGCAGGCGGAGGACGGAACAGGTTATTTTCGCGTAGGCAATAGAAAAGCGTTCCGTTAGTTCCTCCGGTGGAAAAGGTGTTTAGGGCGAAGCCGTTTGCCCCGTTGATTTTGCCGCCATAAGTGCTTGAGCGCGTCCCATGGCTGCGCCGAGATTGCTCACTACATTCCCTTCGCCGACCAAGTCCAAAAAGCCTTCTTTAGCCATCAGGGCATAGGGTTGTGTATGAGGTCCACACAGGATTAGATGGCGTTTGTGGCGAAGTAATTTTTCGCGCATGTTTTCCAATCGGTCCAAGGCAGTCGCATCGAGTGCTGATACGTCAACCATGTGCAAAATAACCACTTCCGTATCACGCAATTCTCGCCGCAACACCGTATCGAGCCTATCGGCCGCCCCAAAAAGCAATGCCCCGAAAAGGCGATATACGATTACACCACGCGGCACATCAAGGCGCGTCCCATGCTCGCGCTGGATAAAGTCGCCCGACATCGTGTGAACACGCGTAGTGTCCGCAACACGCTTCACAAAAAGCCCCGCCGCAAGCACCATTCCGATTTGGACAGCCACGGTGAGGTCGAAACACACCGTCAGCCCAAACGTCGTCAAAAATACCGCCGCATCGCCGGCCGCACGTTTAGGCAGGCGACGAAATTCTTCCCAGTCACCCATGCGCCAACCGACGACAATGAGCACCACCGCCAACGACACTAACGGGATGTGTTTGGCAAGTGGTGCAAACAGCACGAGGACGAGTAGTAGAAAAATTGAGTGCACGATACCCGCGACCGGCGATGTCGCCCCGGACCGGATATTTGTTGCCGTGCGCGCAATTACTCCTGTGACCGCAATGCCGCCAAAAAGAGGCGCAAGGAAATTGGCAAGTCCCTGCCCCATCAACTCTTGGTTTGAGTCATGCCGATCATCAATGATGCCATCTGCCACCACTGCGGATAGCAGCGATTCCAATGCACACAAAATCGCGATGGAAAATGCCGGTGAGGCAAGAACCCCCAATTTTTCCCAGCTAAAATCGGGAAACGCAAATTTCGGCAATCCCTGTGGAATCCCCCCAAACATGCTCGCAATCGTCTCAAAACGCATTCCGCCCGTCAGGTGCACTCCCAGCGGCGTCCCAGCAGCCCAAACAATCAACGTTCCCAGCACGACCACCACGATTGAACTGGGCACCCATCGCGCCCATCTCGCCGGCCATTTCAATTGCAACGCCAGCAACACCACGCCCAGCAGCACCGTCTCCCAGCGAACCGTCGGCAATGCTCCCAACAATGCCTGAACCTTCGGAAAAAATTCTGCCGGTTCCCCTCCGCCGAGGGTTAACCCAAGAAAGGGTCTTACCTGCGTCATCAAAATCGTGACCGCTATTCCGCACGTGAACCCTGCCGTAACCGGCTGCGGCACAAAGCGCACAAAAGTCCCGATACGAAATAACCCAAACCCGAACAAAATCACCCCAGCCATCATCGTGCAAAGCAACACATCCCCGATTCCATATTTCGACACCATCAACGCCATCAACCCAACAAAGGCTCCCGCAGGTCCCCCAATCTGCACCCGCGAACCGCCAAAAAACGACACGCAAAACCCACCAATTATGCCCGAATAAAGCCCAGCCTGTGGACTCACCCCAGACGAAATCCCAAGCCCAATGCACAGCGAAAGTGCCACAATCCCAACCGCAAACCCAGCCATTATGTCCTTCAAAAACCGCGCACGGTTGTAACCGCGCAAACTCTCCAACCAGCTCGGACGAAACCGAGCAGGGCGCAAACGGCGCAAACCATTAGTTAACATGTCAGTATGGGTTGTTCAAAAAGGTTTCCCGAAAAATGCCGGAAAAAACGCCAGTGAAAAGACAAAAATTCTCGGTATTTTATCCCACAACGGCACCACCCAAAACCCGTTTTTTCCCCACCGGGCACAATTCCAAATTGGCTCGCGGAAAGCGGGAATAAATTCCTCACGCTACTTTAACGCCCCACCGGCGCGTCTCATAAAGACGGAATTTGCATTTCTTCTTTATACAATAAATTTTTTTATTCGAAGTGCGGGGGCAAGGTGGCGGATTTATCTATTTTGTCGGCGATACCCTCTTCTTTATTGGGAAATCTGCCGGTTTTTTTTCTTCTATCTTGGTTTGTCCGTGCGGAGAGTTGGGGTTCGGTTAACACCGGGCTTGCGACGAGGCTTCCGTCGGAGAATTCCGTGACATAGCCTTCGGAAATTAACCAGCGCAGGGAGAAAAGGAGTCTGCCGATATCGGGGTTGGAGAAATCACGTGAGGGGGCAGTGTTGTTGTTGGAATCTGCGGGGGGTGTGGGGGAGGCGGAAGGCGTTGTTGTTGAGGATGTTGGTGGCGGTGGAGCGGCGGTTTCGGACTGGGAATCGGCGGTGGTTTCGGGAGCAGGTTGTGAATCGGCGGGGGCGTCAATTTCTGCTTTAGTTTCAAGCGGAATCTCGGGAGCAGATTCCGTTGTTGCTTGTGGAAACGGGCTGGCGGAGGGAAGGGTGGCTTCTGGTGTTGGTAGAGGCTCGTTTTTTGTGGGTGAAGATTTTTTATTCTCGGTGGAGGAAGGGGGAGAGATGCCGAGAAATTTTTCAGGCAATTCGTTTATTTTTATGCGAGGTCTTTTTTCAATGAAATCTACGATACGTTGAATTTCGTCGGTGAAGTGGGTGCCGGGGTCGCGGAATTTACGTTCTATGACGGAGATGTAAGTAATATCTTTGGAATCGGCTTTGTGGATAAAGAAGCCGAGTTTACGGAGGCGGCCGCGGAGGGAGTTGGCAGTGGTGAGGGGGAAGGAACGTTGAGAGCGCAGCTCGTCTTCGATTGCGGCGCGCAGGGGACCGAAAGGAAGGGATTCGATGAGTTTTCCCGGGAAACGCAAGTGGGGGCAGGCGCGGACGACCTTGTCTTTGTGTTTGGTTATGAGGAAGTTACGAGCGGCTTCTGGGGAGTCGAAATAGTTGGGTTCGCCTTCGACAGGTTCTTTTGGGGTGAAGCGGGTGATTTGGGTCATGCGTTGCAGCCATTGGTCTATCAATTCTTTATCGCGGACGGATTCGATTCGGCTGACGAAGCGGTCGAAGGTGACTTGTGGGAGGCGGGCGGCATGAAATTCGCGGAGAGTCTGCTGGTAGCCGTGATAGTTGGGAGGACCGAGGATTTCGCCGGTGAAGCCGCAACGTGAGACCATGAGGAAGACGCCTTTGGGAGGGTCGATGGTGACGGGTTCGCATTTGAAGAAGAGGTCGAGATAGCGTTGCTGGACGTGTGCTATGGCGTCGGATTCGGAGAGGAAGGGAAGTTGGTCTGGGACGGATTGGTAGATTTGTGCGGAGGGATTTTCGTCGGCGTCGTAGGGGCGGCAGCCGACAAGGAAGCGGTCATTTTTTTCGAGAATGAGGCGTGTGATCTCGAAGAGGCTGTAGGTGCGCAGGGAGGTTTTAATGGCTTTGATGAGGACGCTGAAAGGTTTCTCTTCGGGGAAGAAAATGATTTTGGCTACGGGGGCTGGGCGGGGGGAAAAGTTACTGCGGTTCTGGTTGCGATCGGGCAGGATGCCGTTGCCGTGGTGGTGTTCGCTGGGGTGGCGGTTGGTGTGGTCGTTGCCGCCGCGTCGGCGGTTGTGTGTATCGTTGCGGTGGGTGTGATGCGAATTGTGGTTATCGTGGCGGGATGGATAAGGGTCGGAGTGGTCTGGGTGCGGCGCGGAGTTCGCTTGCTGCGGTGAGTGCGGGCGGTGCGGGCGGAAGTCACCGCGGCGGTCTGGGCGTTGGCTGCGTTGTTGGCGGGAATCGTCACTGCGTTGGTTGCGTGAGCCGTAGCCACCGCGTTCCTCGCGGAAATGGCGTGGCACGGCACCCTGGACCGATGCGTCGTTCATCGCCCATTCTGGACCGATGTTCAGTGAGTTCACGTCGAGTGATTTTTCAGGGAGATTTTCGGGGGTGGATTCCATGGGAGGATGCTGTCATGTGAGGAGGGTGAAGAACGTGAAATTTTGGAGATAAGCAAGCTTTTTGAGCACGGTATTTTTATGAGGAAGCGGTTGGCGGCGAAAAAAGTTTGTGAAGGGGCGGTTGAAAAAAAGATGTGAACAGAAGTTGACAATAGCGGGAGGTGCGATTTCTTGGGTTTTTTCATAACACAATGTCCGGAGAGGTGGCTGAGTGGCCGAAAGCGGTGCTTTGCTAAAGCATTGTAGGTTCAAAAAAGCCTACCGGGGGTTCGAATCCCCCCCTCTCCGCCATTGCTTTGGAGGTGTTGACGTAGGCAATTCATCGGCTCTCTTCATGGTTCGTCCTTCTACAAAAGAAATTTCTGTTGGTGATGCTGTTGCCCGCTCGGCCGCTTTTTTTCCCCTTGGCGGCGATGTTGGCGGCGGCGGTGTGGCGTGTGCTGATGGAGGAAGTGGCATGTCTCTCAACATGGGACCGTCGCACCCTGCGACGCACGGTGTTTTGCGGCTGTGCCTTGATCTTGACGGTGATGTTGTTGTCCGCTGCACGCCCATTATTGGTTATTTGCATCGTGGCATTGAGAAGCTCGCCGAGAACATGGGTTACAACCAGTTTGTCACTTGCAGCGACAGGCTTGATTATCTTGCTCCGCTTGCCAACAACATCGCCTATGCTATTGCCGTTGAGAAACTTGCCCGTGTAGAGGTTCCGCCCCGTTGCCAGGCAATTCGCGTTATTTGCTGCGAGCTTGCCCGTCTTTCGTCCCATCTCCTTGGTCTTGGTGTTTATGGCATGGATACCGGTGCGTGGACGGTTTTCATGTATGCTTTTACGGAACGCGAGAAGTTGCACACGCTTTTTGAAGAACTTACTGGGGCGCGGTTTACGACGAATTATACGCGCATTGGCGGGGTTGCCCGCGATATTCCGGAGGGTTGGCTTTCCCGTGTGGAAAAATTCTGCGACGAGCTTCCCCGCGTCATTGACGAATTGGATCAGTTGCTCACGCGGAATACCGTTTTTATGGATCGCACGCAGGGCATAGGCACCATTTCCAAAGAGGCGGCGATTGCTTACTCGCTTACTGGTGCCAACTTACGCGCCAGCGGTGTCGCTGCCGATTTGCGGCGGGACGCGCCTTATTCCGGTTATGAGCATTACGATTTCGACATACCCGTTGGCACGACCGGCGATTGTTATGATCGTTATCTCGTGCGAATGGAGGAGTTGCGCCAGTCTTTGCGTATCATCAAGCAGGCGGCGGCGAAGATGCCTGATGGTCTATGGCATGTGGAGGAAGCGGCGAAACTTTTTCCGCCTCCGCGGAGTAAGGTGTTCACGGAAATGGAGGCATTGATTCAAAACTTTGTTTTGGCGACGCAGGGACCGCCAATTCCCGCGGGCGAAGTATATTTTGAGGCGGAAAACCCTAAGGGGGCACTGGGTTTCTTCATTCATTCCAAGGGCGGCGGTGTCCCGTGGCGTCTGCGTATCCGTGGCGGCAGTTTCTTTTCGTTGGGCATTTTGCCGTGCATTGTCCCCGGGCACTATTTGACCGATATTCCGGCTATTCTCGGATCGCTGGACTTTGTCATGGGCGAGTGTGACCGGTGAGTTGGGAAGTGTTTAACGGTGCCGCCGCTGGCGATTCCCGTTGCCAAATGAAGAAAAACCCACAGCAAGACGCCCTTTTTTCTCATTTGCTCAGTATGCAAGCACAACTTCGCAATGTCGCCGTCATCGCACATGTTGACCACGGCAAGACCACGCTTACCGACCAGCTGCTTTATCAGTCTGGCATGTTTAGATCGGAGGATTTGGACAAACTCGCTGGGGGACAGCACGGACTTGTCATGGATTCCGGTGACATTGAACGCGAGCGGGGCATCACTATTACGGCTAAAAACTGTTCTGTGCGCTGGCGCGATTCTCGCGACGGGCAGGAGTATAAGATCAACCTCATTGACACGCCCGGACACGCCGACTTCGGCGGTGAAGTGGAACGTGTTCTTAACATGGCGGACGGGTGCTTGTTAGTGGTGGACGCGTTTGAGGGACCCATGCCACAAACACGGTTCGTGCTCGGCAAAGCACTCGCGCTGGGGCTGAAACCGGTGGTGGTCGTTAATAAAGTGGATAAGCCCGCCGCCCGCCCCGATGCCGTTGTTGACGAGGTTTTCGACCTTTTGGTCTCATTGGACGCGCCCGAGGACGCGCTGGATTTTCCCGTTGTTTATGCCTCGGCGCGGGAAGGTTGGGCGACGAAGTCAAATGTGGACGCCACCAGCGAAGCACGCGGGGGCACAAAGGACATGCTCGCGCTTTTTCAGACGATTGTTGACGTCATTCCCGCGCCCTACGCGCCCGGATCGTCGCGGGGCGCGGCGGCTGGGTTTGCCACGCGAGAAGAGGCATTGGAATTTCCCCTGCAACTCATGGTCACGAGCATTCTTTATAGTGAATATGTGGGGCGCGTCGCTGTGGGGCGTGTTTGCGCTGGTTCCCTGAGCGGGGGGCAATTTGTCGCGCTCGTGGCGAGAGACGGGAAAATACGGCGTCAGCGGATACTCAAAGTGGAGACATTTGAGGGGCTGCGGCGCGTTGAGACGACGGGGGCGTCTGCCGGAGACATATGCGCTGTGACCGGCTTGGAAGATGTCGAAATCGGGGCGACGATTGCCGATTCTGAAACGCCCGTAGCGTTGCCGCCCGTGGAGGTTGACCAGCCGACGGTTACCATGGCGTTTCGCGTGAACGACTCGCCGTTTGCCGGGCGCGAAGGACGTTTTGTTACCGGACGCCAAATTGGCGAACGCCTCGAACGCGAGTTGGAACGCAACGTTGCCCTGCGTGTCGGGCGCGTGCCGGATAGCGACGCCTTTCAAGTCAGCGGGCGCGGGTTAATGCACCTCGGCGTGCTCATTGAGACGATGCGCCGCGAAGGCTTCGAGTTGCAGGTGGGAAAACCGCAAGTCATTATACGCGAGATTAATGGAGAACGGTGCGAGCCGGTGGAAATGCTCGTTGTCGATTGCCCCGAAACGAGCCAAGGCGACGTGATGGCACTCGTCCTCGGGCGCAGGGGCGAATTGCGCCAAATGGACGTCAAGGCGGGCGCGTCGGGCTGGGTGCATTTAGAGTTTAAGATTCCTTCGCGTTCCCTTTTTGGTTTGCGCACGCAAATGCTCACCGCGACGAGCGGCGAGTCCGTAATGCACCACACATTAGCCGGATACGAACCGATTCGCGGTGAAACGCCCCGCCGCCAACAAGGCGTCATGGTCGCAAACTCCAGCGGAACCGTCCACGCCTACTCCTTGGACAGATTGTTTGACCGCGGAGATTTTTTCGTCTCCCCGGGCGACAAAATCTACGGGGGGCAAATTGTAGGAGAACATTGCAAAGATAACGACCTTCCCGTAAACCTCGACATTAATAAAAAGCTGACCAACGTGCGTGCGGCGGGTTCCGACGATCAGGCGCGGGTGAAACCGCCGCGTAGAATGACCTTGGAAGCCTGCCTCGAATACATCGAATCGGATGAATTAGTCGAGGTGACGCCTACTTCGCTGCGGTTGCGCAAACGCCTCCTCACGGAAAATGAGCGCAAAAAAGCGGAAAACGAAGAAGGGGCAATGGCAACGGGGGCAAGCGTCCGTTGAGAGAGTCAACCGCCCAATATGATCACTAACAGCTGCGCCGAAAGGATGCGCAAAAACATGGTGAGCGGATAGACAAGCGAATAGGAGACGGCGGCGCCTTCGGAACGCGAAATGCTTTGCGCAAAGCTGAGTGCCGGCGGGTCTGTCATGGAACCAGCCAGGACGCCGCACAAAGTGAGGTAGTTCATTTTGAAGGCGAGGCGTGCGACAATGCCGCACACGCACAGAGGAAGCATGGTTATCAGTAATCCATAGAGAACCCATGTCGCGCCACCGGCTTGGATACTTGCCCAAAAATCGGGACCGCTTTTCAGACCGACACAGGCGAGGAAAAGCGAAATACCCATTTCCCGCATGAACAATAAGGCATTCGGGGGTAGATAAAAAACCAAGGGACCGACACGCAGCAAACTGCTCGTCACGAGTGCAACCAACAGCGGACCACCCGCGAGACCGAGTTTCACGGGAGCCGGCACCCCCGGCACGGGAATTGCCCAGCTGCCAAGCAACACGCCCAAGCCAAGACCAAGAAAAAGCGGAATAAAGTGCGGGTGATTGAGTGCTTTTAACGAATTACCCAGAACAGCAGCAACTTGCGCAATTTGCGCCTGTTCACCGACGACGCTCACGAGGTCGCCCGTTTGCAACACGAGGTTCGCCGAGGCGGGCATCTCTCGATCGCCGCGATAAACACGCGTCGCCGTAACATTGTAACGCGTTTGCAATTGTAATTCGCCTAAGCGCGTGCCTATCACCCGCCGATGGGTGACGAGCAGCCGTTGGTTGTCGAGGGTGCCAGTGCGCTGCGTCAAATCTTCATCAACAATTCGCCCCAAACAAGCTGCCACGGTCGTAAGATGTTGCACTCCACCAACAATGAGCAATTTGTCTCCCATTTCTAATACATACTCCAAACCAGCCGCCCGCGTGATCCCGCCACGCCGCACTCTCGAAACGACGATGCCGTCGGGAAACACTTTCGCCATGTTGGTCAAGGTGTTACCTGCCACGCCGGGATTCTCCACAAGCACGGTGACGCGGGCGACTTCTTCCACGCCTTCTTCCAGCGAACGCTCATGCGCTTCCATTTCGGTTTTCAGATTTATTCGGAATAATTTGCGGATGAACAACATAGAAAGGATGATGCCCAAAACGCCGCCCGGATACGCCACGGCGTAACCTATGGCTGTTTGCGCACGCAGACTCCGTCCGGGCGGAGACGGGGGCGGGCTGGAAAGGGCGCCATCGGTTTTGACGGCGGCAACTTCTTGCACCGTGCCAACTTGCGTCAGTTGATCCATGGTCAGCCCCGCCGCCGCCATCGCGGGCGTGTTAGTGACGGCACCCGCGTAGATGCCGACCGCTTGCCCCGGCGTTGCCCATTTCAAATGGATTATGCCCGCCGTGAGCGCGACGCCGCCCAACACGACGCACGCCGCAAACGTGTTCAGCCCAAGGCCATGCTTACGAAGTGAACCGAAAAAGGACGGTCCCACCTGCATTCCCACCGCATAGACAAAGAGTGCCAGACCGAAATCTCGGGAAAATTCGAGAATTTCCCCGTTCAATTCAAACGAGAACCCGCCGATGCCCCCGGCGTGCCCAAATGCCAAACCGACGAATAGCACTGCCGCTGCACTTAATCCGACCCCCTTAATTTTTAACGAGCCAACCGCCATTCCGAACGAAATTACTGCACTCAAAACTAAGATCGCACGAGCTACTTCGCCCATGACAATTCCGTTAGGAGTGCCAGTCGTCACCGCCGCTGTTAACAAATTCATAGATGTCACGAAGAAAAATTTTTGTCCTTTTGAGGTTAAACATCAACGTCATGTCGATTCTGCCCGCGTAAAAAGGCTGGCGGGTGGGCGTTTTTTGAACACACCGACGAACCCTCGTTGGCGCATATCCCTCCAAGGTTGCGACATTGAGGCGGAACCATTCCGAGTTTGTTCATCTGTGCAGTCCAATCACGCCCTACACGAGGCACCTGCGTCCCGCCGGAACGGGAACGCGGGCAATCTCGCCCCGCCAGTTTCATGCTGAAACTCGTGCAACACACTCATTGCCGCGAAGTTTCGCCTGAAATGCTTTACGATACGTTAGTTACGCGCAGGAAAGAGGACGACGCGAAGCGTGATTTAGAGGCGGAACCGCACCCCCACGTATGCGCTGACGGGCAAAGACGGATAGCCGTTTACCACCCAGTAAGTCTGGTCAAAAAGATTTTCGATGCGCCCGAAGACCTCCACGTTTTTCGTGATAAGGTAGCGGGCGTAAAGCCGGGCGTAAGTGTAGTCCTTATTGTCAACGGTAGCGTAAGTCGCGGCGTCAACATCTTCGACGCCATGAACATAGGTCGCAGAAAAGCCGACGGTCAATTTTTCCGATGGCGTATGTTCGACTCCGAGCGTTGCCGCGAAATCGGGGCGGCGCAGAAGGCGGGCGCCCGTTTGTTTATTTTCCGTTTTGAGGAAAGTGGCATTGCCGTAAAGGCGCAGGGAGGAAAACAGGCGCACGTCGGCGTTTAGTTCGATGCCTTGCGAGCGGGCTTTGTTGATGTTGTAGCCGACGTGGTTCGCGTAATCCCACTGAATCAGGTCGGTAAAATCGTTGTCGAAGAAGACCGCACCGAAGTTGATGCCGTCGAGCACGTTAACTTGCTGTTTGATGCCGATTTCCCACGCCGTATTTTTTTCCGGTTTAAGGCTGTTCGTTTCAAAATGTGCAGGGGCGCCGTATCCGTAAGAAAGGTCGTAGGCGATAGTTGCGATATCGGGAGTCGAGTAAGCGTTGGCGATGCGGGCGTGGAAGGTTGTGCCTGTCGCGTCAATGCGGTAGCTGACATTTGCCTCGCCGGTGGTCGCGCTTTTGTAATCGCTGAACTCGTCGTGGCGGACGCCGAGGGAGAGGTTCAAGTTCTTGATCGGCGTGACACTTACGCGTAACCACGGCGAAGCACTGTTCATCGATTCGTGGTAATGGTTCGCAACGCTGTCGTAGCTTTTTTCTTCAAAGGTGAAGCCGCCGCCTATCGCCACGATGTCGGTGATTTTCCAATTGGCGATAAGGGTGAACTCGTGCCCGTCCACGGTGTTTTTGTCGTAAGAAAGCGGCGTCCACGCAGGAGCCGGCCATGTGGAATAGTAACGGGTGTTGCTCTCGTATTCGTTGCGTGTGAACGAGTAATAGGTTTGCAGAGAGAAGTTTTCGCCAATCTTCAATTTGAAGCCCGGAGAGATGAGCACGTTAGTCCCGTTTGCGTTGGAAAGCGCATCGTGTCCTTCGGGGACGGTATTGTCGCCGGGCAACCCCGTTTCGTAGTCGTGGTAACGGGTGAGGACATTGAACGTCAGCGCATCGTTCACTTTGTAATCAAAGCGAGGGAGAAGACTGGTAGTGCGCAAGTGGCTGTTCGGGCGGTTGTTATCGGTTTCAGACCACGAACCGCCGACCGAGACGCCGAGACGCCCGCCGCCCTGCTTTGTCAGCGGGGAAGCGGAAACGTAATCAAAGGCACCCCGCCTGTAATCAAAACTTCCGACTTCGCCGCTGATTCCGCCGCTAACGCCTTCATTTTCAAAGGGATCAACGGAACGTAAATCAATGATGCCACCAAGAGCATTTGCGCCGTGGAGCGTGGACGTCGCGCCGCGCATGGCTTGAATGCTGGCGAGGTTGTCCGTCGAGAAGACGGACGTGTCGAAGTTGGAAAGACCCGGGTTAAGGCGGCGTCCATCAAGCGTGATCAAGGTCATGCGCGACTCGGCTCCACGTGTGAAGACGGAGGCGACATTGCCCGTTGATCCAGAAAGGGCGTAAAAGCCGGGTTGCTCGCGCAAGACGTTGTCCAGCGTGTAGTTGCCCGCAGGAGCAAGTTGCGAAGCATCAATAAAATTCACCGAGGGCGACACCGTGGAAAGTGCCTCGGGGACACGCGTGGCGACAACCACGATGGGGTCAAGGTGCGTGACCGCAGGTTTGTCCGGCACAATGTCCGCAGCGGACAAGGTGCCTGCGCCCAGGAATGGTGCCGCTATTGCTGCAGCTGCGCAGAAAGTTTGTCGGGCGAGCGAGCGATGCCCGGAATTAGTTTTTGCGATGGCGCAGTTTTTGCGCCGACGCGGTGTGGTGTCGTGTTTCATTTTTACGCGATGAAACGGCGGGAAGCCGTGGTGACAAAACTCGCAGGCGTGATATTCGGACTCCGGACTTCAGAGGAAAAAACGAAATCTTCTTCGTTTTTCGCTTCAACCCCGCCGCCGCCTTCACGAGCCGCTTGCGCGACTCATTGGCTTATGCGCCGACCGACCCAAAGTTTGAGGCCGACGTTGACGACGGGTTGTCCGTTACCGCAGCGCGACTGTTGCCGGATTTCACGGCATTCCCAACGCGCCCGCAAATTCATGGAAACGGGTCTGTGAAAGAACTAACGACCACCAGCGAACGAGACGCCGCCCAACGCGCAAGTTTTTTTTCAAACCGCCGCTCCCCGTTCGCTCCCGCGCTTTCGGCTGTATTTTTCCAAAGCAACCCCTTTGCCTTCTGCGCCATGACAAAGCGTGCCGACACCATCGTCGCCCCTGCCACCGCCCCAACCGCAGGGGCGCTCGCCATCGTCCGCCTCAGCGGTCCCCTTTGTCCAGAAATCGCCCGCGCCGCCTTCGGAAACCGCCAAAATCCTCCGCCAACGCGCCGCGCCACCCTCGGCGTGTGGCACGACACGGGCGGCAATCCGCTCGACCAATGCATCCTCGTCCTCTACGCCGCCCCGCATTCTTATACGGGCGAAGCGGTGTTGGAAATCACCTGCCATGGGAACCCGTTCATCGTCTCGCGCATCTTGGGCGATTGCCTCAAACGCGGGTGCCGCAGCGCCGAGCCAGGCGAGTTCACCCGCCGCGCCTTCCTCAATGGACGCATTGACCTCGCCCAAGCCGAGGCGGTCGTTGACACCATCCATGCCCGATCAGAACGGGCACTCGCCATCGCGCAACGCCTTCTCAGTGGCGAACTTGGACGAAAAGTAGCCGCGTGGACGGACACCCTCATCGGCATTCTCGCCTCATTGGAAGCCTATATTGACTTTCCAGAAGAAGACCTGCCGGACGAAGAACGCGGCGGTCCCGCAGCCGCCCTGCGTGCCCTTGCAACGGAATTGTCCCGCGCCGCCGACACCGCCCGCCTCGAAACCGTCCTGCGCGACGGCGCCCGCATCGTCATCTCCGGCGCCCCCAACGCCGGCAAATCTTCGCTTCTCAACGCCCTGCTTGGCGAAAACCGCGCCCTTGTCAGCGCGACGTCCGGCACAACGCGAGATTTTATCCGCGAACGCATGTCCATCGGCGCCCATTTTGTGCAAATTGTTGACACCGCCGGACTTCGCCCGCCCGGCGTCAGCTCCGGCGCAGATTCCGAGGCAGAACATCTCGGCATGGCGCGTTCGCACGAACAAATTGCCGGGGCGGATTTTCACCTCCTCATTCTCGACGCTTCCGCCCCGCCACCAAACTTGCCCCAAGACTTCCCCGGCATCCTCCCCCCATCGCGCACCTTGCTTGTCCTCAATAAGATAGACCTTCCCACCCATCCGGCGACCATTGCCCTCTGGCAAGAATTTTCCCGCATACGGCTCTCCGCCAAAACCGGAGAAGGCATCGCCGACTTCAAACAATCGCTTGCGCAGAAATTGGAGAACGAAGGCGTCCTGCCCAACGGCGACGAACTCGTCGTCGGAACCCGCCACGCCTCGCACCTCCGCCACGCCGCCTCACATCTCAAAAAAGCCGCCGACACGCTCCACGGCAGCACCGCCACCGAACTGGCAGCAAGCGATGCCCGCCTCGCCCTCGAATCCCTCGGCGAAATCATAGGCCGCGTGGACAATGAACAATTACTCGATAAACTCTTCTCCTCCTTCTGCATAGGAAAGTAACCGCGCCGCCGCCCGCCGTGCCTCGAAGGGGCGTGATTACGGCAACTTCTGACTTCGCCAATGCTCCTTGTGGTCGCGCCCCGTCGGGGCGCAGCCCAAGAGCGGGATTTTATTCCCGCACTCCACCTCCCGCATTTTTTTTCAAAAAAAATGCAATTCCCCCCTTGACAATTTTCACCGTTCGCGTATTTCTCGTTCTCGTAAATCAATTTTCTTTTGCAGAAATCAGTCCCATGAAGACATCAAAGGACAACGCCGGTTTTTTTTTTGCCGCTCAATCAGGGGGGGGGGGGGTTTTGTCGTTTTTTTTTGCCCCGGTTTTTCCCCCCCCCCCCCCCCCCCCCCCCCCCAACTTGCGTAATATCAAGTAGTTACGCAGTAATCCGCAGCTCGTTTCTGTTGCCGAAAAGGCAACTTCTTTCTAACCGCAGGTCAACGCCCTGCGGATTATTTTTGCCTGCCCACTTTCTCTAACCTATGACTATGAAAAAACAACTGACAAATTCACTCTCGCCCGCCTTCACCCGTGCCACCCGTGCACCCCGCCGCGCCAGCGATAGGGTTTGGGGTCGATGTGGTGCGCGATGGCAGCTTCACAAG
>JAISZI010000027.1 GCA_031269335.1 Puniceicoccales bacterium
TTTTCCGCGAGCGCGGTTTCCAACCCAAAAAAATGAACCGCCTCGGTCGCGCTTCCGCGCCGCCGCAGCGTTGTTGTTCAACTTGAGACAAGAATCTTCCATGCCCGCACGTGAAAAACACTTTTCCGTCATCACGCAAGATGTTTTTTCGGAAAATGCGTGAAACTGACGCGTCGCGAAAAGGCAGGGCGCATTAGAATAACGCGGGAATTTTGAGCGAGCTAATTTATTGGCGAACAGGTGAATACGACGGTTATCGCGGGCGAAAAGCCGCATTCTGTCTCACCCGCGCCAACGGCGCATCCTAATTGACAGTCCAGGGCAACTGGGTCTCGGAACAACAAAAAATCAGAGCCTCTGAAAGGGCGCACTCCCCTATGCTCAATTTACGCGAAAAGAGATTTCAGGCGGGCGGCTGTTTTTTTGAAAATAGAATCGGGAGAAAGGTCGTGGGCGGTGCGGAGTTCGTTTTGGGAGGTGCCGTGTTCGATAAATTTGTCCGGCCAACCGATGCGGAGGACGGGCGTTTTTACTTCGGCTTCTTGGAGGATTTCGAGAATGGCGGAACCGAAGCCACCGGCGAGGACGTGGTCTTCCAGCGTAATGATGAGGGCAGCGCGGGCGGCGTCTTCCAGAAGGAGCGTTGTGTCGATAGGTTTTGCGAATCTGGCGTTGACGACGCCGGCGGTGATGGCGGGGAATTCTTTTTCGATGCGGGAGGCGAGTTCGAGGGCGTCGGCGGTCATTGTTCCGAGTGCCCAGATGCGCACGTCGGTGCCTGTTTTGAGGGCTTCGGCTTTACCGATGGGCAAGAGCGAAGGGGAATTCCCCATGGGAACGCCGATGGCGGTGCCACGGGGGTAACGGACGAACGCCGGTCCCTTATATTCAATGGCGGTGCGCACCATGCTGGCGAGTTCGTTTTCGTCTTTGGGTTGCATGATAATTGCGCGGGGGATGCAGCGCAGGAATGCGATGTCGAAGAGACCGTGGTGGGTGGCACCATCGTTTGGGGAGAGGCCTGCGCGGTCAATGCAAAAGGTAACATCGAGGTTTTGGAGGCAGACATCGTGGAGTATCATGTCAAAGGAGCGCTGGAGGAAGGTGGAGTAAATGGCGCAGACGGGTTTGTAGCCCTTGGCGGCAAGCCCTGCGGCAAAGACGACGGCGTGTTCTTCGGCGATACCCACGTCAAAATACTGGCCGGGGAGTTCGTGTTTCAGGAAATGGAGCGAGGTGCCAGAGGGCATGGCGGCGGTGATGCCGAGGATGCGCGGGTCGGAACGGGCGCATTTGACGAGTGTTTGCCCGAAGACGTCTTGCCATGTCGGGGCGGTATCTGCTCGGGCGGCGATATTTGGGGCGCCTGTGGTGATTTGGAACGGGGCGCACCCGTGGAATTTTTCAGGATTTTTGAGGGCGACATCGCAGCCCTTGCCTTTGATGGTGCGGATGTGGAGAAGAATGGGACCGTCGGCTTGTTTGCAAAATTTGAGGTAATGGACGAGTTGTTCGATATTATGACCGTCCACGGGACCGATATAACGCAACTTAAATTTCTCAAAGAGAGAGGATTGTGGCGTTATGAAATCCTTGGTGTCCCGTCTTACGCGGCGCCCAAATTCGAGGATCGTCTTGCCGCCGGGCATTTCGCGCAGGAATTGCTCCACGTCGCGTTGAGCCTTGTTGTAAATGGGGTTGGTAATGATTTGGTTAAGGTAATCTGAAATGGCGCCGACGCTTTTGGCGATCGCCCATTCGTTATCGTTGAGAACGACGATGAGACGGCGCGTAGAGGCGGCGATGTTGTTAAGTGCTTCGAGGGTAACGCCGCAGGTGAGGGCGGCGTCTCCGATGATGGCGACAACATGCTCGGAGCCGTTGCGCAGGTCGCGGGCGGTGGCAATACCGAGGGCGGCGGAAAGGGCGGTGCCTGCGTGCCCGGCACCAAAGGCGTCGTGTTCGCTTTCGTCGCGGTTGAGAAAACCGGAAATGCCGCCGGTCTGGCGGAGTTTGTCGAAGGCGCGGCCGTTGCGCCCCGTGAGGAGCTTGTGGACGTAGCCTTGGTGGGAGACGTCGAAAACGAAGCTGTCCGTCGGGGTGTTAAAAACGCGGTGCAGGGCAATAGAGAGTTCGACGACGCCGAGATTGGGACCGATGTGACCACCGTTTTTTGATGTGACGTTGATGATGCGTTCACGGATTTCCGCTGCGAGAGACGGAAGCTGTTCCGGCTCAAGCTGTTTCAAGTCACCGGTACCGTGGATGGATTCGAGAAGAGACATCAGTTGCGAGTGTGTGAGCAAAAGAAACGAGCATGAAAGGGTGTTTTCATTAAAAAAAAAGCACAAAGCAACGCGCTACCCCGTCTTCACCAACGGGACGAGCGACGAATGGCGGGCGAAATTAAAAGGAAGGCGGCTTAACGGGCGGAAAGTTTGTCAACTGCAGCCTGAAATTTTTCTTTTTCCGATTCGTGTCCGTTGAAAAGAACGCGTCCGGCGGCGTCGATGAGCACGAGGCGGGGGATGGAATCCACATTGAGGAGGCGGCTGAGTTCTCCGGTTTTTTCGACAAGGACGGGCAAAGTGAGGTTGAATCGTTTTTGAACTTTTTTTGCATCTTCGACATTTTCCACGTTAAGTGCGGCGGTGACAATGCCTTTGGGGGCAAGGCGTTCGGCTGTCTTTGGCAGGTTCGGGAGGAGCTGCATGCAGGGACCGCACCACGAGGCGTGAAAGTCGAACAAGATCGCCTTTTTTCCGTCCATCAATTGGCGAAGGGAAACGACGTTGCCATTGATGTGGGTGAATGTTGCGTCGAGCGGGACAGCAGTGGCAACGACTACACTACTTTTACGCCACACTTCAATTTTTTCAGAGGCGGGCTTGATAATAACGTCAAAATCAGTCCAAATGGCGGTTAAAAAGGCTTTGCGGATGGCAGCTTCATTGCCGGTGGCGATGGCTTTGTCGAGAGCGTCAAGCACGCCGCCTGTTGCCTTTGCTTTTGCGAGGACGTCGTCGGCGTGGATTTTTTTGACAAGCTCTATGAGGTCGGGTTCTAACCAAAGCGCGTTGCCAAACGCTTCGCGGGAAGCGGCAATGTTTCCCGCTCCGATAGCGACGCGGGCGCGCAGGACGTGGACGGCAGCACTGCCAAAAGTTTGGGTGGGAAAAGCCAACGTCGCCGAGGCATCCCATTTTTCGAGTGCTTTTTCGAGTTGCGGCACAAACGATTGGATATCGGCGGTCTTACCGCCGACCACCACGAAGTGAAAGGCTTTCGCTTCCACAATTTGCTGTTCGGTGGCACCGAGTTCACGCGCTCTGCGAAACTTCGCTTCTACGTCGATCCTCGGCGGACCCATCGTACTGTAAAGCAAGTTGCGTATCTCGGTGCGGCGGTCTGCCCGCTGTTCTGATTCAGCGGCAGGTGTGGCGGCAGACAGGGCGTCCGTGGCAGCAAAAAGTGTAGAAGTCGCGGCAAGTGCGAAAAAAAACAAAGAACGTTTTCTCATAACGACGCGAAGGTTAACCTACCGCCCCGAAAGGTGCAACCTCAACTTCCCCTCGCGCCAGCACCGCCGATGCGCACACCAACACCACCGATGCGCGTCGCGCCCATTCGCCACGAATCTCTGCCCTTGCGCAACTGCGGCGATGGCATTGCCCTTCCCTGCCGTGTATCCCGCCTTTCTTGAAAACTTCTGGCTCGCCCGTGCCGGCATCCCGCTTGGCGGGGCAAGTGGCGTTGACGCGCTCGAAAGATTCGACCCCGCCGTCCGCCGCTTGAGCGATATTTTCACGGTGGAACGCCCTGTTCGCGGCGTCTTTCCTGACTATTTTTCTGATTCCACCCTGCTCGCCGCTTACGGGTTATTTTTCTTTCCGCAAAGTTTTGAACGCGCCCGCCTCGCCCTCGACCAATCCATACATTTTCGCGGGTGGCGACCTGAGGCGCGTCCGGCTGGGCATCCGACGCGTATCCTCGACATTGGGAGCGGTGCGGGTGCCTGTGGTCTCGCTCTCGCGTCTGCGTTGAACACCCCCGTCGCTCTCACTGCCCTTGACCGATCTCACTCCGCGCTCGCGGCGTTGCGCGAGATTGTCGCCGCTGCGCCGGAATCCGCGAACATCCTTTCGCTGGAAACGCGGGTTGCCGACCTGCGTTCTTCTGGAGCACTCTCTTCGCTTCCGCCGCAAGACATTGTGATAGCGGGTTTTGCGGCAAACGAGTTCCTTGGCGGCGCCTCCGATTGCCCGCGTGCAAATGCCCTGCGCGATTGGCTTGCCGCCCTGCGCCCCGCCCTCGCCTGCGGCGGTCTTCTCCTCGTGCTCGAACCCGCCTTGCGCGAGACAGCGCGGGCACTCCAATGCGCCGCCCACGCGCTTGTCGCCAACGGCGTTTTCCATCTCTGGGCACCCGACATCGGGCTGATTCCCGCCGATGACGCCGACGTTAACGGCGATTTTTGCGATCACGAAGTCCGCCGGTGGACGCCGCCCGAATCGCTGCAATTCCTCAATCGCCGGCTTTTTCGTGAAACCGGTGTCCTCAAATTCGCCTATGCCGCACTCGGCACCTCCCCGCCGGCACCGCTTCCCGCAACACCCATTCCCCTGCGGCTCGTCTCCCCCGTCAAACCGTTGAAAGGACGGGCAATTTGCGCGGTTCGCGGCTTGGACAACCGTCGCATTTCTCTCGAAATAACCGCCCGCAATCTGTCGAAGCACGACATCAAGGCAGTGGCGTTCGCATGGGAACGCGGCGATATCCTCGGCGCAACGCCCGACGCATGTCACTCAGTAGGAACAGGAAATGCCCTTTTCCGCGTCGCCGTTGACGCCCTCACGCCCCTGTATCAAGCGCGGCGAAAACCCGTTTCCTGCGACGGCGGCATCTGACAGCGAAGTGGCAAAAAGTGCACAATTTTTGCAAAAAAAATTCCTCCGATTAAAAAACCCAATCATGGCACGCCGTTTGCTTGTAAGCCCGTGTCATGAAATTTGCACGCATCAGAAACGCTCTTCCCGCTTTGCTTCTCGGATTTATCTGCGCATCAACGGCATCTCTGTCGTTGGCGGACGAAGAAAAGCCTGCGGGACCAACGCCGGCGGCGGCACCTGCCACCGCCCCCGCACTTGCGCCGAAGGAGGCGGCGAAGCCAAAACCGCCGGCTGGTCTCGAACAACGCATTGAAGACTTGGAGGCGTATGTCCTTGGCGATGCCGCTCCGTCGGGAAAAGAAGACGCCAAAACCGCCAGTGGTCCTATCGCTGGCAAGGCAGGCGCCGGACATGCCGGGTGGATGATGGTTTGCACGGCGCTTGTCCTCTTTATGACATTGCCCGGTTTGGCACTGTTTTACGGAGGGCTGGTGCGCCGCAAAAACGTCCTCTCCGTGCTTGCTCAATGTATGGGCATAGCCGGTGTCGCCACAATCCTCTGGTGGGCATTCGGGTTCAGCCTCTCGTTCGGGTCGAGCTTCGGAAGCAAGTTCATCGGGGGGAGCGAGTTTTTCTTTTTGAAAGGGATCAACGGCGTCGCCGGATTTGATTCGAGCACGCTCGCGTGGGTGCCGGAAAGTGTGTGGGTGGTCTTCCAGCTCACATTCGCAATAATCACCCCCGCACTCATTGTCGGGGCGATCGCCGAACGCATGAAATTTTCCGCCATTATCTTGTTCGTAATCTTTTGGAGCTTATTGGTTTATTACCCGCTGGCGCATATGGTTTGGGGCGGCGGATTCATGGCGGGTGCGGGCGGAGTTATCCACGCCATAGACTTCGCCGGCGGCGCGGTTGTCCACATGTCGTCGGGCTACTCGGCGCTCGCGCTGTGCTTGATACTTGGACCCCGCCTCGGTCTGGGAAAACAAAAGATGGCGCCGCACAGCATGGTGCTTTGCATGGTGGGGACGGCGATTCTGTGGATTGGCTGGTATGGATTCAACGCCGGGAGTGCGGGTGCCGCCAATGGTCTCGCTGGCAACGCCTTCCTTACCACAACGTTCGCCGCCGCCATCGGCGGGATCACTTGGGCGACGCTTGAATATATCCTCAAAAAACAACCTTCCGTGCTCGGCTTTTGCTCCGGCATCGTCGCCGGTCTCGTAGTCATCACCCCGGCTGCCGGGTTTGTCGATGCCACAGGCGGCGTCATCTGCGGACTCGCAGCGGGTTCCATCCCGTTCTTCTTCTGCGTAAAGGTGAAATCGTGGCTGGGCTATGACGACGCGCTCGACACCTTCGGCGTCCACGCCGTCGGCGGCACCGTAGGCACCTTGCTCACCGGCGTTTTGATCGTCCCCGCCATCAACAGTGTCGGCGCAGATGCGCTGACAGCGGCAAAATCGACAACTCTGATTTTTGAACAATTCAAAGCCACACTTTTGACGATGGGGTGGAGCGTCGTTGCGACGGTGCTCATCGCCTACGCCATCAAATATACAATTGGTCTGCGTCCGACTACCGAAGTCGAAACTCAAGGTCTCGACATAAACGAACACGGAGAAGAAGGATACGTGGGCTAAGCTGGTAGGTGCTAAGAGACGAGAGATAAAAAGAGATAGGATTTGGCACCGCCCCCGCACATATGCGGTGCCATGATTCCAAGTCCGGGACGAATGCGAGTTTCGTCCCGGACTTTTTCTTTTCCACACCGCCACCTGCGCACTTCGCCCTTTTCTTTTTTTGCCCACATCGCATTCTTGCCCCCGCGCACCCGCGACACGTTTGTTTCTTTATGAACACTTTTCCTCCTTATCGAATTGGCACTGGATACGACATTCACCCGCTCAAAGCAGGGCGCCGCTGCGTGCTCGGCGGCGTCGAAATCCCTTCCTCCTCCGGTCCCGACGGGCATTCCGACGCCGATGTCCTCTGCCACGCCATCGCCGACGCTATTCTCGGTGCCGGTGGCCTATGCGACATCGGGTTCTATTTCCCGAACACTGACCTCGCGTGCAAAGACATGAACTCGCTCGACATCCTCCGCCGCGCCCGCGACGAAACCGCCGCCCTCGGCTACGCTATCCAAAATGTTGACGCAACCATCATTGCCGAATGCCCCAAAATCGCACCTTACATCACCGCTATCAAAGAAAGCCTCGCCGCCACCCTGGCTCTCCCAGTAAATTGCATCGGCGTAAAAGCTACGACTAACGAAAAACTTGGCAGCATCGGCGCCGGCCTCGGCATCGCCGTCCACGCCGTTTGCCTGCTCGCTCGCACCCGCGACGACGCACCGCCGCCCCAGCCTCGCCAAGACCTGCCTTGATCTCGGCAAAAAAATCGCGTCGCCCACACGCACAAAATACCTTTCTTCAACATCACATCCAACACACAACTCACATGGAAAAAACGCTTATCATCCTGAAACCCGATTGCATGGAAAAACGCCTCGCCGGCACCGTGCTCAACCGTTTCCAAGAAGCCGGCCTTGACATCGTCGCCGCTAAACTCACCCGCCTCCAACCCGCTCTCCTGCGCGAGCATTACGCCCACATCGCAGACCGCCCGTTTTTCCCCGAACTCGCCCAATTCATGGGATCGAGACCGGTGCTCGTCGTCGCCCTCCAAGGCGAAGACGCTGTCGCTACCGCCCGCAAACTGCTCGGCCCAACCGACTCGAAAAAAGCGCCCAAGGGGACTATCCGCGGCGACTACGGCACCGACGTCAGCGTGAACATCTGCCACGCCTCGGACAGCCCCGAAAATGCCGCCATTGAAATTTCCCGTTTCTTCGCACCCAACGAAGTTTACGCATGAGCAGACCCTGCCCCTCTTCCCAATCAAGACACGGGTAACAAAACCTAAAAAATGAAGCTAACCGACCTTAACTCCGCCCAAGACATCGGGGCAAATAGCCTGCTTGTCGAAATTGGAGGGCTTAACCTCCTTATCGACGCTGGAATGCACCCGAAAAAAGAAGGCCTCGCGTGCCTCCCGCACCTAAACGACCTCCCGCCTCTCGACTACATTATCCTCACCCATTGCCACCTCGACCACATCGGCGCCCTCCCGGTCGTGTTGCGCAAACAACCCGGCCTCGAAATCCTCTGCTCGCCCGCCTCTGCCATCGTCGCCAAACGCATCCTGCGCAACAGCGTCAGCGTCATGCTCCGCCAACGCGATGAAACCGGAATCAAAGAATACCCGCTCTTCACCTACAACGAACTCGACGCCGTAGAACGGGCACTCCACCCCATTCCGCTGATGCGCCCGCGCACCCTGTTCCCGCGCCATGCCGCCCTCCCGGACAAATTTCAGCCCGAAACGCCGCCGTCTCACCCGACCGCAGAACGCGATAACGCCAGCGTAAACATCACCCTATACCCCGCCGGTCACGTCGCCGGCGCCGTCGGCGTCCTTGTCGAACACAAACACCGCCGAATCTTTTTCACCGGCGACGTCCTCTTCCACGATCAAGAAACAGTCCCCGCCGCGCAATTCCCCGACATTTCCCTCGACACACTCGTCATGGAAACAACCCACGGAGCCACACCGGTTGACAACGACATCACCCGCGCCGGCGAAACCGCCCGCCTCCTCGAAACCATTAACACGACCATTACAAACGGCGGCTCCGTCCTCATTCCCGTCTTCGCCTTCGGCAGAATGCAAGAAATCCTCACCATTTTGAACAAAGCCCGCCTCGCCAACGCCCTCGCATCCTGCCCTATTTACTGCTCCGGTCTCGGTGTTGACCTCGTGGACTACATAGACCAAATGAGCCGCAAAGCAGGCTTCGTGAACTTCCGCCGCCACATTCTCCAAGACCTCCGCATCCGCCCCCTCGACCGCCAGTTCACCCCCATCGGAAAAGACCTCCCGACAAAGGGCATCTACTTGCTATCCAGCGGAATGCTCGTCGAAAACACCCCCGCATGGCGCGTCGCCGCCAACCTCCTCGAATACCCTAAAAACACCCTCTGCTTCGTCGGCTACTGCGACCCCGAAACCCCGGGCGGCCGCCTCCTCGCCCGTAAACACGGCGATACATTCCTCTTCAACAGCCTCGACCACATCGCCAAAATACGCGCCCACATCGAAAACTTCTATTTCAGCGGCCACGCCTCCCGCGACGAACTTATCGCATTCGCCAAACGCTGCGACCCACGCGCCATCGTCCTCACCCACGGCGACCCCCCAGCCCGCGAATGGTTTGAAGAAGAACTCGCCACCGAACTCCCCTCCGCAAAAGTCACCAACCCATCCCCCAAAAAACAATACACCGTGTAAAAAGATAACGCCCCCAAAAGTAGCGCAACTGCGGCGAAGTGCCCCCCTGCGCCCTACCCTTTCGCCGACTTTCCGCCGGGTGCCGGTGAGGCACCTTGATCGAGAAACGGGGCAAGTATTTTGAGCGTGCCGGCTATCGCCCCTTGATTAGCGAGGTGCCAACGGCGGGCATTTTGGGCGAGAATGTCGCGTTTTTCGGGAGATTCGAGCAAGTCGAGAAGTGCGAGAATAGCTTCACCGCAATGAGTTACACAAATCGCGCCATTATCCACTTCCAATCCACGGCAAGCCTCACGAAAATTTGTCATCCGCGGACCATAGACGATGGGAACACCACGGGCGGCGCAATCGATGGGAGTTTGCCCCCCGTCGTTCGGAGAAAGGCTCTTGCCGATAAAGGCGAGTGTGGCGAGCGAAGTCAGCTGAGCCAATTCGCCCGTAGTGTCAGCGACACAAACATCGGCGGGATAGGGAGCGGCGGCGAGGTGTTGCGAACGCAGAAACCATTTCCATTTCGTCCCTTCCAGCAAATTCGCGATTTCGCCACGGCGTTCGGCATGGCGGGGAACGATCAGCAAACGCACCGGGATTCCACGCGCCCGCGCTTGGAGAAGAACTTCAAGGAGCATTTTTTCTTCCCCAGGCCATGTCGAAGAACCAAGGAGCACGGGCGCGTCGGGCGCGTCGCCGAAGCCGATTGCGTCACGCAAAACGGGGTCATTCTT
Source organism: Puniceicoccales bacterium (assembly GCA_031269335.1). Taxonomy (GTDB): domain Bacteria; phylum Verrucomicrobiota; class Verrucomicrobiia; order Opitutales; family UBA953; genus CALNBE01. The sequence continues at coordinate 9,971 of JAISZI010000027.1, forward strand.
CGTGGAATCTTCCAAACTGGGGTGCACAGCCTCAAATTTCAGGTTGCCGGTCAGGTGAATCTTTTTAACGGGAATGCCGATATGAAAAAAGCGGCGGGCATCGTTGCGCGCACCAACACCAACGACGGAAAGCGCGTCAAGCAATCCGCCAGTAACGCGCTTGAAACGCAGGTAACGCCGAAAAGATTTATCCGACAGGCGGGCATTGATGAGCGCGACCGGCACACCGTAACAGCGGGCACGATACAAGTGTTCAGGCCAAAGTTCCCCTTCCATCAAAATAATGAAATCGGGCTGAATTCGCTTCCATGCGAGCCGGTTAAATAACCAGAAATCAAGGGGAAACAAACCCGTAGCGAGGACAAACGGGGCGAGTTTTTCGCGGGCGACATGGTAACCCGTGCTCGTAGTCGTCGTGAGCACGACCTCGACATCGCCCCGCGCCGCCAGAGCGCGCAAGAGCGGTTCAACGGCATTGACCTCGCCAACCGACACCGCTTGCAGCCACACCCGCCGCCTCCCGGCACGACGAGCCGGAAGCGGCTTGAAACACCCAAACCGGTGACGAAAATCCCTCGCATATCCTCCACGCTTCAACATGCGCGGCAAGTAGCGCGGCAGTAAAAAAAGCAATGCAGGAAGAAAGAGTAAGCGATACAACCAAATCATGCACGGGGAAGATGCCGCACACTAATCGCGTGGAAAGGATAAAGTCATCACCGGTGCGCCCGCCGGTGCACCCGCCCGCGCCCCGAAGGGACGCGACTCCCGACCTCGGCTACGCGTTTTTAGGCGTTTCCACGCCATCGTCGCCAATGCCACGATTTTTCCGTGTCGCCCAAATAATAATAGCCATACCAAAAATGCCGAGAAAAAGCGAATAAAATTGCCCGCGGGAAAGACCGAGTACGAGACTCACGCCCGCGTCTGGTTCGCGGAAAATTTCGCAGAATACCCGCACAATGGCGTAACCCAACATCGTTTCGCCTGCGAGTCGCCCTTCCGGCAGACGCCCCTTGCGAAAACGCCACTGTGTCCACACCAGCAAAAGCAATCCTTCCAAACCTGCTTCGTAAAGCTGCGACGGGTGGCGGGGCAGCAAATAGATATTCGACGAGTAACTCGGGCGGAAAATCACCGCCCATGCGACGTCCGTTTCGCGTCCCCAAAGCTCGCCGTTGATAAAATTCGCGATGCGTCCGAAAAATAAGCCAGCCGGCGCGAGCGTGGCAGAAATATCCATCAGATTCCAAAATCGCGTCTTCGTCCGGCGGGCAAACCATGCGAGCGCGATCCAGACGCCGATCATGCCGCCGTGACTTGCCATCCCGCCTTTATCCACGCGGAAAATTGACAGCGGCTCGTCGAGCAACAAGCGCGGGTTTTGCGGCAACATATAGCCGAACACATAACCGAGGCGTCCGCCGACGAGCACCCCGAGCACAATCGCGGTCAACAAGGTGGATATCTGGTCGGAGTTGAGGGATATCCTGCCCCGTTTCCGGTAAGAATGCAGTAAAATCCCTGCCATGACGAAGCCCGCCACATAGGCGAGACCATACCAACGTAATCCTTCCAGCCAAAAGCCTTCGGGGAAACGCACCAACAACGGGTCCAGATTGTGAACCCAGAAACCCGGCGTGGGCACGGAAGTCGTTTCTAATGGCGGCGGCACCGAACTTGTTAGAGCGAACATGTTAGAGGATAAAAAAGTGAGGCGGGGAAATCAGCGCATTAAGGAGGCGGCAGTGATTTCGTTAATTTCCTGCGTTATCGAAGCCTGTCTGGCTTTATTATATTCGAGGGTAAGGCTTTCGGTGATTTTCTGGGCATTGTCCGTGGCGGATTTCATAGCGACCATGCGGGCGGAGTGCTCGGACGCTTTGGCTTCGAGGAGGGCACGATAGAGGGTGTTGCGCAAAAAGAGGAAGGGGAGTTGGTCTAAAATCTCGGCTACGCTGGGTTCAAAGGTCATTTCGCGTTCATCTCGCCCTGCGCTGGCGATGTTCCCGCCGAGGCGGGCGCGTGTCATTTCGACCATGGCGTGGATGTTGGCGAGTGGCAAAACAGGTTGCAGGACAGCTTCTTGGACAAGGGTGTTCTTAAAGCGCGAGTGGAGAATTTCTATAGTGTCCACGGCGCCGTCGAGGTATTGGTTTTTCAGATACTCGCCAATGATGCGAATTTCGGAAAATTCGACGCGGTCGGAGACAGGAAATTCGGCGAGCAAAGTGCGCCCGATTCGGGCAAGATACTGGGCGCCTTTGCGGCCTACGGCGACGAATTTGGCTGTCTTGGGGATGTCAGCAAGGAGACGGTAGAGATTTGCGTTAAGAGCGCCGCAAAGCCCTTTATCCGTGGTGACGAGGAGAATGCCGCGCGTTTTCACTTCTCGATAGTGGAGGAAGGGATGCGCGTAGTCGTTTTCCCCGATGCACGAGAGGGTGCTGTCAAGAATGTCGGCAAGAAGGTAACCGTAATCGCGCCCGGAAAGGGCTGTATCCTGGGCGCGTTTCATCTTCGAGGCTGCGACGAGTTGCATCGCCCTCGTGATTTGTGCGGTACTTTTAACGGATTTAATCCGGTTGTTTATTTCTCTTAATCCTTTTGCCATTTCGTTTCTGACTCGTTATCTGCGTGCTACGCCGTAGGGCAGTTTATTGTAATACTCCAAGGCGGGCGTAAAGTAGGCGGGATCGGTATCCGTAAAAAAGGGATCGAAAGGTCCCGGACGCGGCACTATGGGCGCGGTGCGGATACGCGGACGTTGGGAAATCCAGTCTTTACCAAAGAAAGAAGGATCTTCTTGGTCGCGAATTTCTTCGGCGCCGTTGTAGGGACCCATCGCATCTACCCAGTGGATAACGCGGAGGAGATCGTTGCCGGAAACTTTTACGCCATAGTGTTTCCCGCCCGCCATACGTTCGACAAGGCGGCTCTTGTAGGAAAGGCGTTTCATCGGCGGATAAGTGGCGTAAGCGGCGGGTTCTACTTGGCTGTAAGATTCTACAAGGATGGTGTCCGCCCAACCAAATCCTCCCGGAGGATTCTTAGGTTTTCTGTAAGGTGAACCCCACGTAGGATTACCAAGGAGAGTCATATAAGGTTCTTTGAAACCGAGAAAACCCGGGCGAAGTTTACTATTAAATTTTTGGTAAGCAGCTTTCTTTTCGTCCGCGTGGCAGCCGCCGCAATGTTTGTCGAGCACCGGTTGGACATAACGTTCGTAGCCGACGCTGATGTCGTCCCACGGAACAGGACGGATGTTCGACGGCGAACGGCGGAGTGCTTTGCCAATGGTATTAGAAACGGGAGCATTCATCTTTTGCTCGTGGCACCCGAAACAGGCTCGGGTTTCGCCGGGCTGGACACCGGTGAAACTCTTCATTGTTTGAAGAGCGCGCTGGTTTCCATCGAGCAATTGAAAATGGAGGGCGATACCGCTGGGAGCGTTGAAACTAACGCTGCCGTCTTCTTCTATAGGCACCGTGCCGATGATTTTTTTAACACCCTCAGACTGGACAGCCGAGACTTCCGGTCCGGAAGAGACGTAGGGGCGTTTATACCAGTAAGTATAAGTCTTGTGTTCGATAGACCAGATGCGGAGGTATTTCGCCTTGCCCTTCAATTCCGGCGGGGCGTTTTCATAGACATTGTTGCTATAAATATGTCCCGTGCCCGGCTTGTTGCGTTCTTCCCATGTAGGCCAATTCACTTTATCGACTTGGACGCGGGGGACGGGGCGTTTGCGTATCGGTATGGCATAACGGATATTGAAAGCACCTTCATTGATGATCTCGCGATTTCCGTCGGTATCCATGAGGAGGAGGACGAACTTGCCGCCTCGCCCGCCTTTGCGTGCGGACACGAGGAAGTCTTTCTCACTGAGCGGGTAAGGGGAATCGTAAGCGGCGTAAGGAGCAGAGCGGTAATCGTTGCTCTCTTTGGGATCGACGGGACCGTTGCCGCTTTCAGGCCAATGGAGTTCTTGGGTGACTTTCGTGAGTCCATTGGGGAAGTTGAGACCTTTGGTGGGGTCGATGATGCCGATGCAACCCGAAAACCAGTTATGGTGTGCACTGCCCGTAAACATGATGCGTTTACTACCGGGAATGGAACGGGCATCTTTAAGAAGGTCAGGCCAAACGGATTGGTTGCCCCAGAACGTCTGCACATTCGTTCCGTCTTGGTTCATCGTCCAGAGACTCTGGGCGCGCCAAAGCGGCTTGTCGGTATATTCCCAGCGGGTGTAAATAATGCGCCCGTCGTTAAGCACCGAAGGCGTGTATTCCGGTTCGCCGTTGCGCGACACGATGTAGAGGTTCTTGTCGCCGGGTTTCGTATCAAGGGGCATTCTCGCCGTAACGTATGCGTTCGTGGGCGGCATACAGCGGACGTAGATGTGACCGCGGGAAGTGATGAACATGATGTTCTTGCCATCCGGCAGATAAATCGGGTCGAGATCGTCAAACATCCCGCCGGTAAGCTGGCGCAGACCTTTGCCATCTATGCCAATTTCGTAGAGGTGAAAGGTCTTTTCATTGTGCGGTTTGAAAGAGAAAACGACCTTGGATGCATCGTAAGATAAGTCCGGGCGCCAGAAGCTGCCATGCAACGGCGCAATGGGCGCGATTTGGGTGAACTTGCCGTCGGGGCCAAGTCCTTTTTGTATAAGGAGACGCCCGCCGCCCGAAACGGACATGTAACCGAGGCGGTGGCGCGTCTCGTGATTCCATTCGCTGCCGGCGGGATTGGGGTTGTCGATGTAGAGGACGGAATCAAAATCAATGACTGGATTTTTTAACATAATTTCGCGTTTAACAGTGCGCACAGCGAAATAGAGCGTCGGGTCGAGATCGGCTCTGTTCTTTGTTTTCGCTTCGGTTTCAAGCACGGCGAGTCGCTTGAGAAAAACATCGCCGCCGGTTCCTGAAATTCCAAGGCGGACAAGCAATTTTCGCGCACGGGAAATTTCGATGATCGCTTCGTCAACGGTGGGTTTATTTTTACACTGAAAAAGCCACTCATTCTCGATGACCTTAACTGCTTCGTCTTTGCTCCGCGAAACGACCGGCGGGGTCTGCGCAACACTCGACGGCGCGACGCGTTCGTTTCGCATCGGGCGTTTCTCTACAAGGTATTCGAGAAAGAGAACGCCTTCGGCATCAACAGATGCGTTTTTCTCAATCTGCGTTTTTATTTTCTCCGCTTTCCGCCATTTGGCGCGTTCTTGTAGAGAAATGGAATTCCACTGAAAATCGGTTAGCGGCAGGTATTCAAAAGCTTCTTTAGCGAGTAATTTCGCACGGTCATTACGATCCGTTTCGCTCAATAAGATCACCTCGACGGGGTTCCTTTGCCACTTGGTTATATAGTGATTTGTTTCTTCGGGAAAATCGCCGAGGAGGAGACGTTGTATCTCTACCGCTGCGAGCGCGTCCACCGTTTTTCCCTGGGGGATATTTCTTGCGGTTTTTGAAAGTGTTTCGATAAAGGTCGCACCTTTTCTATAGATTTTTTTTGCCTCTGCGCGGGCGGCTATGGCGGGCTTGGAAGTTTTCTGTGAACCGGCGGCGTAAATCTTATCAATTTGAGCGGAAGAGAGCGCGGTGGCATAAAAACGAACATCGTCAATTTTGCCGTCAAAAGATTCACCGCCTCGGAGACTTCCAATATAAAGCGGGGCACCGATCCCTCCTTTGTTTGCCCAACCCGCAACAAAATCGTGGATAGTGTTCAAGGGCGCATTTCGGGGAAAAGCTCCGATCTGCCGACCATCAAGAAAAACGCGCATGACTTTGCCGTCAAAGCTGCCAGCGACAAAGTGCCATTTTCCGTCAACGACCTCGCTCGGGTGCAAAATAGCGTCGCACTCGGCATAATTGCGCCCGCAGGCAAGACCGAGCGTAAGGAACTTGTCATTCTGGAGAGCGAACAAGATGCGCATTTCGCCGTCTTCTTTGCGCAAAATGATGCCGTCACCGACGCGGCGCGGCGCAATCCATGCGGAGATGGTTAATGCGTCGATGCCGACGGGCAAGAAATCGGGCGCGACGGTGATTTCGTTTTTTCCCGCAATATCGACAGCATTGCCAAAGATGCCCGGCACAATCCTGACATTCCCGCCCAACTTGGCATGAAAACGCCTTGACGCGCTCTCTCGACCGGCGGCGACGGCATCCGCGCCATCAAAAGTCCAGTGCCCGACGAGACCCCTGCTGAAAACTTCCGCGCTCGTTCCCGGCACCAAAGAGAATATAAAAAACGCAAATGCTACGACGCACCGCTTGAACCCTGTTTGAAAGATGACTTGTTTCGGCATAGTGAAATGAACTACCAACTTGGACGCATCTCGCAAGCGAATGTTCCTCTGCAAAACACCAGTTTTTCTCGCGCCAACGCCTGCGCATGCCGCCGGTGCCTAAAAAAAAGGGAGAGCGAGCGGCATATCCGACAGGCAAAGGTGGACATTTTCGGGCGGCTGCTTTTTTTCGTGCACCATGAAAATTTCAGTTGGGAGCGACCACGCCGGCTACAAACTAAAGACCGCACTTGCACAACACCTGCGCGAGGGCGGACGCGAAGTCATTGACAGAGGCACAGATAGCGAATTGTCCGTGGATTACCCCGATTTCGCCCACGCGGTCGCCGAAGATGTGACCACGGGCAAGGCAAGTTTCGGCGTCCTCGTTTGCTCCAGTGGCATTGGCGTCTCTATCGCGGCGAACAAAACCCCGGGCGTGCGCGCCGCCCTTTGTGTAAATGACGAAATAGCAACGTTTTCACGCAGCCACAATAACGCCAATGTCATCTGCTTCGGACAAAAATTTACGTCCGCCGAAGATGCAACGCGCTGGTTGGACATTTTCCTCACAACGGCGTTTGAGGGCGGACGGCACGCCCGCCGCATCGGCAAAATCGAGCAATTGTAAGGCAAGTCAACGCCTCTCACCCAAAGAGAGCATCGATGTAGTCGCGTTTTGAAAACGGGTGCAGATCAGCAGGTTGCTCGCCCAAACCAACGTAATAAACCGGTATGCGCAGGGCACGGTAAATGCCGACAAGGGCACCGCCGCGAGAAGTGCCATCAAGTTTGGTAATCACCAAACCCGTGAGACCGACAGCTTCGTGAAAGACGCGTGCCTGCTCGATTGAATTTGACCCAAGCGAGCCATCCACGACGAGCCAGCGATGGTGGGGCGCAGCAGAATCAAGTTTTTGGACAACGCGGTGAATCTTTTTCAGCTCTTCCAAAAGATGCCCCTTCGTGTGGAGGCGTCCGGCTGTGTCGAGCAAAGCGATTTCGCACCCGCGGGCACGCGCCGCCCGAACGGTGTCATAAGCAACGGCGGCAGAATCGGCACCTTGTTGACTGGAAACAAGTTCCACGCCAAGCCGCGTCGCCCACGAATTTATCTGCTCATTCGCCGCAGCGCGAAAAGTGTCGCAGGCACCAAGGATAACGGAACGCCCATTCTGCTTAAACCGCCACGCAAGCTTCGCCGCAGTGGTAGTTTTACCCGCACCATTGACGCCGATGAGGGCAATCACCTCAGGACGACGGGCGGCGTCAGGCGTGTAACTTCCCTCGGCACCCTCCATGACACGATTGAGGACGGCAGCACCGATGCGAGCGGCGTCTTGCCCACGTAACTCCTTGTCCTTACGGTAGGATTCACGGATTTCGGCGAGAATTTCCCCGGTAGTTTCGAGTCCGAAATCGGCACCGTAAAGCGCCTCCTCGATCTCTTCAACGGAAGCAGCATCAATCTTCTTTGAAAAAAGACCGCCGATTTTGCCAAAAAATTTTTGGAAAGACGGCGTGTTTTTTTGAAAGCTCTCTTTGAATTTTTGAAAAAGCGAACCGATCATCTGGTCGAAGAAACAACGGGATAGAAATACAGGAAACACCTCCCATGCGACAAAAAAGTTTGAGGAGGAGGGGGCGAAGGAAAAAGCCCCAAAGGGGCGGCCCCAACATAGCCCAGACATGGGAGCGCAGGCGTCCCGCCTGCACGACTGCCCGCAGCCCCAACGGGGCGGCACCAACATTAGCCCAGACATGGGAGCGCAGGCGTCCCGCCTGCACGACTGCCCGCAGCCCCAAAGGGGCGACCCTAACATAGCCCAGGGCAACGCCCTGGGCTACCGTCAGAATGCGCCGTTGGCGCGGGTAAATTGGGGTGCGCCGTTGCCTTCGCCACATCCTTCCCCCAGGGCGCTGCCCTGGGAAATACTTGGTGCCGCCCCTTTGGGGCTTATGTTTTTTGTTGTTTCCAAAATACCCAGGGCGTTGCCCTGGGCTATGTTGGAGCCGCCCCTTATGTCTTCCATGACCGAAGGAAAACGCACCTATTTGCCAGCCGCTTGGACGCCCAAGAAGCGCCCCGCGAGAATGGGTCATAAAACTCGTCGGAGCGGGGCGCTTCTTGAGGCGCACGGGGGCACCGACGCCGATCCCTTGCCCGTTGCTCCAGCCTCCTCCCCAGGCGTCCCTGCTGCCCCCGTCCCCGCTCCCGCCTCCACCGGCGTCCCTGCTGCCCCCGTCCCCGCTCCCGCCTCCACCAGCCTCCCCTTCTCGCTCGACCCACGGGAGGGTCATCTGTCTGGAACTCCCCCGTCCACCTCCGTTTGCGCTGGTGTTGACCTCACTAAAATAGCATTTGGTTGTCGCCGGAGAAACTCTCCGGTGCTCCGCCAGAAGGTGACGGTTGCGGTTGGCCATCCGCAACCGTCGACCCTCGGCGAGTCCGCACGCCCCGAAGGGCTCAAAGCCCGTCCCGAAGACAGGAACGCCGTGGGTAATCTGGCTAATCTCGAACTACTGACAGGGTCAAAGAACCCGCACATAAGGAAGAGAAAGCCGAGGTTCCTAAACGCCGAGCAACCAAGTAACATGGCTAACAACAGTAAGTTAACAACAATGAAAGACATCCTACCAAGCACCTGCGCAACGTCCCAAAACCACACCGAGTTTGTC